>JANWLO010000118.1 GCA_025450815.1 Gemmatimonadaceae bacterium
ATCTGGACGGATGGACGGACCCGCCAGAGTTTCGCGGCGCGCGGTCTGTGTACTCGCGAACGATCGACGCGACGACTACGCGCGCGTTGTTGATCGAGCTCGAGCGCACATTTCGGCGCGCCGCCGGCACCAGGCTCGAACCATATCCTGCAGTAGCTGCGTACGACGGACGCTTCTATCCGTCATATGGCCGTTATTTCTGGATTCGCGACTGCAACTGGTGGACGGTCACGCGTCTCGCCGCCGCTGGGCTCGCAGGCTCAGGCTTCGGCGTAGTGTTCTCCGGTCAAGTGGCAAACAGATTGCACGGATTCCGACGCGATTCACTCAATTCTGATCCGACATATGACCCCACTCGCTGACGCCGTTCTCTCCGACGCTCGCCGCTTCCTCAGCGACGACTATCTCCCGAAAATCACGCGCTCTCTCGACACCCTGAGCGACGAAGATGTCTGGTGGCGCCCGAACCCCGCGTCGAACAGCATCGGCAATCTCATTCTCCATCTCGACGGCAGCACGCGCATGTGGGTGGTGGGCATCGCCGGCGGGCGGCCCGTGGCGCGCGATCGCGCATCCGAGTTCGCCGAGCGCGGACCGATCGCGAAGGACACTCTGCTCTCGCGCCTGCGCGCGACGCTTGCCGAGGCGGATGCCACGCTTGCGGAGCTGAATGGCGACACGCTGCTCGAGCGTCGCAAAGCCTCGCGCGAGGAGGTGACGGTGCTCTGGGCGATTCTCCACGCCGTCGAGCACTTCGGAATGCACACGGGGCAGATAATCCTGCTCGCGAAGCAGCGTTCCGGCGCCGACCTGAAGCTATCGAGCTGATTCCACCGCCCCTCGACTCATCGCCGTGAGCGCATCGCGCGCGCGGCCGGCGAGGAGGACGGTCCCGTGCTGTATCGCGTGGCGCATCTCGAGGGGACGACACCGGTCCTGGCGTGAATGGACTTGCCGCGGGGACGGCGAATGGCTCTACAATTGGCGTGGGATGACTCGCAGTCTACTGCATTCACTCACCTGCGAGTTGCACCATGTACCGAGCGATCGCTTCGCTGCTTGCCCTCCTCGTTCCGCTCACCGCTCCCCATCGCGCGACGGATGAGCGCGTCGCATTCGTCACGACGCTGGGCCGCGATACCGTCGTGATCGAAAGCGTTGCTCGGAGTGGCAACCGGCTCGATGGCGACATCATCGTTCGTGTTCCCAACACCGTTCACTTCCACTATCAGGTGGAGCTGAAGCCCGACGGCTCCGCCTCGCGCGCGACGCTCGACATGGATCCGATGGGCGCGAAGAACATGACACCGCGCCGCACCACGATCGAGCTTGGCGCCGATTCAGTCCGCGTCACGATCGACTCCGCCGGCCAGCACCGGAAGATGAGTCACGCGTCGCAGAACGCGATTGTGCCGTTCTTCATGACCGGATTCGGCTCGTCGTACGGCTTGTACAGCTCGATGGGACTCTACGAGCTCTACCTCGAGCGCGGCGTGCCGAAGGTGAACGACACGGTATCCGTGCCCTCGGTGGACCTCGCAACCGGCGCCGTGGCAAAGCGGCGGTTCATCGGGCGAAGCGCCACCAAGGTAGACGTCGACTATTTCAATATCCTGTGGACGCATCTCACGATCGATGCAAGCGGACAAGTGGCGAGCGCGGATGCGCGCGAGACGACCGAGAAGACCGAGACGCACCGTACCGATTTCTTCGACGTGGCGGCCGCGGCAAAGTCGTTCGCCGCGGCGGATCGCTCCGGCAAGGGAGTCGGGATCGCATCGCCGAACCAGATCGAGAAGGGGATGCTCGGCGGAGAGCTGGTCGTGGTAGCGTACAGCAGTCCTCGGCGGCGCGGCCGCACGATACTGGGCGACGTCTTGCCGTACGACCGCGTGTGGCGCACGGGCGCGAACGAGGCGACGACGATCGTGTGCGATCGCGATCTCATCATTGGCGGCGCAACGGTACCCGCAGGCACGTACAGTTTGTGGACCGGTCCCAAGCGCGATGGCACCGTGCAGCTCATCATCAACCGCCAGCACGGTCAGTGGGGAACGGACTACGATCCGGCGCAGGATCTGGTGCGCGTGCCCATGAAGACGAGCGTGCTGTCGGTGCCGCAGGAGAATTTCACAATCCACATCGAGGGAATGGGGAAGAGCGGCGAGATGCGGATGGCATGGGATACGTTCATGTGGACCGTTCCCATCTCGCTCAAGGGTGTGAGCTCGTGACCGATCGCGTCACCGTTGGACTGGGAAGAGTGCTTTTCCTGGTCGCGATCGCGGCGTTGGGCGTGGAGTGCCTCGTGCGCGGGAATGTTGTGCCCGCGCTCGAGCCGGCGTCGCTGTCGCCGAGCGCGCAGCAGCTCGCGGGCGCTCTGGCGCGGGCGCCGGCGCCACGACTCGCGACCGAGGACCTGTCGCTCGCGCGATGACGCTTGCGGCACGCCGGCACCGCATCCATGATGCGCATCCGTGCAATGTGAGTGGAGATTGCGGCAATGGCCGATCCAAACGTCCTCCTCTCGGCGGATCGCGCGCGAGCCCAGCTATCGGGATCGATCCGGGAATTTCTCGAACGATTCTCCTCGGCACAGCTGACGTCGATCGTCGCTCTCGCGCTGTTGGTCGCGAGCGGCATCGCACTGTACGCGCCCCGCTGGTGGCTGGCGGGACTGCTCGCATTCGCAATTGGCGCGGCCGCGCTCGCGGGGGCGGCCGATAGGCGGATCGGAGCTCTTGGCGCACGCTCTGCGCCGAATCAGCTGCCGATGGTCGGTCCGCTCCGGGCCCTGCGCGGCTTCGCGGCCGCGCTCGCGACGCTCGCAGTGGTCGCGTTCGTGCTGATAGGCGTCGCCTTCGTGCTCGGCAATCCCGGAGCCGGGGGATGACAGTGAAGGCGGATGCAGCCCGGTTCGGGCACGATAGCCCGGCGAGCATCGCGCTCGTCGCGGCTGCGTGCCTGCCGATCGCGCTGTTCGCGGGAATCGCCTCGATTGCGATTGTCCTTGCGTTCGTGGGGCTGGTGGCAGCGGTGCTGAGCTACGCGTCGCGCGGACTCTTCCGCCAGTTTCTCTCGCCGGATTCGTTGCATGGTGCCTCGCTCCTGCTCGGCGGCGTTGCGCTCTGCGCACTTGGTGTCCAGCTCCTGTGCGCCGCCGCCAGGGGCGAGGGTTCGCGCGGTTGTACGCGACTCTGCGCAGTGGCGTATGCGTCGCGACCGCCGATGTGCGCCGAAGCGGTGAGCCACTGGGTGGACGTGTCGGAAGTCAACGACGCGGTTATTGTCGCTGTGTATCATCCGGAGCGATTCACGGCGCTGCAGCATCGCCAGGGGCTGGTATATCTTGAATCGCTCACCCTCGACGGCTCTCGCTATTTCCCACAGGCGAGCGCGCTCGCATCGCTCGTTCGGGAGGCGGCGCCCGCTCAGGCCGACGAGCTCGCGCGCTCGTTCTTCGCGGCGAACGCACATGCGGCGCCGGTGAGGCAGACGCAGCGCAACTTCGCAGAGCAGGTGATGCTGGACTCGTTGCAGGCGGCGCGCTTTCTCACGGCGAGAACACTGGCCGAGGTACCGCTTGCGGTTACGTCTACACTGCCGAGAATGACGCCCGGCGGTACGGTGCCGGGAGTGATCGCGTTGTCGAGCCCGGGCGTGGATACGTCCTCGTCGATGGCGATCGTGCTCGCGGTGGTCCGCTCGCCGCAGTCGCTCGCGCGCGATCATGTCGAGCGTGTGAGCCTCGTGCTCGCCGAGCGCAACGGACTCTCGTGGCGCGCAGCGCACGAGTGGCAGATCCCGGCGAGATAATTTCGCAGCGAGCGCGCTACTCCGCGCCCAGCGCTGAGGCGGGATCGATGCGCCCGGCTCGGCGAGCTGGCAAGTAGATCGCCGCAGTCGCCACGACGCCGGTGACCAGGAGCGCGACGGCGAACGTCGCCGGGTCGGTGGGCGTGACACCATACAGCATCCCGTGCATTAATCGTGTGAGCACCAGCGCGGCAAGCGCGCCGAGCACGAGCCCCGCGCCGGTCTGACGGACGCCATCCCAAAGCGAGAGGCGCACGAGCGCGTCCGGTGTGGCGCCAAGCGCGAGGCGCACGCCGAACTCCTGTCTCCGCGATGCGACCACCTGCGCGATCACGCCGTAGATGCCCACCACGGCGAGCGCGAGCGCCAGCGCCGCGAACGCATCGAGGAGCAGCATCGCGAATCGCTGTTGCGAGACGGAGCTCTGCACGATGTCGTCGAGCGTGCGCACGTGCGCCAGGGGCACCTGCGGGTCGAGTGCCCGCACCTGCCCGCGCACCGCGCGCACGAGCGCGAGCGGGTCGCCGACTGTGCTCACGACGAGATTCATCGTGCGTGGCGTGAAGCCAACCTCCGCGTGCCACTGCGATTCCAGCGCGTAGAACGCAGGCTTCTCGGTTGCGATGAGCGAGTTGTGCTCGACGTTGCGCACCACGCCCACCACGATTGCCCACGGCCCGTTGGGTCGCGAGAGCTGCACGCGTCCGCCGAGCGCGTCGCGCCCCGCAAAATACTTTTCGGCCATCCGTTCGCTGATGACGATCACCGGCGGGCTATCGGTTTGATCGCGCTCGTCGAATGTCCGGCCCGAGATGAGTCGCAGCCCCATCGCCTGGAAGTAGCCGGGCGTGACGATCTGCCAGTCGCCCGGCGTGCTCTCGAGTGGCGGCGGGGTGTAGCCGTCCACGCGCAGCCCCCAATCGCCGATCTCGGACGAGAGCGGGAGGAGGCGCGCGGCGGCAGAGCGCCGGACGCCCGGCAGAGCATCGACGCGATGTCGAAGCTCTTCGAAGAATGACGCGACCCGCGCGTCGGGATAGCGCGAGGACGGGAGCGAGAGCTCCATCGTGAGCACATGATCGCTCCGGAATCCGGGATCGATTGCAAGCATGCGCTGCACGGTGCGAATCATCAGCCCGCCGCCGACGATGAGCACGACGGCGAGCGCGACCTCGCCCACCACGAGCATCTGTCGCGCGCGGAGTCGCTCTCGTCCGCTGGTCGCCCCGCGCCCGCCGTCTCTGAGGGTATTAGCCGGATGCACGCGAGTGGCGGCGAGCGCCGGCGCGAGGGCGAATAGCACTACGGTGCCGAGTGTCGTCGCAAGCGCGAACGCGAGCACTGGCAAATCGAGCTCGACGCTGGCGACGAGCGGCAGCGACGCGGGAGCCCACGCGCGCGTGGCCGCGACGCCGAGCCACGCGACGAGAAGTCCGAGTGCGCCGCCGGCGAGCGCGATGACCACGCCCTCGGTGAGAAACTGGCGCGCGAGGCGGCCGCGTGCTGCGCCGAGCGCCACGCGGAGTCCGGTCTCGCGCCGGCGCCGCTCCATGCGCACGAACAGCAGCCCGGCGACGTTCGCGCACGCGATGAGCAGCACGAGCGCCACCGCGCCGAGCAGCACGAAGAGGATGGGGCGTATGCCGCCGCTGATTTGCTCGCGGAGCGGAATCGCGGTCATCGCGAAGTGCCATCCAGGCGGATACGCGCCTTCTTTCGTGAGGCGCGTCGTCACATCGCGCAGAACCTGATTCGTTTGTGCTGCCGTCACGCCCGGAGCGAGGTGCGCCACCGCGTAGAAGCTGTGGCTTCCGCCGCCGAGCGTGACCGCGGGACCCGGAATCGCGCCGTTGTCTGCCGCGGTGGTGGCGAGTGGCGTGAGGAGCTCCGTCACGACGCTCTGCGTGTAGTCGAGCGGCATCCGGAAACTCGCGGGCATCACCCCGACGACGAGCGTCGGGCGTCCGCCGACATCGATGCTGCGCCCAACGATGGAGGGATCGCCGGCGAAGCGGCGCTGCCAGAGCGCGTAGCCGAGCAGCGCGACGTCGTTGCTGCCCGGCACATCCTCAGCGGCCAGGAACGCGCGGCCCAGTGCGGGCGCGACGCCGATCGCTTGCAGGAAGTCGTGCGAGACCTGTGCAGCGTGCACTCGTTCCGGCTCTCCGCTTCCGGTCAGGCTCTGTGCATCGACCGTGTAGAGGCCCACAGCGTCGAACAGCCGTGGCTGCTCGAGGAGCAGCTCGTATTCGTCGTACGAGATCCACGTGCGCGCGAAATCCTTCCAGCTGCTCCACACGGCGACGGTGTGCGCGGGATCGCCGAAGGGAAGCGGTTCGAGGAGCGCGGCGTGCACCACTCCGAAGAGCGCGGTGGTGACGCCGATGCCAAGTGCCATCGTGATGGCCGCGGCGATCGCGAAGCCTGGCGAGTTGCGCAGCGTGCGGATCGCGTAGCGTGCGTCCGCCGCGAGGTCCTCGAGCAGCCGTGTGCCGCGGGCATCGCGACCGGACTCCTTGAATTGCTCCACGCCGCCGAAAGCGATGCGCGCCTGGCGCAGCGCCTCGCTGCGCGAGAGTCCACGAGTGCGAGCGAGCTCCTCCGCCTCGAACTCGATGTGGAGTTGCATCTCGTGCTCCATATCGCGCTCGAGCTCGCGCTTGCGGAGTAGCGCGATGGTGCGACGGACGAGACGTGTCAGCGCGCTCACGAGGAGCCGAGCACCTGCTCAACCGCGCCGGTGAACATGCGCCAGCTCGCCTTCTCCTCGGCGAAGCGTCTTCTGCCTCTCGCGGTGAGCGTATAGAATTTCGCGCGCCGTCCCTCGGGGGAGATTCCCCATGCGGCGTTGATCAGGCCGCGATCCTCGAGACGGTAAAGCGCGGGGTAGAGCGAACCCTGGTTCACCTGAAGCACTTCGTCGGAGAGCAGGCGAATGCGCTTGGAGATTCCCCAGCCATGAAGTGCGGCGGGGAGCAGCGCCTTGAGGATGAGGAGGTCGAGCGTGCCCTGAAGGAGATCGATGCGATCGGTCATGAGGAGTGCGGAGAGGAGTCGATACCTGGTCGTTCGACAACATGAAAGTCTTGTTGTCGAATGTCAAGGTATGGAGCGCTCCGTCTTTCGCGAGGCGGATGGCACTTGCTTTGCCTCCTGGATCGGCGATATGCACGAACGCGAGGGAGCAGCGAGCTCGAGCGTGCGCACGAGAGCAACCACGCCATGTGGCGACGCCCGCGGCACGGGTTCCGCCGGCGACTTCGTTCCGCCGCGAGCGACGCTGCCCAAGCTGCGCGCGGCGGCCGAACAGTGTCGCGGGTGCGATCTGTGGAGCTGCGGGCGCACCGTGTTCGGCGAGGGCCCGCGAGCCGCAACGGTGATGTTCGTGGGCGAGCAACCCGGCGACATGGAGGAGATCGCGGGGCATCCATTCGTCGGGCCGTCGGGGAAGCTCCTCGACGCTGCGCTCGCCAACGCAGGCATCGATCGCGGCACCGTCTACGTCACGAATGCCGTCAAGCACTTCAAGTACGAGCGCGGCGCGAAGAGCAAGCGGCGCATCCACAGGAAGCCGAACGACGCCGAGGTTCGCGCGTGCAATCCGTGGCTGCAGGAGGAGATCAGGGTCATCCAGCCACGCGTGATCGTCGTGCTGGGTGCCACGGCCGCACAGTCACTGCTCGGCAAGCAGTTCCGTGTCACGCAGCAGCGCGGGAAGCCAGTGAAGTCCGAGCTCGCGGAAACGGTGATGGCGACCGTTCATCCATCGTCGGTGCTTCGCGCGCCGCACGAGCAACGAGAGGAGGCGCGGCGCGCGTTCTTCGCCGACATCCGCGCGGTCGCAAGGCAGATCGCAAAATAGCACGCGCACCTTCATCAAATGAGATGCTGTGCGCGGGCCACCGTGGCCGCCTCGTGACGATTGTGCACGCCGAGCTTTCTGCACGCATTTTCGAGATGCTTGCCAATGCTCCGATGCGAGCAGCCGAGCAGCTTGCCGATCTCCTTGTTGCTCTTGTGATCGAGCACCAGAGGCAGAATCTCCCGTTCGCGGGGCGATAGCAGCCCATTCCGGGAGTCCGTGATCGGCGTGCGCGGCCGAGCGTCCAGCTCTCGGAGCGCCGTCTTTGCGCGCTCGAGCTCCCCCATCGCGCCAAGCCGCGCCAGCACGTCGTGCGCGCGGTGGAGCTGTCTGATCGCGCTGGCCCTGTCGCCGAGCTCGACGTGACGCCGCGCGATCTCGAGTCGCAGTCGCGCGCTGTCGAATGCCAGCGGCACGACCTCGATCTCATCGGCCGCGACGATTATCCGATCGAGCAGCTCCTTCGTGGTACCGCGAAGCATCGCGGACATCGTCTCCCCCACCTCGGCCAGATAGATCCCCAGCCGGTGTCCGATGCGCTCAGAGTCGCGCCGCAGGCGCGCACAGTAGAACTCCGCCAGCGCGAAGTCCTGCTTCCACATGAGCGCCTCGATCATGGTCGGCAGCAGACGATGTACGGCCCACGGCGCGTATCCGGACCGATCGGCGATCGAGAGCCCGATCGACCCGTAACGGATGACTTCATCATATTCGCGAACCGTAAGATTGTAGATCGCCATCCCCGAGTACGCGCGCATGAGCGTGTGCACGTCGGCCAGACGATCGTTCGGATTAGCCGCGCCAGCGAGCTCCCACGCCTCATCGAGATACTGCTTGCCCTCCTCGATGCGTCCGCGCCCCAGGCTGAGAATACCCGTGTACACGAGCAGGCGCGGCAACAGCGTGCGCTGCTCCAGTGCGCGCGCGAGCGCAATGCTGTGCGCGGCCTGCTCGACCGCCGAGCTCCAGTCGCCGGTGGCGCTCTTGTATTCGATCTCGATCTCGTCCACGCGCAAATGCATGACGGGCGAATGCAGCTCGTCCGCGATGCGCCGCGCCTCGACGATGTGTCCTTTCGTCGTGACCGTATCGCCGGTTAGCGCCGACAGGACGCCCAGTGCCCAGGTGGCGCTCCACTCCTCGGCCGGCTCGCCGCATGCGCGCGCGAACTCGAGTGCGTGCGTCGCGTGCGAGCGTGCACGCTCCGGAACGCAGATCCACAGATAGAACAGCGCCGACACGCGATGCACGCGAGCAAGCAGCTTCGTGTCGTTCTGCCGCTCAGCGATCGCCAGCGCATCGTGGAGCGCGCTCTCGAGCGCCTTGGTGTCGCCGAGCGCTTCCAGGCTCGCCGCCTTGGAGGTGAGAATGCGCGCGAGCGCGGACTCGTCGCCCGACTGCTGTGCCGCAGCGATTCCCATGTCGTAGTGAGCGAGCGCCTCGACGAATCGCCCCTGCTGATAGTGCAGATTCCCGAGCCGCCGCTCGATGGACGCGAGGCGCGGCAGCGCATGCGCCAGGCTCGACTCGCGCTGCGCCTGCTCCCAGAGCGCGAGCGCAGCGCGATGGTCGCCGCTGTGCTGTTTCGCGCGCGCGAGCTCGTCCACGAGATCGGCGCGCAGCTCGGTGTCGTGCACGCCGCGTTGCGATAGCTCGAGCGCGGTCTGGAGGTAGCTCGCGGCCTCACGGTGGGCGTGACGCGCCGCAGCGTGCTGGCCGGCTGCGCGAAGAAACCCAATCGCCTTGGGATCCAGCTCGCGCGCGTCCGATCGCACGAAGTGATACGCCAGCTCGCTCGCGTGCGCGAGAGCGGCGGTGCCGTAGAAGCGCTCCATGCATTCCGCCACTCGAGCGTGCAGCATGCGCGCCTTCGCCTGCCCGATCTCGCTGTGCACCGTCTCGCGCAGCAATGGATGAGTGAAGTCGTAGACGATGCCGGCTTCATCGTTCGACTCGACGAGCACATC
>JANWLO010000119.1 GCA_025450815.1 Gemmatimonadaceae bacterium
CGGAAGGCTCTTGCCCACGAACTCGGCGTACGCGGCAGCTTCGTACCAACTCACGCCCGAGACGGGATGCTGCTCCAGGCCTCTCGGATAGCTGCCCGCCTCCCATGTCGCGGGTCCCGGCCGGTCAGTCGTATCCCGGAACTGAGTGATAGCCTCCTCCCACGAAATCGCATGGCCGTCTTTCACGAATGGCTGCTTCCAGAAGTCGGGATTCTGATAGGCTCCGGCGTCCACGAAACGTTTGTACTCTTCGTTGGTGACCTCATGGCGATCGATCAAGTAGCCGTCCACGTGCAGCCTGATGGACTGGCTGACTGGATATCCCAACCGCACGCCGCCCGCCAGGACGGCGACCATATTCGCTGGGACGGATTCCTGTGGGCGTAGGGTGACGATGCGGTTCACCGGCGCATGCTCGCCCGGCTGCATCGCGACGGGAGAGCCGTCGAAAAAAGTAGTGGGAGCGAAACCACTCTTGCCAATTCGCCAAAGATAGATGCCCTTCGTGACGCGGATTTTTTCGAGAGGCGTCCGGCCAACACTCTGCCATGGTCCCGTGTTGTCGCCGTACGGCCGGATGGCGACGTCGGCTCCCGTGGGCACGCTCTTGACTGTCACTTCGTTGGTCGCCCGCATCCAGAATGTCTCGAGTGTCGGATCGTGTGGCCGCACGGCCCTTGCTGATCGAATCAAGGGGGCGGCCTTCGCAAACTCTCCGGCGTCCATGAGACGCGAGATTTCAGGCGTGGCAATCTCGAACACCCATTGCTCTTGGGAGGCGCGGCGCCACCACCAGCCGAGCGCGACCGTCACCATCACGACGACGATCGCTGCAGAAGCGAGGGCACGTGGTTGCCCGAAGCGCGATCGCCCCGTCCGCGGCTCGTTGAGCGCGAGCTGCACTTGCCGCAGCTCCGCGAGCAGATCGCACATCGTCTGATAGCGATCGGCCGGATCCTTCGCCAGCGCGCGGTTGACGATGCGTTCCAACGCAACGGGGACGCCACTCCGCATCGCCGTCAGCGGGGCCTGCTGCGCGTGGGCGATCGCCAGCGCCATCGAATGAGCAGTTTCCCCTGGAAATGGCAGCTCTCCAGCGACCATTTCATACAGCACGACGCCAAGTGACCAGACGTCACTGCGCGCATCCGCAGGCAAGCCGGCGTGCTGCTCGGGCGGCATGTACGCGCAGGTGCCGAGCGTCGTTCCCGTCCGCGTCACGCTGGTCTGGCCCAGCAGCTTCGCGATGCCGAAATCGACGATCTTCACGACGCCGTCTACCGTGACCAAGACATTGGCGGGCTTGATGTCGCGATGGACGACGCCGGCGGCGTGTGCCTTGACGAGCCCTTCGGCGATTTGTCTGGCGTAATCGATGGCCGCGCTCAACGGCAGCGGTCCGCGTTCGACGCGCGTCTTCAGCGTGTCTCCCGCGTAGTACGCCATCGCGAAAAAGAGTTGACCATCGGTCGTCTCGCCGATGTCGTAGATAGTGCAGATATTCGGATGCTCGAGCGCCGACACCGCCTGTGCCTCCAGCTCGAAGCGGTGTTTGGCGTCGTGGTTCCGTATCAGATCCGGCGGCAGGAACTTCAGCGCGGCCGACCGCCGAAGCCTCAGGTCCTCCGCGCGATAGACGTCGCCCATGCCGCCGGCGCCCAGTGGCTCGACAATCCGATAGTGCGCGATCTGTCGACCGACCATCGAGACCGCGTCTCGCGTCCGCGCGTTTGCGATGAGATGCGCCGCCGGTGTGTCGAGGAATTGCTCGGCCGTCTCTGTGTGAGCCAGCAGGCTCTCGACCTCAAGCCGCAACGGATGATCGCCGCCGCACGCCGCCATCACGAATGCGCCGCGCTCGCGCGGCTCGCGCGCCAGTGCGGCGTGACATATCGCTTCCACCCGATGCCACCGCTCCGTCGTCCTCATCGCGCCTCTCCGTTGATCTCCCGAATGAGCCACAGTTTGGCGAGACGCCAGTCCCGCTTGATCGTGTCGCCCGAGACATGGAGCACGTCGGCGGTTTCCTCGACGGTCAACCCGCCGAAGAAGCGCAATTCGATAACCGTGGCCTTTCGCGCGTCGATTGCCGCCAACCGCTCCAAGGCGCGGTCCAGGGCAATCACGTCGATGACGGGCTCCGGTCCGACGGCGGCCACATCCGTCAACGTGACGCATTGAGCGCCGCCGCCCCGTTTCAGATAGCCGCGCGAGCGCGCGTGGTCAACCAGCACACGGCGCATCAGGCGTGCGGCGATCCCGAGAAAATGCGCGCGATCGCGCCAACGGATGGCGCGCGCATCCAGTAACCGCAGAAAGGCTTCGTTGACGAGTGCCGTGGCTTGCAGCGTATGGCCGCGACGTTCGCGCGCCATATGGGCGCGCGCGACGCGGCGCAGTTCGGCCTCCACGAACGGAATCAAGCGGCCGAGCGCCGCCGGATCGCCGTCGCTCCACGCCCGCAGCAGTTCGGTGACTGACTGGGACGGCGGGGTTGCCATCGTGCCTCCCTGCTTAAACAGCCCATTCTACGCGTTTATGGGTGTTCTTGACGACGTGCACCCATTCCTGCCTCATTCCCGCATTCACAGATGTCGGGACATCCGCTCTTCCGCGGAGTTTTCCCAACAGGGCAGTCCGCCCATTCTCGAGGAGTGTTCAGATCATGCGCAAACAACTG
This sequence comes from Gemmatimonadaceae bacterium, assembly GCA_025450815.1. Classification (GTDB taxonomy): domain Bacteria; phylum Gemmatimonadota; class Gemmatimonadetes; order Gemmatimonadales; family Gemmatimonadaceae; genus FEN-1250. The sequence continues at coordinate 2,681 of JANWLO010000119.1, forward strand.
GCAATTACCCTCGCGCTCGTCAGCTGGATCGGCGCGTCTGCCGCAAATGCCGAGACTCCGCGATGCTACACCGCCGCAAGTGTTCAGGGATCCTGGGCGGTTGTCGGCACGTATGGCGCGAACGTCGCAGAAGCGTTCGGGACGAGGGCTGTCGAGGAAAATGGCAACTTCACTTCAACGTACGTTCTCAACGGGCCCACGTCTGGATCAACAACCGGCGCGAGAACGATCACGACAGGCACCCAGATGGGAACCTATACGGTGAATTGTGACGGCACTGGCGTCGTGACCCGCTTTCTGACCTCGTCGACTGGCGTCACTGTTACCCAGATGGACGACTTCGTCATCACACGAGCAGACCTGAAAGGCGGCAAGTTGATCGCCCTCGCAATTTCTGACGCTCAGAGGACCCCGAGCGCTCTCGTCTCCGGTGGCATCTTTGTGACGCGGGTTCACACCCGGCTGCCAGAGGCGGACCAGCACGAACGTTAAGATGAGCGCGGCCACGGCTGGTGGACGGCTGTCCTCGACAACTTGCACCGGGATGACTTGCGCCGCGATGCGGTCGCTGGTGCCGCCGCCGCCGTGCCGCTCGCGCCGACAGGATGGTGAAGAGCGCGGGCCGCTCTTCGGCAAACACTCGCTGCGACCTGCCGCTTCGTGGTGCCGTGGATCCGCGTATCGGCCCAGCGAGTTTCCAGCGATCCGAATACGCTTGTGCCTCTTCGAGCGTCTCGAAGCGACCGGGGTGGGGGGATCAGCCGGTCGGCGACCCGCGTCCACGCGCGAGATGCACTGTCGCCCTTACCGACAAAAGGGGCACTGACGTTGCTGCATTGTCAGTGAAAAGTAAGTCATGACAGTAGACGCCCGGCGGATTTTCTGGACGGGTCAGTCCGTTGTGCGCCGTGCGTTCCTGGCTATCGCATTGATGATGAGCATGGTACACAGCCCCACGAACGCGCCGAGCCACCCGGCGACGAAGTCTCCGAGCGTCGCTAGCCAAAAGCTCGCCGCGAGCCACAGACCGATCACAGCCAGGGGAAGATCGATCGCCAATAGCAACAGGACCGACACGAGCGTGACGTGCTCGGCGGCAGTAACGAGGACGACCAGCACAAGGAGGACGAAGACGCCCACAACCGCAACCTGTCGATGAATGTCGCGTAGTTGTCGGCCAGATCGCTTGGGAAGTCCTCGGCGATCCTAAGCGTCGGCGGTGCCACGATACGGCGATGGTGCACGCGGGCTTCGACCGTGTGCCCCATCAGCTGCGCAGGCACGGAGCACGTGCGATGCGCCACCCGAATCGTGCTCCACCGCCGCACGACCGGGTAATAGATCGTGTAGCTCGGAATCGCGCCCGAGGGCAGGGCCCGCAGCGCCGATCGCTCTTCGGCGACCCGCGCCGCCGCCCGTGATCGCGCGCTTGCTGTCGTCCTTACTTAGGGAATCGTCGGCGGTTTGCAGACACTGCATGGCGTGAACCGCTTGATCGCCTCTGCGAGCGACATCGGGATTCTACTGTGCGAGAGATATCGACACCCGTCGCAGTGGTACTTGGCTCCCGTGCGCGTTACGTACACCGTAACGACTTCGGATCTTGCTGCTGTGACGAGACGCCGATGCTTCGGGTGAGGACGTTCGGGGCACTAAGCGACAAGGCACCGGCGAGTGTTACGAGAACGATGAAGACGCGGGCAAACCATCGTTTCATTTTGATTTCCAAGGTTAGCGAGCCGACCTACGATCCTCGTGTGTCATCAGATCGAATCTGCAACGCGCCACGATCCGGCGAGCACCGCTAGCGAGATTCCGGCGTCGTATCGAACGTGATCTCGTCGCAGGCGAGCCGAACCGTGGGTTTCGTTCCTGCCCGCCACGAGTAGGTAGCGCTGCTATTTGGCAAATCCTTGCAGGTTGGGCGCGCTCAGCAACTCGGTGAGCACCGGCGGCGGCAGCACCGCGGCCTTGTGCGCCAGCGCGGCATCGACCGCCTCGACGTCGGCGCCACTCTCGCCACCGAGATAGGCGATCATCGCGCTCGTGTCGATCGCGATCACCGCTGCCGACCGTGCATGCTCGTACAGCACCCCTCCGACGGTCCGGCTAAAGCCGGACACTACGTACGAAGCGCCGGAAAGTCCGGCTGAAGCCGGACACTACGTACGAAGCGCCGGAAAGTCCGGCTGAAGCCGGACACTACGTACGACGCGAAGCGGCAGTGTCTTTGCCACACCACGGAGTAGGGGGAACGATGGCGACGTGGCCGAGATGGCAGCTCTTGTCAGGGTGGACCATCGCCTGCGTGCTGGGAATTGGAGCGGTCGCCTCGGCGCAGTTCACGCCATTTTCCGACCACGGCCGTGCGATCCTGGAAGGGAACTGGCAATCGTGCCGCGAGGACGATGGGCAATACGCGGAGCGGATCTACGACACGAAATTACCCGGAATCGGGCCGATCGAGCTGCACATGGGGCCGTATCACGAATTCGCGCTGTTTCGCGGCGTGCAGGAGGCCCATCGCGACCACCAATCGGCCGAGAACCTCTTGAGGCCGTTCAACGTTCAGATCCGGGACAACACGGCGCGGCAGCGTTGGGACGCTGCCGGGCTGCGCCTGGAGGTCAGTCTCGCGGGAGGTTCGAGAGACGAGTGCGAGAGCTGGTTCGTCACCCTCCAGCGGCTCGACACCTCTTCGATGTCGCGGTGATTTGGCGTGGAGCGGTCCGGCTGAAGCGGGACACTACGTACGACGCGAAGCGGCAGTGTCTTTGC
>JANWLO010000120.1 GCA_025450815.1 Gemmatimonadaceae bacterium
AACGAAGCGGTTCGAGCGCAAACCCAGCGCATCGGCGATCGCCCTCTCACCGTGCTCGAAACAGCGTCCGAGCTCGGCCTCGCGGTCATCGCGAGCGCCACTCTTCTCCAGGCCAAGCTCGCGAGCAAACTGCCGCAGCAAATGCGCGAGGCGCTTCCCGGACTCTCCACCGATGCGCAGCGCGCGATTGCATTCGTGCGCGGACTTCCCGTGATCACGAGCGCGCTCGTAGGCATGCGAAGCGCCGGCCACGTTCGCGAGAATCTGGGGGCCGCGCGCGCCGACCGGTGATCAGCGGACCGTTTGCCCACGCGTGCGGGCATCGGTGCTTTGCGCGCCCGAGATCCCCGCGACCTCGCCCCGTGCGAGCGTGAGGATCGCCACCTCCGCGCTGGCACCCACGCGAAAGGGCACGCCCCAGTAGCCCGTTCCCGGATGGACGTAGAGCAGCGACGAGCCCCGAAGGTACGCCCCCATCGCGAGCTCGAGGAATGGATTGGCCAGACTCCATCCGGTTCGGAGCAGCGAGAGCTGCCCCCAGTGCGTATGTCCGCTCAGCGTGAGCGGAACACCGGCTGCGGCCAGCGGTGGCCAGAGCGCGGGATTGTGCGCGAGCACGATCGTGAAGAGTCCCGCGGGAACGGACGACAGCGACGCCTCGAGGTCCGGCGCCGGAAGCCCGGGCGCGGCTCGATGGCCGGCAGCGGGATCGCCCGTGCCGACGATCGCGAGCGAGACGCCACGGTGCTGCACCACGCGTCCCTCGTTCACCAGCAGCGTGACCCGGAGCGCCTCTAGCCGTGGGCGAACCTCGTTCCACCCCGCGTACACCTCGTGATTCCCGGCGATGACGAAGACGCCGAGCGGCGCGGTGAGATCGCCGAACGCGGCTGCGTAGAGATCGACGTCCCGTGCGTAGTCGTCGATCAGATCGCCCGCAACCGCAATCATATCGGGACGAGCCTCGCGCACGGCAGCGGCTACGCGCGCGAGCTGTTCCCGTGAAGTGTGCGGTCCGATGTGCGTGTCGCAGATCTGCACGATGCGCAGCCCATCCAGCTCTGGCGGCAGTGAAGGGAGCGTCACCGCGAGCTGAGTGACCACGAGCCTTCGCGATCCAGCGTAACCCGCGAGCGCGAGCGCGAGATACACCAGCGACACACCGGCGATTGCGATGCGCCCCGCCGCCCCTGCTGCGCCGAACGGCGCCCCGCCGAGCGCCGCAACCGCACCGGCCATCGCGCAGACTATGAGCAATAGCTGCGCGTACCACATCGGCCGGAACACGCACAAACGGATCGCCGCACCGGGATAGTGGTCGCCGGTGCGGCTCCGCAGAAACACGGCGAGCGGAAACACGGTGAACAGCAACACCGCGCTCGCGATCGATCGCCAACCGCCAGCCAGGGGCGCCAGCAACACGCCGACGATCGCCCAACTCCCTGCAAAGATCGCGAGAACGACCGTGAGCGCCGTCCGCTGCGCCCGCCCGACGGACGCGTGGGAGCCCGGATCGCGCTCGGAGCTCACGCGCGCTTGCCGTCGCCCGCCCTCCGGACTACCGGGAGATTGCGAGCGGTGTCACCGCCACGTGCAGATTGTGGTTCACGCGAACGCCGGCGATCCCGGCCGCCGGGAAGCCCGCTTTTGGCGTGGCGGCGACGAGTTTGTCGTTCACCAGGAAGTGCACCGTGTCTGCCGCGACGTGCACCGTGATTTTGTACGTCGCCTTTCCGCTCGCGTCCTCCTTCGGCACGTTCGGGCTCGCAGTCCAGTCCACCACCGACGATGTCTTGTCCCCGTCCCGCACCTTTACGAGATACTCGCCGGTGCCACGAACCTCGAAGTAGCCGTACTTCTGCTTCGCTGGGTCCGTGAGGTTCGAGCCGCCCACGAACACCCCGTACGCCTCCGGATGCTTGGGCTTCGCGAGCTGCTCGATCGTCGCTGTGGCGCCGTAGATCCCGGACGCGCTGTCCTTGGCGGCGAACGTGATGTGGGCAGGGCCGGTCTGAATCTCCCAGCGTCCGCCACTTACGGTGTACTTGGCGTCGGTGATCTTGGCACTGGGATTGTCCGTCACCCCCGTGTAGCCCGCCGGGACGCCCGTCCCCGACACCGCCTTGTCCGCGTCCATTTTCATGCCGGTGTCCGTCTTCATCCCCGTGTCCCCTGCTGTTGCGGCCGCCGGCGAGACAGCGGCAGCGGTCGAGCTGTCTGCGGAAGCGACGTCCGCCTTCCCCTTGGCGCATGCGGCGACGACGAGGACTGCACTCAGTACCCAGAGTCTGTTCACCTATCCCTCCCGTAAATGTTGGCGACTATACTGGTGAATATACCCATCCGTGCACGATGTGACGGAGTGACGTCTGGCGTGCCGCCCCTCGCGTGCGCATACTGACGGTGTGGCCCTGGTCGCGCGCGTCGCTGCGCATGCTCGCGCCCGGAAATTGCCGTGAAGGCTGCCCAGTGCAGCGGTCAACTATTCATCACGCGGAGCACAACGTATGGCGACCAAGAAGAAATCGGCTCGCACCAAATCCGGTTCCCGGAAAAAGAGCGCGTCCAAAAAGCGCGCAACGAAGAAGGGCGCGGCAAAGCGGAAGAGCGCACGCCGTCGCGGCGGCCCGCGCACCAGAAGCTCCGTGAAGAAGGCGGCGCGCAAGGGCGCACGGAAGGCAACACGCAAGGTGAAGAAGGCCGTCCGCAAGGCGAGTTCGCGCGCGAAGAAGGCCGCGCCAAAGCGCGCCGCGCGCAAACCGTCGCGCGTCGCGCGTGTGAAGCGCGTCGCCGCCGAAGTCGGCACGCAGGCGATGGACGCCGGCAAAACGATGATGGATGAAGCGAAGAACGTCGGCGAGCGCGTGTTCGACTTCACGTCCGACATGGTCAACAAGGTCACCTGAACCGCATACTAAAATACGGCTCCGCGATCGGGGACAGCGCTATGCTGTCCCCTCTTCGTTTCCGGTCATCGCGCCGCCAAGCCAATCCAGCACCAGCGCCGCCACGCGCTCGTGGCAGTAGTCCACCGTGAGAACGTGTCCGCAACCCGTCAGCAGCTCGAGCCGTTTCGGATGCGCGGTGATTCGCGCGAACGCGCGCGTCGCGACTTCCACAGTGATCCGATTGTCCTCGCGCGACTGGATGTAGAGCGTTGGCGCCGCCACGCGCGCCAGCACCGCGCGCGCATCGTCCGCGGCGCGAATGAGCTCGCGCACGAGTCCCGGCGTCGTCGCTCCGTACGCGAGCGCCTTCGCGCGCGCCTCCGGATCGTGAATCGAGCGCAGTGCGTCGCCGCCGACGTACGGCAGCACTACCGCGATCTCAGGCGACGCGTACGATAGCACGCGCAACCACCGCGGCGCGTCAAGATACGGCGCGAGCAATACCAGCGATGCGAGCTTCGGATCATCCGCCGCGACGATCGTCGCGAGTGCGCCGCCGAGCGAAAGTCCGATCAGCGCGACTCGCTCGTGCCTCGCTCGCATCGCGCCGTGCGCTTCGCGCGCGGCAGCAAGCCACTGCGCGGGCGTCGAGCCCGCGAAGTCCCGCAGCGTGCGCCCGTGTCCAGGGAGGAGCGGCGCCACGACGTCGAGCCCGTTCGCGTGCAGCGCGCGCGCGAGCGACTCCACTGTCTGCGGAGTATCGCCGAATCCATGGAGAATCACGACGCCCATCTCCGCACCGGGCGCATCGAGCGCAAGCGGCTCCGAACCCGCGATCATCCCCGACGCGCCTACCGGGAGCCGCGCCGCCACACGCTTCTCTACGCGCGCGCGCTGCACGCTCCCCACGAGCACGCCCACCGCCACGATTACGAGCGCCGTCACGACCATCGCGACCACGCTCATCGGCGAACGGGAAACGAAACGAGGACGAAAGCGCGAAGGCTCCCGTCCCCATTCCTCGCATCCCCCCCATGGCGATGCCTTACCACCGCCCGCAGGCGGACGCCGGCGAGCGATCCATCCTCTTCACCGGCGCGCTCCATCACTCGTCGTACCCACTTTGCAACTCCCGCGCCGCCGCTCGCGCGCATCGCCGAGCACCCGATCCGATCACGCAACGATCTGAAAACCCTTCACCCGCTGCGCGCTGGTGAACGTTTCCGCGCTAACGCCAGTGAGCTGCCATGCCCTCACCATCGCGTTTCCTACCGCCGCCGCCTTCTCCACGCGCGTAACAGCCAACATGGACGAGCCCGCGCCGCTCAACGTCGCACCTATTGCCCCATTCTCCATCGCCGCCGCCGCGACCGCATCGTAGCCGCGCACCAACCGCCGCCGGTGGGGAACATGCAACACATCGTCGAGCGCGGCCGCCAACATCGCCTCGTCCGCCGTCGCCAGCCCTCGCACCAGCGCGGCTCCCTTCGCCGCCGCCTGTCCCGCGGTCACGTGCGGCGCGACATTCGGCAGCGCCGCGCGCGCTCGCTTCGTCTCGAGCACGAACTCGGGAATCGCGAACACGAACGCGAGCGACGGATGCACCTCGAGCGGAGAGACGATCACGCGCGACGCATGCGTCAGCGCGAGCGTCGCCCCGCCGAACACCGACGGACAGACGTTGTCGGGATGTCCCTCGAGCGCGGTTCCCACTTCCGCGATGCCGAACGCGTCGAGTCCAAGCCCAAGCATGGCACTCGCGAGCGCTGCGCCCGCCACCGCCCCCGCAGCGGACGATCCAAGTCCGCGCCCCACCGGAATTTCCGATTCCACACGAAACCGCAGCCGCTCGGGAATCGCAACCTTCGCCGCTCCGGCCGCGGCGCGAAAGGCGATGTAGATCGCGTCGTGCGTGCCGCGCAAGTTGAGCGACGCCAGCGTACCGCCACGCTCGAACTCCGGCTCGCTCGGCCCGTCCGCATCCTGGCGCACGGTCGCCGTGAGCCATCGATCCACAGCGACGCCGACGCAGTCGAATCCCCCACCCAGATTGGACGTCGAGGCAGGAACGCGAACGGTTGCGCTGCGTTGGGAGACTGTCACGCGTGAAGGCTAACGTCGCCACGCCGATCGGCGAAGCGCGCACCGTCACACACCTAATGCTCAGCAGGGTGCGGAAAAACCAGGAACAGCTCGACGCAGAGTCGCCGAGGTGAACTGAGAGACGCAGACGAGTGGGATTAAAGTCTCCCCTGAGGGCCTCACCTTCCGCTTCTCCTCTGCGGCTCTGCGTAACCTCTGCGGCCTTGCGTCTCTCTTTATGTCTTTTTCTTCCTTTTTCAGCAGCCTCTCAGACGATCGCGCGATCACGCCTCGCGTCGAAAGCTTCCCGTTGTCTGAGCGTGCTCTTCGAACTCGCCGATCGCCGCGCGCGCGCCCGGCGCGAGCTTGCTCGCAAGCCCGTTGAGATCCGAGATGAACAGGCCGCCGCCCTCGCGGCGCACCAATCCCTCTGCGCACAGTCGGCCGAGCACGAGCGAGATCGATTCACGCGTTGCGCCAACGAGCTCTCCCAGGAGACGCCGCGACACCGGCGGAACCGCGCCGCTCCCCGTGTCGTGACTCTGCACGAGACGGATGAGCGATGCGATGAGCCGCTGCTCCACGGTAAGCATCGCGTGCTGTCCGAATTTCACGAGAAGAGCCGTGCGCTCCGCCATCGTCTGCCGCAACAGGATGAGCGCCGTCGCCGGTTGCTCGCGCAGCATCGCGCTGAAGCTCGCCGCGCTCAAATGCAGCGTCTCGCTCTCCTCCTCGGCGCGCGCCTGACTTGCGTAACTCGCCGATCCCTCCAGCCCCTCGGCTCCGAACGTCTCGCCAGGGGTCGCAACCCAGGGCACGAAGCTACGCCCGCTCCCCAACTGGTTGCGGAGCACTATTTGCCCCCGGAGCACCATGAAAATGCCGTCCGCGGGCGCTCCCTGCTCGTAGATCGTGAATCCAGAGGGCCAAGAGGTCCGAGCGCCAAATGCGGCAATTTGATCCCGTTGCTCCCGAGCGACCCGAGTGATTTCTTTCATGAAGACGCTCGATGTAGCCATGGACCACCGGGTATGCTGAGGCATGCACGCTGGCAACCATGCCGCATGTCGACGTGGTCAGTTCGCAATGTACGGGCCGTAAAGTGAGCGGGCACAGCGGTTTCCCTCATTCCGTGGTTACGCGCCGAATGTCCAGCTTGTCGCGTTCAATGCCCGAAAATGCGACGCCCTTCATCATCCTCGGCGCCGATGCGGTGCTGGCTGCACAGCCGGCATCGCCCGTGCAGCTCGCCCACGCCTGCCAGGCGCTGGGGTACGAGTTGGCGGCGCCGGCCACCTGGGGCGACGAGCTGATCGCGGAGCGCTGCCTCGATCAGCTGGCGGAGTTCGAGCATCCGGCCGCCGTGATCTGCAGCTGCCCCCTCGTCACGGAGCGACTCACGCGCACTGGCGCTGTGCTCGAGCCGTTCATGCTGACGTTTGTCTCGCCGCCCGTGGCGACCGCTCGCTATCTGCGCGCGGCATTCAGCGGCCGCTCACTCCACATCACGTACGCCGGCTCGTGCCCGGGCGCCGACGATGAATCGATCGACGCGCGCATCCTCCCCGCGAAGCTGCTCGACGCGTTCGCCGAGGACGGCATCTCGCTCAGTGAGCAGCCGAGCTGCTTCGACTCTCTGCTGCCGCTCGACCGCCGCCGATTCTATTCGCTCCCCGGCGGCGTGCCGGCGCGCGCACAGGTGGAGCATCTCGCTCAGCGTGCACTTGTCGAGCTCAGTGGCGACGATGCAGTGCTCGAGCTCGCGCAGCAGCTCATGGAACAGTCCCCGGCGCTGATCGACCTCGCCGCGCCACTCGGATGCGCCTGCGCCGGCGCGGGCGCGCACGGGGTGCGCGGTCACTCAGGCGCGGGACTCCTCACACTCGAACCGCCGCGCGCTCGGCAGCGGGTGCTCGATCCGTCACTCCAGGTCGAGGTGTCGCAAACGCTCGCCGAGGCGTGTGAGCTGCAGTGGGCGTCCGAGGAGCAGGGCGCACTCGAGGTGCACCTCGCGGCGGACGCGTCGCCTCCGCGCGACGAGATGGAGCTCGCCGATGCGCCCGAGGTGCTCGCGCCGGTGCTAGTGACGCCGGCGGTAGTGGCGCAGGATGTCCAGGCGCTCGTCAGTGCCGAGGCGACTACCCCGGCTCCGCGGCGCAGACCGATGTTCGTACGCTCCGCGGCGTCGATCCCGCGCTGCGCCGTGGAGGGCGGAGAGGTGGTGCCGCGAGCATCGCTCGCACTGCTGCGCCGCGCGCTGCTTCGCGTCGCGACCCGACAGGCTCGGCGTCAGCCGAAGATCGAGCGCACGCGGCGCGATCGATTAGCCGACGCGCACGATGCGCCCGTTCGCGGTACCTCGCGCACTCCACGCTCGCTAGCGATTCCCGGCGCGGCGGACCTTCCGCGTCCAGTTCCGCCGCCGCCGCGCGAGCTACGGGCGCAGCGCCTCTAGCGCGCCCGTGATCACGAACTGCGTCGCTACCGCGGCGAGCAGCAGCCCCATGATGCGCGTCATCACGCGAATGCCCGTCTGACCGAGCAGGGTAACGAGTCTGTCGCCCGCACGCAGCGTCAGCCAGCAGATGATCGCCGTCACCCAGATCGATCCGTACACCGCGATGTGACCGGGAACTCCACGTGCCTGGCCCGCGAGCACCATCACCGTCGAGATCGCACCCGGACCCGCGAGCATCGGCATCGCGAGCGGCGTGAGCGCGACGTCCTCCTTCTCCTGCCCCTCGACGATCTCCTCCGTGCTCTCCTGCGTCGTGCGCTCGCCACGCAGCATGTCCAGCGCAACGAGCCACAGGATGAATCCGCCCGCGATTCGGAACGCGGGTAGCGTGATGCCGAAGATGTGAAAGATCGCGTTTCCTGCCACCCCGAATACCGTCATCAGCAGCCCGGCCGCGATGCACGCGCGGAGCGCCGTCCGTCGCCGCCGCTCCACCGAATTGCCCTGCGTGATCACGAGATACGTCGGGATGACTGCGACGGGATCGACGATGAACAGGAGCGATGTGAACGTGACAAGCGTGAACTGAAGGTAGCTGCTCATCGATCGTCGTATTCGTGCAGTGCCGCGTCCAGCGCCGACCGGAGCCGCGCCTCACGGTCCGCTCCTTCGGGCACTCCGGCGGCGGCGGCGGAGAATTGCGCGAGCATCTCCTGTTCGACGAAGGACGATGTCGCGCGCACGCCAAGCTCCTCGATGGCGCGCTGCGCGAGCCGTCGCAGGAGAGCGCGCGTTTCCGGCTCGAGCGCGGCGAGCGACGCGGGATCGGCAGGCACATCGTCGTGCGGATTGCGCGAGCGCTGCGGTGCGTTGCGCACGGAGTTGAGGGGCGCGAATGTGACGACGAACGAACCGGGCGTGTGCTCCGTCACGTCTTTCAACACGCCGCGTCGCCTGAGCATCGCGAGCAACCGCATCACCGCCTCGCGCACGACGGAGACGCCGTCCGGACTGTTATTACCGCGCCCCGTGATGACGAGCGCCTCCACCGCGAGAGCCATCTGCCGCTCTCGCAGCCAGTTCTCCGTGCGCTTTACAGCCTCTTCGCGCGACGGATGGTGCGTGCGCAGATTCAACGTCCGCTCCTCGCCGAAGCGTGCCTCGTCGAACGCATGGAGCAGCGAGGACGTGCGATTCGATGAAGTCATCGGGCGGCGAAGCTGGTGAGCATGTACCAAGCTACTCTCGCGAGTCGCTGCCGTCACGAGCGGATGGGTCGCGCACAGAAAAAACGACCGCCCCCAAATGCGCAAAGGAGCGGTCGTTTCGAATCGGGGTAGGTGCTAGAAGGTCAGACCAACGCTGATGGGGATCAGCTGGAGCTTGGGATTGCCGCCGTTGTTCTCGAAGTCGCTCCCGCTGAGGAACACGTAGTGATAGCGTGCCTCGATGAACGGCGAGATGCCGGGCAGGTTGAACTTGAGACCCGCGCCGCCGTTCAGTCCGAACTTCGTGACGCTGTTCCGATTGAAGTCGCTAATGTCTTCGCCGGGATTAGTGATCTTCAGGTTGTACAATCCAGCGCCGGCAATCAGGTAGAATTTTGCCACGCTTGCGGAGGGCAAGTTGAACACCGCGTCGGCGGTTCCATCGATTACGCGATAGTGCGCGCCAGTGAGCAACGGCTCATTCTTGAAATTGAACTGGTTCCACTGCCCATCGATGCGCAGCGCGACCGGTGATGACGCGAATCCAAGGTTGAACAGCACACCGGCGTTCCATCCGGACTTGAGCACGTCCTTGAAGTCGCTAGTGGGGAAGGTCACACCGCCCATCACGCCGAATTGAATCGGGCTGCTCGGCACGGCCTGAGCAGAGGCCCCGGTGCTCGCGAGAACAGTGAACCCGAGTACGGCAGCGCTCGTAAGAATACGCTTCATAAAATCCTCACATCCCTTTTGAATGGAAACGTTTCGCGACAACGCAACCAGCGTCGCGTTTCCCTAAAAGGCAAAAACAAAGCCGCACGTTCCCCAAATGTGAGAGTCTTGATTGGCTGCGTTCGCTAGAATGCGAACCCAGCGCTTATCGGCACGAACTGCAGCGATGGCCTGATATCGGACGGACACGTTTGCGTGATCAAACTCATTGGCTCTTCGCACGACGGAGCATCGATGCGCGAGCCACGAATCACGTAGTGGTATCGCGACTCCACGAATGTCGCGAATCGCCCCAAACGAAAGTTGACACCGAGGCCGCCGTTGAATCCGTTCCAGAACGCGGTGCCGCCCGCTCCGCCTATGCGCGGATGCGGGCGGCAACAACCCTACCGAATGTTGTTGCTAGAACGTGATGCCGACGGTGATGGGAATGAACTGCAGTGACTTCGCGTTGCTGCTGCCGACGTCTCCGATCGCGGTGCCGTGAATTACGTTGTGGTAGCGCGCCTCAATGAACGTCGCGAAGCCGGTGAGCTGGAATTTGAATCCGACGCCGCCGTTCAGACCGAACTTCGTAGAGCTGGCGGTAATATCGGTCGCCTGATCCTTTGCGCGTTCGTTGTACACGCCAAGACCGCCAATGAGATAGAACTTCGTCGGCAGCGCGGCCCCGAAGGTGTAGACGACGTTGGCTGTCCCATCGATGATGCGGAAGTCCGTGCGACTGGTGAGGGTTCCTCCGCCCGGCGAATTGCCGACGAACGTCTTGCCCTGCAGCTGCTGCCACTGCCCATCCACGCGAAAGCTCACTGGTACCAGCGGAACTCCAATGGTGACCAGGGCGCCGGCATTCCATCCGGTTTTCGCGACGTCCTTGAAATCACTCAGCGGAAGTGTCGCGCCACCCATGATGCCGAAGCGCACAGGGCTGCTCACGATGGCCTGCGCGTGCATCGGCGCGGCGGCAGCGGACAGAACCAGCCCAAGTGCGGCAGCAGTGATCGACGTACGATTCATGACAATCCTCCCTTACTGTTCATGAGTGCGCGGCTCTCGACGCCGCCGGTATGATGTGGACGCGCGGAGCACCGGTCCGGCACAGGCCGGCCACTCCCGTTGTGCAAGAAGTACGCATGATCCGGTGCGAAATGGGGGTGCGCCGTCCGCGCGCCCTCTTATTGGACACTTTTCACCCCGCAAAAGCCTCCACAACGTCGATTTTCTGATGGGTGAGTCCGCTGGCGGTCGTGCGCGCGATGTGTCCTACGCCGCGCACTCCAGTGTGTCGGCCCGCAACATCCGCGCGACACAGATCTCTGCGCACCCGAAGCGGCGCGCGCAGCTCGAACAGTCCCGACGGATCTTTTCCGGATAGCGCACGCGCTCCGTCACGACATAGCCCACCGCTTTGAAGAACCCCGCGGTGAGCGTCAACGCAAACAGCTCGCCGATCCCGCGCACGCGCGCCAGCTCCTCGAGCGCCGCCACGATCCCGCGCCCAATCCCGCTCCCGTGCGCATCCCTCGCGACCGCCAGCGACGCCACCTCCGCAAGCGACGGCGAATACTCCTTGAGCGCTCCGCACGCGCGCACGCGTCCGCGCGCATCCGTTGCTACCACGAAGTCGTCGAGCGACAGCGCTACCCTCTCCATCGTAATCGGCAGCATCACGGAATCGGCCGCGTAGCCGTTCACGATCGACACGATCGTCGCGACATCCCTCGGCTGCGCCATCCGCACTACCGTCGTCGCCATCATGCGAGTGCCCGCTCGAGCAGCTCCACGCCCGACGCGAGCTCCGCGCGCGTAGCGATGAGAGGAGGCAGCAGCCGCAGCGTGTAGTCCCCAGCGGTGAGCAACAGCAGTCCCTCCTCCCTCGCCCGCGCCACGATCTCCCCCGCGGGACGAGTCACATCGATTCCCCACAGGTAGCCCACCCCGCGCACACCACGTATCCCGTCGTGCCGCGATGCCAGTGACCGCAGCGCCTCCCCCAGCCACGCGCCGTTCTCTCGCACGCGCGCCAGCAGCGCCGCGTCCGACAACCGCTCGAACACGTGCGCCGCCACCGTCGCGACGAACGGCCCGCCGCCAAACGTCGACCCGTGATCGCCCGCCTGCAACGCGCTCGCGATCTCCTCGTTCACGAGTATCGCCCCCATCGGCAATCCGCCCGCCAGCGGCTTCGCAAGCGTCACCACGTCCGGTACCACATCCGCACGCTCGTACGCGAACAGCCACCCCGTGCGGCCAAGCCCGCACTGCACCTCGTCGAAGATCAGCGCGATCCCGCGCTCGCGCGTCAGCACGCGCAGCGCCGTCAGAAACGCGGGATCCAGCACGCGCACGCCGCCCTCCCCTTGCACCGGCTCCACGATCACCGCCGCGACCGTCTCGCCATCCAGCACGCGCGCCAGCTCCCGCAAGTCCCGCTCAACGATCGATATCCCGCCCGCGAGCGGACGAAATGGCGCGCGATACTGTGGCCGGTCCGTTGCCGCCAACGTAGCGAAGAGACGGCCGTGGAATCCGCCGCGCAGCGCGATGATCTCGTGCTTCTCCGCACCGCCAACTTCGCGCGCCCAGCGGCGCACGAACTTGAACGCGCCTTCGTTGGCCTCCGCCCCCGAGTTGCAGAAGAACACGCTCGACGCGAACGATCGCGCCACCAGCGATTCGGCGAGTGCGCGCGCGGGCGCCGTGTGAAAAAGATTCGACGTGTGTAGCACGCCGCTCTCGAGCGCGCGCATCGCGGCCGCTGCGATCCCCGCGTCGCCGTAGCCGAGCGCGTTGACGCCGATGCCGCTGGTGAAGTCGAGATAGCTGCGGCCATCCGCATCGAACAGCCGCGTCCCCTCGCCGCGTACTACCTCCACCGGGAATCGCTTGTAGACGGGGAGCAGTGCGTCGGGCGTCGACTGCGCGGTTGGCGTTTCCGCCTCGAGTACCGGAAGCATCGTCATGCGGGTTGCGGAGTGGCGAGTAGGGTGGTGCCGAGCGTGGGGTCGAGCAGGGCGTCGAGCGAGCCGATGCGCACCTGGGGCACGCCGCGCTGGAGCGCGTCGAGGGCGGCGCGAAGCTTGGTCGCCATCCCCGCCGTAGCGACGCCGCTATCGATGGCGTCCGATGCCTCGCCGGCCGACATCATCGATACCCTGATGCCGTCCACCATCACGCCCGGAACATCGGACACTAGCAGCAGCTCATCGGCGTCCAGCGCACACGCGATCGCGGCCGCGGCGTCATCGCCGTTCACGTTGAGGGCGCCGCCGGCCGTCGCGTCAGCATCGCGCGAGACGGGCGAGATCACGGGGAGAAACCCGCTCGCGAGCAGCACGCGGAGCAGCGTGTCCCGCACTTCCACGGGCGTTCCGACTTTGCCGAGCAGCGGCCCATTCATCGCGCGCGCCAGCATCAGGGGTCCGTCTTCGCCCGAGATTCCCACTGCCGCAATTCCCTCAGTACTGAGAGAATCCACGAGCTCCTTGTTCGCTACGCCCGATAGCGCCATGCGAAGTACTGAGATATCGGCTTCGCTCGTTACGCGCCGTCCGTCCACGAACCGCGGCGCGCCGCCCAACTCCTTCTGCAGCGCGGAAATCGTGTCGCCGCCGCCGTGCACCACGCACAAGCTCCCCGGCTCGCTCGCCCATAGCGCCGCGAGCACGCCCGCGAGCCGCGGATCGCGCTGCACCCGCCCGCCAACCTTGATCACGCGCATCATGCCGGCAGCCCCATCGTCTCGTCGAGCCCGAGCAGCAGATTCGCGTTCTGCACCGCCTGCCCCGCCGCGCCCTTCACCAGGTTGTCGATCGCTGCGACCACGATGATTGTCGGTGTTCGCACCCCCGCAGCCACCGTCGCCGTGATCCGCACGACGTTGCGATGCACCACGTCCCTGAGCGCCGGGATCTCCGCGCTCACTTCGATGAACGGCTCCCCCGCGTAGTGCTCGCGCCACGGCGCCAGCACGTCCTCGATCGGTTCCGCAACCGGCACGGTGATCGTCGCCAGGATCCCCCTCGCCACCGGCAGCAGGTGCGGCGTGAAGATCAGATCCGCATCGCACCCCAGCTCCGCCAGCACCGCCCGCATCTCCGCCAGGTGCCTGTGCGTATTCCCGATCGCGTACGGCCGGAAATCCTCCGCGACCTCAGCGAACATCAGCTCGCGCCTGGGCGAAAACCCCGCGCCCGTTACTCCGCTGGCTGCGTTCACCGTGATCGTCGCGCCGGGCGCCACGAGCCCTCGTGCGATCAACGGCAAGAGCGCGAGCAGCGTGACGGTCGGATAACATCCGGGATTCGCCACGATCTCGGCGTCACGCACGAGCTCCCGCGCGTGCTCAGTGAGCCCGTACGGCACGCACGCCGCGCTACTACCGGGGCGCAGATCGGCGGAGAGATCCACGACCTTCGCCCCAGCCGCGTGAGCCGCGCTCACCCACTGTGCCGACGCCCCGTGCGGCAGCGCGCTGAACACCAGCGCGGCGTCGCCGAGTCTCGCGTCTTCGGCGGCCACGAACGTGTGCTCCGTCCCGCCAAAACGCGCGCTCGCGCCAACACGCTCGTTCGCGCTCGCGAACGCGAGCCGCGCCGATGGATGTCTCGCCACGAGCTCGCACAGCTCCCGCCCGGCGTAACCGCTGGCGCCCAAAACCCCAATCGCAAGTTTATGCACAAATAATGCATAAAATTGCGGAGGCGCTCTGTCAATGGCCATCCCCTCGCCGTTCGGGCCGCGCCGCGCTATTCTCACCCATGGCCAACAAGCGCGAGCGCCAAGGCACCATTCGCTCGATCATCGATTCCCGCCCCGTCGAGAGCCAGGAGGAGCTGCGCAAGCTCCTCCGCCAGCGCGGCTGGGATGTCACCCAGTCCACGCTCTCCCGCGACCTGCGCGAGATGCGCGTCTCCCGCATCCCCTTCCAGGGCGGCGGCTCGCGCTACGCGATCACCACCGGCGACGATGCCGACGGGCGCCCGCCGTTGCAGGTGCTCCTCCCCCCACTCTACACCGCGATCGACGGTGTCGGCGAAATGATCGTGCTCCACACCCTCCCCGGCGGCGCCCAACCCATCGGCGTCGCCCTCGATGCGGAGGAGTGGCCCGAGGTCATGGGCACGATCGCCGGCGACGACACGGTGCTCATCATCTGCCGCTCGAATTCCGCCATGGAGAAGGTCATCAAACGCCTCAAGTCCGTCGCCGGCCCCGCGCCCGCCTGACGCCCCCGCTCTCAACCGCTTGACATAGGCCGTCCATCCGCTAAATATGCAGTGGTTACGCATATTTATTCTCGATCGCGGAGACGGCATGATTCGCAAAATCGCGCTCGCCTATTCGGGGGGCCTCGACACTTCCATCATCGTTCCCTGGCTGCGCGAGCGCTACGACGCGGAGATCATCTGCGTCGCCGCCGAGATCGGGCAGGGTGACGAGCTCGAAGGCATTCGTGCCAAGGCAATCGCCTCCGGCGCCGACGACTGCTTCGTCGAGGACATGCGAGAGGAGTTCGTCACCGACTACATCTGGCCCACCCTCCGCGCCGGCGCGATCTACGGCCGCAAATACCTGCTCGGCACCTCCATGGCGCGTCCGCTGATAGCCAAGCGCCAGGTGGACGTCGCCCGCGCAGTGGGCGCCGACGCGCTCGCGCACGGCTGCACCGGCAAGGGGAACGATCAGGTCCGCTTCGAGCTCACCTATGCGGCGTTCGCGCCGGAGCTTCCGGTCATCGCCCCCTGGCGCGAGTGGGATATCCGGAGCCGCGAGGATGCACTCGCGTACGCCGCCGCGCACAACGTCCCCGTTTCGGCGACCACCACCAAGATCTACTCGCGCGACCGGAATCTCTGGCACGTCTCGCACGAGGGCGGAATTCTCGAAAATCCGAATTCCGTCCCGCCGGCCGACCTCTTTCTTCTCACCGCCGATCCGGCGAGCGCGCCGAATTCCCCGGAGGACGTCACGATTGGTTTCGCCTCCGGCACACCGGTCTCGGTGAACGGCAAGCACCTCCCGCCTGTCACACTGGTTCAAACGCTCAACACCATCGCGGGCCGCCACGGCGTTGGCCGCATCGATCTCGTCGAGGATCGCCTCATCGGCATGAAGTCCCGCGGCATCTACGAAACCCCGGGCGGCACGCTTCTCCAGACCGCGCACTCCGAGCTCGAGCAGCTCGTGCTCGACCGCCGCACCCTCGCCGCCAAGGACGTCATCGCGCCGCGCTACGCGGACCTCGTGTACGAGGGCCGCTGGTGGACCACCGAGCGCGAGGCGTACGACGCCTTCGTCAACACCACGCAGCAGCGCGTCACCGGATCGATCACGCTTCGCCTGCTCAGGGGAACCGTCACCATCGCCGGACGTGTGAGCGACGAGGCTCTATACGATGAGCGCTTCGTCACCTTCGGCGAGGATGACGTCTACCACCAGAGCGACGCCGCCGGCTTCATTCGCCTCTACGGACTCTCGCAGCGCGTGCGCGCGCTCAAGGATCTCGAGCGCGACAAGACCGCCGCCGCCGACGAAGCATCGGAGGAGTCATCTCGCACCATGGCGATCGCATGACCGCCCTCAAGCTCGTCGACGCGCCAAGCCACAAACTCTGGGGCGGCCGCTTCGCCGGCGACACCGCGCCCGCGCTCGACGCCGTGAATCGCTCCATTGGCGTCGACTTTCGTCTCTGGCCATTCGACGTACGTCTCTCCAAGGCGTGGGCGATCGCGCTCTGGAGCGCCGGTGTCGTCACCGTCGAGGAGAGCCTCGCACTCGAGCACGGGCTCGACGCGGTCGCCGCACGGCTCCGCGCCGGTGTCCAGCCCGCACCGTCCGACGAAGACGTGCACACGCTCATCGATCGCCTGCTCCACGAGGAGATCGGCGACGTCGCATCGAAGCTCCACACGGGACGCAGCCGCAACGATCAGGTCGCGACCGCAACGCGCCTCTGGTCGATGGATGCGTGCGGCGTGCTCGACACCGCGGTTCGCGAGCTGCAGCAGGTGATGCTCGCCCAGGCCGAGTCGCTGTCCGCCGCGAACGTGATCATGCCGGCGTACACGCACATGCAGCGCGCGCAGCCCGTGTCCGCCGCGCACTGGATGCTCGCGCACTTCTGGCCGCTCGACCGCGATCGCGTGCGCCTCGCCACCGCCAGCCGTACCGCCGCCGTTCTTCCGCTCGGCTCCGGCGCCGTCGCCGGCTGCGCATTCCCCATCTCGCGCGTGCTACTGCAGGGCAGCCTGGGCTTCGCGCAGCTCTCACCCAACAGCATCGATGCCGTTAGCGATCGCGATTTCGTGGCCGAGCTGCTGTTCACGCTCTCGATGCTCGCGATCCATCTCTCGCGCGTCGCCGAAGATCTGATCATTTACGGCTCGAGCGAGTTCGGCTTCGTGCAGTTCGGCGACGCGTTCACCACCGGCTCGAGCATGATGCCGCAGAAGCGCAACCCCGACGCGCTCGAGCTCGCGCGCGGATCGGGCGGCCGCCTGCTCGGCGACCTCACCTCGCTGCTCGCCACGCTCAAGGGATTGCCGAGCGGCTACAACAAGGATCTGCAGGACGACAAGCGCGCGCTGTTCGATGCCGTCGACACGATGCTCCTCGTGCTCCCGGGCGTCGCGGGCGCGCTGGCCGAGTGTACGTTCCGCGCGGACCGGATGAAGAGCGCGCTCTCGAGCAGCAAGATGGCCACGGATCTCGCCGACTATCTCGTGGGCAAGGGCGCGCCGGTCCGCGAGGCGCACGGCGCAGTGGGTGCGCTCGTGCGGCAGAGCGAGGAGGCGGGCGTCGAGCTGCACGCGTTGCCGCTCAAGGCGTTCAGGGCGGCGCACGCGAGCTTCGGTGCGGATGTCTTCGACGCGCTCTCGGCGGTGGCGAGTGTGGAGCGGCGGGAAACGGAGGGCGGGACGGGGCCGGGCGCGGTGCGGGCGCAGATCGTGGCGGCGAAGGCGACGCTCGCGTAATTCCCTCGCGACACCAGCACACACGAAAATGGGGCGCCACTCTCTCGAGTGACGCCCCATTCGTGGTAGTGAAGCGAAGAACTTTAGCGCTTCGTCACGTTCTCGGCGGCGGGGCCTTTCTGACCCTCGACGATTTCGAACTCCACGGCATCGCCCTCAGCCAACGTCTTGAACCCGTTGCCCTGAATGGCGCTGTAGTGCACGAAGCAATCCTTCTGCCCGTTGTCCGGGGTAATGAAGCCAAAACCCTTGGCATCATTGAACCACTTCACTTTGCCAGTGACACGCATTTCCAACTCCTGATATGATTTTGTACAGGGGGCGGAAGCGCTGACCCTGACAAATGTTGCCGTGACGCGCGCCTATGTGCCATCGCGTCAGCCCGACCGGTCACACCCCCAAAAAAAGACCCGAGGCTAGTATTCCGCCCGGGTCTGCATGTGCGCGAACGGGTGGTGCCGAGAAAAAGATATGTGCGCCCGGTTCGCGCCGCAATAGCAAATTCAGGAGTAGCGGTTGGGCCTCGCTGGAGGGCCTTAACCCACGCCATCATACGATGAACCCAGTCACTGCGGCGCGGGCCGCACTCCTGTCACGAAATACTTCGTCTCGCCGAAGCAACTCGTCGGCACTCCGCTGTGTTCCTCATACGTGATGTCCACGCGCTGTCCCATCGACTTCAGTATCTCCTTCGCTACCGAGTCGTTGCGTACCGAGAAGTCGAACATCTCCGGCGTGGTCCCCGGGAGATTCGCCATCGCGATCTGCCCCTCCCACGTTTTGCACAACCATCCCTTCTGCGCGAACTTCTGCACGAAGCCCGCACGATCACCCTTCGAGTAGGCGTAGTGCAGCGCGGACCAGGTAAACCCGGCGAAGCCGAGCACCGCCAGCAACAGGATGACGAACACCGAGAGCCACAGCTTCCCCTTCCAACCCATTCGCTTGCGCGTTGGCTCCGGTTGCGACGCGACATCCGCGGTCGTGTACGCGCGCGGCGGCTGATCGAGGTCGTCCTTCATGAGCACTCCAGAATCGGGTGGTACCGCGTGAGCCCCAACCCCGAATAGTCTACAGCCTTACGCCCGGAATACCAGCACTCGTCTACCCCGCTTCGCCGCCCTCCTTATCTTTCCCCCATGCCCTTCGCGCCCCGCCACCGCACCGTCACCACCACCATTGGTGGAATAGAGGTCGGCAGCGCGCACCCGATCGTCGTCCAGTCGATGACGAACACGGATACCGCCGACGTCGCACTCACCGTCGCGCAGTCCGCGGCGCTCGCCGCCGCCGGCTCGCAGCTCGTGCGCGTCACCGTGAACAACGAGCCCGCTGCGGCCGCCGTCCCCGAGATCGTTCGCCGGCTTTCAGACATGGGCGTCGACGTCCCCATCATCGGCGACTTCCACTACAACGGACACCTGTTGCTCGCGAAGTATCCAGACTGCGCGCGCGCACTCGCCAAGTATCGCATCAACCCTGGCAACGTTGGCGGCAAGCGGCGTGACGACCATTTCCGCACTATCGTCTCCATCGCCGTCGCGAACGAAAAGCCTGTACGCATCGGCGTCAACTGGGGCTCGCTGGACCAGGACCTCCTGACCACGATGATGGACGAGAACGCGCGCCGCGTCGAGCCGCTCGATGCGCACGACGTCTACATCGAGGCGATGCTGGAGAGTGCCCTCCGCTCCGCCGCCGTCGCCGAGGACGTCGGACTCGGCCACGATCGCATCATCATCTCGGCCAAGGTCTCGCTCGTGCAGGATCTCGTCGAGGTGTATCGCCGCCTCGCCGCGCGCTGCGATTACCCTCTGCACCTCGGTCTCACCGAGGCGGGGCTCGGCACGAAGGGCATCGTCGCGAGCACGGCGGGGATGTCGATTCTGTTGGCCGAGGGAATTGGAGATACGATTCGGGTTTCGCTTACGCCGAAGCCGGACGGCGATCGCACGGAAGAGGTGACGGTCTCACAGCAGATCCTTCAGTCCTTGGGGTTACGTTCTTTCACGCCACAGGTAACCGCGTGTCCCGGCTGCGGACGCACGACGTCGACGTTCTTCCAGCACATGGCGGAGGACATCCACGGCTACATGCGCGAGCAGATGCCGGTGTGGCGCGTGCGGCATCCCGGCGTCGAGGAGATGCGCGTGGCGGTGATGGGGTGCATCGTGAACGGACCGGGCGAATCGAAGCACGCGAACATCGGGATCTCGCTTCCCGGAACGTTCGAGGAGCCGAAGGCGCCAGTGTACGTCGACGGGAAGCTTCGCGTGACGCTCAAGGGCGATCGCATCGTGCCGGAATTTCTGGAAATCCTCGAGGACTACGTGTCGCGAACCTATCCCGAGCGGGTTTCCTCGCCGGCGTAGCGGTTGAGCGCGTCCGTCACGTCGTGGATCTCATCCATGATGGGTGAATCGAATCCAATCTCGGCGAGGCGCGCGTGAAAGCGCGCGTATGAGCGGATCGTCGCCTCGCGGCCGGCCGTGAATCGCGACCACACGGATTCGGGGAAATCGGTGCGACGAAGATCCGCGAGCAGCGTCCCGCCCGCCTGCAGATGATTCGCGGCCGCGATCCATCGCGAGCACTGATCCGCGTTCTCGAGACGGTCGAGCTGATCTTCCTTGCGCTCGAGGTGTGAGAGCTCGATCCCCTCGTCGTCGTAGCGGCGTTCCACTACCGCGAGCACCGACGCGAGCACCGGCTCGCCGAATTTTTCGCCGATGCGGCGCTGCAGCATCTCGGCGGTGTAGCCGTCGCGCACGCAGTCTTCCACGACGTCGTGCAGAACCCCGGCGACGAGCGTCTGGTCGTCCTGGCCGTATCGCGCGAGGATCACCGCGACGTTCGGGGCGGCGGTGAGGTAGGGATAGCGCGTCCCCTTCCGCACCTGCTGGTCGTGATGCTTCGCCGCGAACGCGAAGGCGTGGTTGATCGGATCGGAATAGCCAGCCATAGGCGCGCAAAGTTACCGCTGGCTGCGGCGGTGGGAAAGCGAAATCAGAGGTGGATGCCGCGCACGAAGATGATGTCGAGCACGAGGAGCGCGGCGGACTGCACGGCGATCCCCATTCCCGAGCCGACGAGGGCAAGTCGCCGCCCGAACCCCCAGCCGCCCCATGCGAGCGTCGCGCCGATGACCACGCCTGCCGCAACCGTTTCGATGACGAGCCAGAGACTGCCGGCCAATCGGAGCGCGCCGGCGTAGTCACGAAGAGGTACCTGATTGCGGGCGGCCAGCACCCAGGCGAGCTCGATCGAGCCCCAGAGCACGCATTGCAGCGCGAATTGGGCGATGATCGGCGCCCGGGCGCGGCGGATGAGGAGGGGTAGGAGCAACATGACGCCAACGGCGAGGCTGGCGGATCCCCACACGGCGAGAGCCGTCAGGTGCGCGCGTTCGAGCGTTTGGAGCGTGTCAGACCACATGTTCTCCGCAAGAAAGTAGCGATCGATGCTACAAGGTAGCCCACCCCTCCTGCGACGATTTGTGGCGGTAGAGGCCTCCTACGGGGCTTGAACCCCCTTAGAGCCGCCTAAGATGGGCCATTTCCGGCATCCTCATGGCGCATGGAACCTGCACCGGAGCTCGCTGCCATTTCGGGGGTGTCTCCGAGGTGGTGAACTGCCACGAAATGGTACCTGCACCGAAATGAAACACACCACGTCCGATCGGGAATGAGCCGGCGGCGTGACGGTTCCTGGAAAAGGTGTGATAGCGACTGGTCGATGGTCGTCTATCTCTACTGGACCTCGAGAGACGCCGGTTGGCGTCACTCCTGTCATCGCTCGGCAAAGGTGGGAAGGTCGTCCGACTCTCCAGTATCGGCCGGCTGCCCCAGTTCCGGAGCTCGCATGATCGCACGAGGAACGATGCATACCGATCGCAGTCGCCGCCAACGGGGCTTTACGCTCGTCGAGATGCTCATCGTCATCACGATGATCGGCATCATGACGGGCATGGCGCTTTGGCGCGTGGACATCGCGCGCTATCAGGTGAATGGCGACATCCAGGCAATCGGTACGACGCTGATCGCGTCGCAGCGTGAAGCGATCGCGAAGCAGCACAACGTCATGGTGATGTTCGACACGGCGGGCAACCGCGTTCGTGTCGTGTGGGATGCGAATAACAACGGCGCCTTCGACGCGAACGAGCACTCGCGAGTCGTCGAGCTTGGCGAGCGCGTGCAATTCGGCCTCGGCACCGCGCCGCCGATGTCTTTCGGAAATAGTGCGATCAACTTCACGCAGACCGAGAGTACGACCGGCCTGCCCGAGGTGACGTTTTATAGAAATGGCAGCGCGAGCGAGGCGGGCGGCGCGTACCTCACGTCGCGCCGATCGATCGGCGATCCGAAGTACGTGATTGACAATCGCGCGATGCGCGTCGAGCGCGCCACCGGGCGCGCCGAATGGTGGCACTACGATGGAACCACCTGGGTGAGAGGTTTCTGATGCGACGACATCGCACTGCACGCCGCGGATTTTCGCTCGTCGAGATCATGGTGGCGCTCACGATCCTGAGCATCATCATCCTCGGCCTCGCGAACACTACGATCACCTTCCTGCACGAGACGACGCTCGACACGGTGCGCGTGCGGGCGCAGTCGTTCGCGGACATGCGGGTCGCGGAGATTCGTGGGTATCCACAGTACGATGCGCTGGTGGCGACGTTTACAAGCAGCGATACACCGGAGCCGGGCTTCACGCGACAAACAGTCGTCACGCGAGACAAGTCTGCGACGTCCACTTGCAACAATCCGTTGGGCTGCCCCAAGAACGACATCACCCGCGTGACGATCACGGTGAATAACGCCGGCTTGTCTACACCGGTCTCGCGCACTGTCTCGATCGCGGCGTTTTAGGAGATATCATGTCAATTCGCCTGCGCAGAGGGTTCTCGCTCATCGAGCTGCTGATCGCCATGGTCGTGATGGGGATCGTCCTCGCGGGCACGATGAACTTCTTCATTGGTCAGTCGCGCACGTTTCGCAAAGCGACGACCGACATGGTCCTGCTCCAGAACGCGCGCTTCGCGACGGATCTGCTCAGTGAGCACCTCCGTTCGGTTGGCGCGAATTTGACGGTTGGACAGCCTGCAATCATCTACGAAGATTCGAAGACGTTTGCGTTCAACGCCGACTACGCGACGAGGACCGTCGGCGACCTTGATGCGATCTACTACGAGCCGAACGCACCAGCAGGTGAGGTGCAAGCGCTCAATACCGCGTCGCAGATCAACATTCCGAACTACGCTCTCCCGTATCCGCAGGCGAACTACGAGATCTCGCCCGGAATGGCCAGTCCCGCCGAGGCGATCGTGTTCTGGTTTGCGCCTGACACGGAGACGGCACGCACCGATGATTATGTGCTGCTTCGGCAGGTGAACGCTGCGGCGCCCGAAGTGGTCGTGCGCAACATCCTTCCGGATTCGACGCAGCCGTTTTTCCGCTACATGTATCTAAAGGTGGACGCGGCGGGCAATTCGTCGATCGACACGCTGGCGACATCCGTGTTGCCGCTCAGCTACGACAAGGACACACTGGTCTCGGTGGACAAAAACCGGATGCGCGGCGTGATGGTGTCGTTCATCGTGACGAATGGCCTCGCGGATACGGCGGAGCGCACGCGGCCGGTATCGGTCGTGGTGCAGTTGCCGAATCTCGGGCAACGCGCGCTGCAAACGTGCGGCGGTCCGCCGATCGATCTGAATCCTCCGGTGGCGACGGTGACGGGAACCAACACCGTTACGGTCACCTGGAGCGCCGATGCCGATGAAACCGGCGGCGAGCGTGACGTTATGCGCTACGCCATCTGGAGAAGGTCCGAGTTTGATCCGAATTGGCACGAACCCGTCGCGTCAATCCCTGCCGGCGGCGGCGGCACGTACACGTATGTCGACACGAGTGTCCTTCCTCCGCACACGTACTGGTACGCAGTGGCGGCACAGGACTGCACGCCTGCGTTTTCCGCTCCAGTGTCATCGAACGGTATCAGCCCATGACCTCGTCAGGAGAATTACTCATGCCTAAGACCCGCGTTCGTGAGAAACGCGGCGTCGCGCTGATGGCGGTGCTCTTGGTCACGCTGGCAATTGTTGCCATCGTGATCGTGGCTTCCACTACCACGCTCAACGCCAGACTTATCTCGCAGAACAGCGAGCGGGCAACGGTGTTGTACACCGTCGCCGAAGGGGGAATCGAGGAGGTTCGAAACATCCTCAACACGCACCCCGGCGATCCGACCTACTTCAAGGATAGTGGAGAGGTAATGGTCGAAAGCCACGTGCCGGTGACGGACGCCAGTGGCGCGGTCATTCCACACGTGTATCGCACATCGTGGGCAGGGCCGAGCATGAACACCACTGGACAGTACGGCATCTTCGGCACGATCATCGTGAAGACCGAGGATGATTTTGGCAACGCCGTCTATCATCGCGGCACTGTCTTCCAGGACACCTTCGCGAAGTACGCCTATTTCTCGAACAATGAGAACGGCATCTACTTCGGCGGCGGCGATCAGGTGTTCGGTCCTGCACACTCGAACGACGTCATTCGCATCGCACCATCTGGCGTCGAATTTCACGACCCGGTCACGACCGCGAAGACGATCAGCGGCGCGGCGAGCGGCATTTTCGACAAGGGTTACACGCAGAACGTGCCGAACATTGCAATGCCGACAACGAAGGTGTTCGGCCAGCTCGCATCGCTAGCGGTGACCGGCCAGACCAAGATCGACGGCGGTCTCACTGGTGGCACGGGTGAGGCGACGACGCGCATCGAGTTCATCGGCGTCGACCTGAACGGTGATGGCAATACGACGGATCCCGACGAAGGCTTCATGCGCGTCTGGTCATCGAACGCGTTGTCGGGTGCGGCGCTCGTGCAGGCTGCGCGGTACAATGCTGCGTCCTACTCTCAGTTTACCGGCGACGATGCGAACACTGCCAGCTTCGTTACTGATGCCAATGGTGGATTCGGCGCCAACGAGAACTGCGGATATCCGAAGACTGCGTCTACATTCGTTCGACTTGATCAGATCAGCGATCAGGACAAACGCGACTCTGCGCTGGCCAAGTTCGGCGCGCGCTGTTATCTGGGCGGCGATCCGCACTTGGACACGATTGCCGGCCTGAGAGACACCTTCTACGTCAGCAACTCGCACGGCACGTGGTTGCCTTCGCCAATGGGCGTGATCCCAAAGGTCGCTGCCACCGGACGGCTAGACGCCGCCTATCTCTGGCCGATCACTCGCGATCTAAATCCGAATTTCCAGGGCGTTGTTTTCGTGAACGGAAAAGTGATTGTCAGCGGTGTTGTTCGAGGGCGATTGACGATAGTGTCCCCGAACGAGATCACCATCGGTGACAACATCACTTATGCGAACGACCCGACCTCGTGTCTCGACTATTTGGGAATCATCTCCGGCGCAAACGTCATAATGGCCAACAATTTGTTGTTGGCGCCCGCGCGTTCCACTGGGATGGCGCTCGACACGGTCTTCCATCTCGGTGCGACGCCATCCGAATTCGTCACGGCGTCGATCTTGGCGCTCGGATCATTCGGCGTGCAGGACTACGACAAGGGCGTGCCGGAGGCCGAAAAGTGTGAGACGGTAAAGGCGGGCCGTGGATGTCTCTATCTCACGGGCGGCATCATTCACGGTACCCGTCAGCCGGTCGGCACGCTCGACGCGACCGCGACGAACGGGGAGACAGGCTACATCAAGCGCTACACCTTCAACACCTGCGGACTCACAAAACCGCCACCGTATTTCCCTACGACGGGGCGCTTCGCGTCCAACCGCACGTACGAGGTCAATCCGGTCAACTTCGATATCCACCCGTACTACCGGATTCCTTCACCTGTATCGCTGGTGACATTCACGCCGTTGCCGCCAGCTCCGCCACCGCCGCCACCGCCACCGCCGCCACCGCCACCGCCACCGGCTCCGCCGCCACCGCCGCCGCCGCCACCGGGCCCGCCGCCACCGCCGCCACCACCGGCGCCACCGGCTCCGCCCCCGCCGCCGCCGGCACCTCCGGCTCCGCCGCCGCCGCCACCGGCTCCAACGCCGCCGGCTCCGCCGCCGCCGCCACCACCGCCGCCGCCGGCGCCGAAGATCTGATCGGCCGAGCAGCGGTGTAGAAAAAAGCCCGAGTGCGATTGCACTCGGGCATTTTCTTTGACGCCTGTTCGAGATCCTACGGAGCCAGTATCTCAGCCTCTCGTTCGTTCCGCGTGCGCGTGAGCACCACCACCGGATTCCCGCCCTTCACCGGAAACGCCAGGATGCTCCCACGGTTCCCCACCGGATCCTCGGCCGCCAGACACAACGTCGAATTGCACGATGCCGCATCGAGGTCGAGCGAGTCCGACGCGAAGTCTGTCGCGCCACCACCCGACAGCTTCACTTTGCGCAGATGCAGCGTGCCGATCGTCGAGGTGTAGTAGATCGTGCTGCCGTCCGCGCTCCACGCCGGGTTGAACGCGCCGCCAAGCTCGTTCGTGAGCTGCACCGCACTGCCGCCCGCCGCTGGAACCGTGAAGATCTCGGAGCGGCCGGTACGCGTGGAGCTGAAGGCGATCGTGCCGCCATCCGGGCTCCACGCGGGCGCGCCCTCCGGCGTCACCGACGCGGAGCCCGTTTCGAGCGCGGTCGGGGCATCGAAAACGGTCGCGTCCAGCGCCGGCGCAGGGACGGTCCAGAGTCGCGGAGCGCCGCTCCGATCGCTCACGAATACGATCGTGGTTCCGGCTGGACTAAGCGCGGGATGGTTATCGGTGGCACCGCTGCTGGTGACGCGTCGCGACACTGTCATGGAAGTGTCTGCTATATACACCTCCGCGTTCCCATCCCTGTCCGACGAGAACACGATCCTGCCCGCGGAGCCTCGCGGATCCACGTCATTGCTCTCGGTACTCGAGAGCTTGAG
>JANWLO010000121.1 GCA_025450815.1 Gemmatimonadaceae bacterium
AACCTCCCCGCCAAGCCGGACACGATCCTCTTCAACAAGGTCACGATCAAGGGCGCCAAGCAGGCCGTGCAAATGTTCGGACCCGCGCAGGCCGCGGTCGCGCGCGCCGTCGTCGATTCGGTCGAATCCGGCGTCATTCCCAAGGACAAGGTCGAGGACCTCGTCATCATCGTCGGCGTGTTCATTCACTGGGATGCCTCGGACGACAAGAAGATTTTCGCCTACAACTATCAGGCGACGAAGGAATCGATCGCTCGCGCCTTGAAGAACGAGCCGAAGGTCGATACGGTGATTGCCAAGGCGAAGACCGCCACGCACCCGTTCGCCGGCGGCGCCGACAAGAAGTAATGCTCGTGGCGCGCCGCGCCGCGTAGTACACATCGAGGGGCGAGGTTATCTCGCCCCTCGATGCGTTTCTGCCATGCTAAGTTGCTGAACGCCTATCCGTTCAACCTCATTCCGTCCCCGTCATGCTGAAACTCCTTCTGCAGCTCGACAGCTCGCGCCTCCCCAGCGTTTTTGATCAGGTCGTCGCGTACGATGCAGGCGCGGATCGAGTCATCAGCGAGGGCGGCGTCACCGAGGGTGACGTCCGCGATCTCGTCTACGGCTGCATCTTCACTCGCGGCCCGAAGGACATGAAGAACACCGCCATCTTCATCGGCGGCGCCGACATGGCGATCGGAGAGAAGCTTCTCCTGGCCGCATCCAAGGCTTTCTTCGGCAACTTCCGCGTCTCGACGATGCTCGACTCCAACGGCTCCAACACGACCGCCGTCGCCGCAGTCGTCAAGATCACCAAGGCGCTGGGTGGCAACGTGAAGGGCCGCAGGATCGTCGTCACCGCGGGCACGGGACCCGTGGGCACGCGCGCGGCCGGGCTCCTCGCGCGCGCCGGCGCCGACGTCACCATCACGTCGCGCAAACCCGAAGATGGCACGCGTGTCTCCGAGGCGATCTGCAAGCGATTCGGTGGTACCGTACACGCCGTACCGCTGCGCGAGTCGTCCCAGGCCGCCGGCGCAATCGAGGGCGGAGAGGTGCTGCTAAATGCCGGTCCCGCAGGAGTGATGCTCGTGCCGCGCGCCGCCTGGGCAGGCAAGTTCAAGGTGGTCGTCGACCTCAACGCCGTGCCGCCACTCGGCATCGAGGGTGTGGAGGTGAACGACGACGGAGCGCAGCGCGAAGGCGCAATCGCCTTCGGTGCGCTCGGCATCGGCAACTTCAAGATGCAGATCCACAAGGAGTGTCTCTCGCGGCTGTTCACGCGCAACGACCTCGTACTCGACGCCGAGACGATCGAGGACGTCGCGAAAGAATTGATGAAGTAGCGCACCGGCCCGCACGTGCTCGCCGTCGGCATCGATCCCGGAACGATCAGCATCGATGTATGCGCGCTCGATGACGGCGCGCTCGTGCTCGATCGCTCGATCCCCACCGCCGAAGCGCTCGCCGACCCCGCTGCATTCGCGCGCATGCTGCGGGAGCTCGGCGCCGATCTCATCGCTGGTCCTTCCGGATACGGGCTCCCACTCACCACTGTCGCCGCTGCGAACGATCGCGCGCTCCGTCTCGCGTATCTAGCCGCGCCCGGCGAGCAAGGCGGCATTGGCGGTCTGCGCGCGCTCGCAGCCGCAATGGTAGACGCGGAGCTGCCCGTCGTTTTCACGCCCGGCGTGATCCATCTGCCCTCGGTTCCGGCGTACCGCAAGATCAATCGCGTGGACCTTGGCACCGCCGACAAGCTGTGTGCTGCCGCACTCGCGATTCGCGAGCAGGCCACGCGGCGCGGCTGCGCGCTCAACGAGGTCTCGTTCATCCTCCTCGAGCTGGGCGGTGCTTTCAGCGCGGCCGTTGCCGTGCAGGATGGTCGCATTGTCGACGGTGCGGGGGGAAGCTCCGGCCCGCTCGGCATGCGCGCCGCGGGCGCGCTCGATGGCGAAGTCGCCTTCCTCGCCGGCACGATTACCAAGGAGCTCCTCTTTCGCGGCGGAGTCGAGAGCATCGTCGGGCGCGACGTCGTCTCGCTCGAATCACTCGCCGCCAGCACGTCCCGCGAGGAGAGCACTGCCTGGAACGCTTTCATCGAGGGCGCCGTGAAAGCCGTCGCGTCGCTCCGTGTTTCCGTTCCCGCACCACACGAGATCCTGATCTCGGGTCGCGTGGCGCGCGCGCCAAGCGTCGTGCGCGAGCTGCATCTGCGCCTGAGCCCAATCGCGCCGGTGCGCCGGCTGCACGGCTACGCCTCTGTGGCAAAGGAGGCCGCTCAGGGGGCCGCCCTCATCGCCGATGGGCTCGCGGGCGGACGACACGCCGTACTCACCGACGTGATGGGCATCCGCGACGCGAACGGCACGGTGCTCGACCATTTGCGCATCATCTCGCCGGATGTCGCACTCCGCAGGCTGGGCCTGTGAGCGCGATCGCGCGCCAGCGCGTGCTCCTTGCCGGTGTCTCGGTCCGCGCGCTGGCCGAGTCCGCGGCGCGTGCGGGGTGCGATGTCTCGGCCATCGATGCCTACGGAGATCTCGATCTGCGCCGCATCGCTCACACCGTCGCGGCGCCGCGCGGCGACGACGGTCGCATCGACGCGCTGGCGGTCGCGCGCACGAGCCGGCAGATCGAGGCCGACCTGGTCGCGTACGTCTCCAACTTCGAGAATGCGCCCGACGCCGTCAGGGCGATGGCGCGCGGTCGCACGCTAGTCGGAAATCCGCCCGCCATCCTCCGGCGCGTGCGCGACCCGCTCGCGCTCGCGCGCGCTCTCTCGCGACTCGGCCTTCCGACGCCCATCGTGCGTGCGTCGGCTCCGCTGCCGGCGGACACAACGCGCTGGCTCCTCAAGCCGCGCAGCTCCGGCGGCGGACACGGCATCGTCCAGTGGACGCGTGGCATGCGCATCCCGCGTACGTCCGTTGTGCAACAGCGCGTGCGCGGTGCTCCCGGCTCAATTGTATTCGTCGCCGACGGCGAGCACGCGCTTCCACTCGCACTCACGCGACAGCTCGCGGGCGACACCGAGTTCGGCGCAGACGGTTTCGCGTACTGCGGCAGTATTCTCGAGCCGAACCATCCGGTGCTCCTCGCGCACGCGAGCGAGCTCGCGCGACGAGTGACGCGCGAGTTCGCGCTCCGCGGCGTGTGCGGCATCGACTTCATCGCCCGCGACTCCATCCCGTATGCCATCGAGGTCAACCCACGCCCCACGGCGTCAATGGAGCTCGTCGAGCGCGCCACGGGCTGCTCGATCTGGCTCGCGCACGTGGCCGGATGCACGCGCACGCTCGCAATGCCGCCCGCACCAGCGCGCCACTCGGAAGGGAAGGCGGTGCTCTACGCGCGCCGCTCGGTCGTGCTCGGCGACACCACGCGATGGCTCACCGATCCGGACGTGCGCGACATTCCCGCGCCGGGCGAGCGCGTCGCGCGCGGAAGCCCGATTTGCACTATCTTCGCGCGAGGGCGCACGAGTGCTCTCTGCTACGCCGCGCTGGTGCGGCGCGCACGAGTACGGTTCGCGGAGATAGAGGGGCGAATGCACCGTCGGAGCGCGTGAGCGAGGCCACCCGGATCGAGGAGAACGTCACCTGCCTCGGGTGCGGGTGCGCGTGTGACGACATCGCCGTCGTCATCGCCGGCGCGCGCATTCGCGAAGCGCGTAACGCCTGCACGCTCGGCGTCCGCTGGTTTGGCGATGGCTCGCTCCCCGGTGCAATCTCCGGTGGGCGATCCGCTGCCATCGAGGACGTGTTGCGCGAGATCGCCTCGCTCCTGCGCTCCGCCCGCGCGCCGCTGGTGTATCTCGCCCCCGATCTCACCTGCGAGGCGCAGGGAGCCGCGATCGCCATCGCGGACCAGCTCCGCGCTTTCGTCGATGGCGTCACTTCTTCCACATCGGCCGACGGCATCCTCGCCGCGCAGCGCCGCGGGCGCGCGAGCGCGACGCTCGGCGAGATCCGTAACCGCGCGGACGTCGTTGTGTTCTGGGCCGTGGATCCCGCTGCCAGCTATCCGCGCTTTCAGTCGCGCTACGCACCGAATCCTGTCGGCGTCTATCTGCCACAGGGACGCCGCGATCGCACCGTCATCGCCGTCGACGTCGGCGCCCAGCGCGGACCCGCCGATGCAGACGTGCGCATCCAGATGACGGCTGAGGAGGAGCAGCTCTTCCTTGCATCACTGCGCGCTTCGCTCGCGGGGCGTGCGCTTGGCAACCAGTCCATCGCGGCGCGAGTCACGGAGCTCGCGACGCGGCTCAACAAGGCGCGCTACTCCGTCGTGGTGACAGACGCGGAGTCTCCGCCCTCCGTGCCCAGTGGACGCGCGGACTCGCTCATTGCGCTCACGCAGTCGCTCAATGCAACCACACGCTGCTCGCTCTGCTCGCTGCGCGCGGGCGGCAACCGGAATGGCGCCGACACGGTGCTCACATGGCACACCGGATTCCCAATGGCGGTGGACTTCTCCCGCGGAGCGCCGCGCTACACGCCCGGGAACGCCGCGGGCGCGCGCCTGGCGCACGGCGATTGCGACGCCGCGCTGATCGTCGGCAACACCAACGCGATTCCCACCGTCGTACGCGAAGCCCTCGGCGCCACGCGCATCGTCGTGATCGGGCCACGCGCCAGCGAAAGCACGCTCTCCGCGCAGATTCGAATCGACACCGGCGTCGCCGGCATCCACGAGTCCGGAATGTCGCTTCGTCTCGACGACATACCGCTCCCCGTGCGCGCCGTACTCCCTACGCCGCGCGATACGGCATCGCTGCTCGATGCGCTGGGCTCTGCAATCGCCGCGCAGGGAGCGAGCGCATGACCCGTCTTCGCATCACGGGAGGCGCCGTCCATGATCCCGCCAATGGCATCGACGGTGACGTAGGCGACATCTGCATCGAGAACGGCCGCATCGTCGCGTCGCTTCCCGCGGATGCGCCCACACTCCGCGCCGGCGGAATGGTCATCATGGCGGGCGGCATCGACATCCACGCGCACATCGCGGCCACGAGCGTGAGCATGGGGCGCCGCCTTCTCCCCGAGGAACACGCTCTCCATCCCGTCGCAGCGCCCGCGCTCGACGACGGCTCGATCCCGCGCTCCGGCACCGGCGGCACCGTACCAAGCACCTTCACCACCGGCTACCGCTACGCGGGGCTCGGCTACACGACCGTCTTCGACGCCGCGGTCGCTCCCGTGGCCGCGCGGCAGACGCACGCCGAGCTCGATGACACGCCCATCATCGACGGCGGATTTTTCGCGCTGCTCGGCAACGATGAATATCTCCACCGCCAGATCGCGGCGGGCGAGTTGGCGCGCGCGAAGGACTACGCAGCGTGGATTCTTCGCTCCACCGGCGGCTACGCGATCAAGGTCGTGAACCCGGGCGGCGTCGAGCTGTGGAAGCGAAACGTGCGCGAGGTGAAAACGCTCGACGATCCGGTGGGCTCGTCGAGCGTCACGCCGCGCCGAATCCTCGAGGTGCTTGCGGGCGCGGCGAACGACCTCGGACTTCCGCACCCGGTGCACATCCACTGCAACAATCTCGGCGTCGCCGGCAACGTCGCGATGACTCTCGACAGCATGCGCGCGCTCCAGGGCCGTCGCGCGCACTTCACGCACCTGCAATTCCACAGCTACGGTGGCGAGCGTGGCAAGTCGTGGAGCTCCGCCGCGCGTCAGGTGGCGGAGTACGTCAACTCGCACCCGGAGGTCACCGGCGATGTAGGGCAGGTGATGTTCGGCGATGCAACCACGCTCACCGCCGACGGCGCCGTGGAGTATCTCCTCCACACGAGCACCGGTCGCAAGTGGATCAACTCGGACATCGAGCTCGAGACCGGTTGTGGAATCGTGCCCTACAGCTACAGGGAGAAGGCGGCCGTCGCGTCACTGCAGTGGGTAGTGGGACTCGAGCTCTTTCTCCTCTCGAGCGATCCGTGGCGCATGGTGCTCTCCACCGATCATCCAAACGGCGGATCGTTCATGAGCTATCCCGATCTCATCCGTCTGCTCATGGACCGCGCGTACCGCGATGAGAAGCTCAAGAGCGTGAACCAGAAGATGCTGGCGGGGAGCGCCCTCGCCGATGGCATCGCGCGCGAATACACTCTCAACGAGATCGCGATCATCACGCGCGCGGGCCCGGCGCGCCAACTCGGCCTCGCCGCGAAGGGACATCTCGGCGTCGGCGCCGATGCCGATATCACGATCTACAGCCGCGACGCCGACTTCGCGAAGATGTTCTCGACGCCACGCTACGTGCTCAAGGCGGGCACGCTCGTGGTCGAGGAAGGACAGCTGCGCCGCGCGCCCGCCGGCAAGCGCATCTTCGTGAAGCCCGGATTCGACGACACGCTGCTTCGCGATCTCGGCAAGTATTTCGAGGCCTACTCGTCCGTTCGACTCGCGAACTATCCCGTTACCGGCCTCCGCGACGCGCCCGTTCCCACCAGAGGCGCGTAAATGGACATCCGCGGCGTCCAGATCGACGACACCTTCGCCGAAGCATTCGGGATGCGCGGCGCGCGCATTATCATCACCGCGAAGAATCAGAAGTGGGCGCGCGAGGCCGCGAACAAGATGACCGGCTTCGCGACCTCCGTGATCGCCTGCAAGTGCGAGGCGGCGATCGAGCGCGAGCTCGCGCCCGACCAGACCCCCGACGGTCGCCCCGGCATCAGTGTGCTGCTCTTCACCATGGACTCGGACAGCCTGCCGAAGCGCGTGATCGAGCGCGTGGGACAAACCGTGCTGACGTGCCCCACAACTGCCTGCTTCGACGGCCTTCCAGGTGCCGCCGAGCGTATCGCGATCGGCAAGCCGCTCCGCACCTTTGGCGACGGTTTTCAGGGAAGCAAGGTGATAGACGGCGTGCGCTATTGGCGGCTGCCCGTGATGGAAGGAGAGTTCCTCATCCAGGAAAGCTTCGGAAAGGCGCGCGGTGTTGGCGGAGGAAATTTCCTCATTCTCGCCGAGAGCGCGGATGCGGCACTTGATGCCGCGGAAGCGGCCGTCGACGCGATGGCGGGGATGCCCGGTGTCATCCTCCCGTTCCCCGGCGGAATCGTACGCAGTGGCAGCAAGGTCGGGAGCATGCGCTACAAGACGATGATCGCTTCGACGAACGATGCGTTCGCGCCCACCTTGCGCGCGATCACGAAAACGTCGCTCCCCGATGGCGTGAATTCGGTGCTCGAGATCGTGCTCGACGGGCTGGATTTCCGGTCGATCGCGATGGCGATGCAAATCGGCATCGATGCCGCGTGTCGCCCCGGTGTTCACTCGATCACCGCTGGCAACTATGGAGGCAAGCTCGGTCCCTTCCACTTCTACCTTCGAAAGATCATGAGCGGCGACGTCGAGGACGCGCCGAAAGAGGGAGCGCCGGCATGAGCGAACGCATCACGCTCACCCTCCGCGCAGCGCTCATCCGCCCGCTCGGCGCCGAGTGCATCAGCGCCGATCGATTCGCCGATTTGAGCGAGCAGGAGATCGGCGCGCTCGAGCTCTGGGACGGACATGCATCCGTTGCACTCGGCGATGTCTTCGCGATTCGCGGCGACCACTCCTCCTCCGTCACCATCGAAGGCGACCTCGCGCATCTCGATGGCGTCGGCACCGCGATGCGCGGCGGAGAGATCGCGATCGCGGGCTCGGTGGGCGGCGGCGTTGGGGCGCGAATGAGCGGAGGCGCCATCCGCATCGCGGGCAACGCCGGCGATGATGCCGGAATCGCGATGGCGGGTGGCCTCCTGGCGATCGCCGGCAGCGCGGGCGATCGCGCGGGCGCCGCACTCCCGGGCGCGTCGAAGGGAATGACCGGCGGCGAGATCATCGTGCGGGGCGGCGTCGGTCGCGATGCCGGCTCGCGGATGCGCCGCGGCACGCTCTTCTGCGCGTCCGTTGGCGAAGGCGCCGGAACCGCGATGATCGCCGGGAACATCATCGTCGCGGGCGACCTTGGAGATGGGGCAGGCCTTGGCAACAAGCGCGGGTCGATCCTCGCGCTGGGCAACGTGCGCGTTCCACCAACGTACGCGTACGCATGCACGTATCGTCCGCCGCACGTGAGCCTCATGCTTCTCTCGCTGCGCGCGCGCCATGAGCTTCTCGTCAACGATGAGCACGTGCACGGACTCTACCAGCGATACAGCGGCGATCTGGCTGACATCGGCAAAGGAGAGATTCTCGAATGGCGATCGATGTGATGACGGCGATGGGACTCAACGAGCGCGCGTGGGCGATCGCCGATTCCATGGCCGCGCGCGCGGCCGAGCTGCGCATCGCCGTGCAGACGCTCCCATCGGGCGCGCGCGTTCTCGACGCCGGAATCGAAGTTCGCGGTGGGTACGGGGCCGGCGTCGCCTTGGCCGAGCTGTGCATGGGCGGGCTGGGCTACATCTCCTTCAATGAGCTCGAGATCGGCGGCACACCCTACCCCGGTGTGCAGGTGTACACCGATCACCCGGCCATCGCGCACATGGCCTCGCAATACGCAGGCTGGGCCATCTCGGTCGGGAAGTACTTCGCGATGGGCTCCGGCCCGCTGCGCGCGCATGTACGCGTCGAGAAGGAGCTCTTCGAAAAGCTCGGCTACGCGGAAACGGCCGCGCGCGGCGTGCTCGTGCTGGAGGGACGCACCATTCCCACCGACGAGGTAGTGGCCTTCGTCGCCGAGAAATCGGGACTCGCTCCATCCAGCATCACTTTCGCGATCGCTCCCACTGCGAGCATAGCCGGCGGCACCCAGGTCGTCGCACGCATTCTCGAGACGGGCTTGCACAAGATGGAGGTGCTCGGCTTCGACGTGCGTCGCGTGGTGAGCGGCATCGGCACAGCGCCGTTGCCCACGCTCGCGAAGAACGACCTGCGCGCAATCGGCCGCACGAACGACTGCATCCTGTACGGCGGTCGCGCATCGTTCGTCATCGATGCTACGGACGATGAGTTAGCGGATCTCGCCGCGCGGCTGCCTGCCTCCGCGTCCTACGACTACGGAACGCCATTCTACGAGACCTTCAAGCGATACGACGGCGACTTCTACAAGATCGACAAACTGCTCTTCAGCCCCGCGGAGGTCTGGCTCACGAGCTCGACCACCGGTCGCACGTTCCACGGCGGGCTGCTCAACGCCGAGGTGCTCAGGCGCTCGCTGCTCGAGGAATGACCCTCGCGGGTGACCGCCGCGAGATCGCTGTGCTATGTTCCCACGCCCGCTCGAAGCACCGGCTCGACTCTCAACGGAGAAAACATTCATGCGTTCCTTCGCCTCACTCGCCGCGATCCTGTTCGCGGTTGCATGCACTAAGCCCGCAACCCCCGCCGCGGACACCACGGTGGCGCAGGCCGCCGTCGCACCTGCCGCTGCTCCCGCGGCTGAGACACCAGCCGCGCCGGGCTGGGTGGTGACCGTGCTTTACAATCATCCGAAAGACACGGCCGCGTTCGAGAAGTACTATGCGGAAAAGCACCTGCCGCTCTTCCAGTCCAAGGCGAAGGAGATCGGCATCACGAAGGGGATCCTCGTGAAGTTCACGAGCAACGCGGATGGCTCGAAGCCCGCGCACTATCGCGAGGCCGAGCTTTGGTTCGCGTCGGAGGAGGCCCTGAAGGCCGGGATGGCCACCGATGGCTTCAAGGCCGTCGCCGCCGACCTCAAGAATTTCTCGACCGGTGGCACCATCGTGATGGTCGGACAGGAAACTCGCTAGAGCGATCGACGGCCGTACGTCCCTCCGGGCGTGCGGCCGCGCTCCGCTCGCGTCGCATCATGAACATCGCGGTACTCAGTACTCGCACGGGTTGGCACACCGACGAGCTGCAGCGCGCAATCGTCGAGCGCGGACACCCGCCCCTCCTGGTCCCCTACGAATCGCTCGTGGCGCGACTCGGCGCGCGCGACCGCCCCGCACCGCGACTCGGCGCGGGGCAGCCGGATCTCTTCGCGTGCGACGTCGTTCTTGCGCGCATCATCCCCAATGGCTCGCTCGAACAGATCATCTACCGCATCGACGCCTTGCACTGGCTCGAGGATGCGGGCATCGCCGTGCTGAACCCTCCGCGCGCAATCGAGCGTACGGTGGACAAGTTCTACACGTCGGCGTTGCTCGAGCAGGCCGGACTCGCCACGCCGCAAACGGTGGTGTGCGAGCGCGCGGGAGATGCGATCGCGGCATTTCGCGCTATGGGCGATGTCATCGTGAAACCGCTGTTCGGCTCGATGGGACTGGGGATGGTGCGGGTGAGCGACGAGGAAACCGCATGGCGCGTGTTTCGCGCGCTGGAAGCGATTCGAGGGGTTTATTATCTTCAGCGCGCCATTCCGCACGAGGGGCGCGACATTCGCGCGTTCGTGATTGGCGATCGCGTCGCTGCCGCGATCGAGCGCCGTTCCGCGGGATGGCGCACGAACATTTCCCGGGGCGGCGAAGCGCGAGAATTCGCGCTCCCGCCCGAGTGGAATGACATGGCGCTGCGCGCCGCTCGCGCAGTCGGCGCGGCGTATGCCGGCGTGGATCTCCTGCCGGCGGAAGATGGAACCGTCTACGTACTCGAGGTCAACGGGATTCCAGGATGGCGCGGATTGCAGACGGCAACATCCTTCGACGTCGCCGGCGCGCTGATCGATCACGTGACTGCCGGCGCGCGCTCGCGCGAGACCGGGCGCTGACCGGGATGCCCACGCCCGCGGAGATTACGGCCGCTGCGCAGCTGGCGTGTCTGCTCGAAGCGAGCGCGCCCAAGCCGGGGAACGTATCGCCCGGCGCTTCGTTCCACGACACGCGATACGAGGATTTTCTCGCAAGCACGGCGGCCATCGCGCCCGCATTTCTCGATATCGATCGACAAACCGTCGGCGACACGATTCGTCGCGCGATCGAGAGCACGCGCGCGTGGACGGACGCCAATACCAACCTCGGCATCGTCCTCCTGCTCGCGCCGCTCGCGCACGCCGCGCTCGAGTCATCGCCCCGATCGTTGCGCGAGCGCGTGCGCCTGGTAATCGAGCGCACCACCGTCGCCGATGCTTCCGCCGTGTACAGCGCAGTCCAGATCGCGCGTCCCGGCGGACTCGGCGAAGTATCCGCACAGGATGCCGCCTCATCACCCACGGTCACGCTTGCCGCCGCGATGGAGCTCGCCGCCGACCGCGATGATGTGGCGCGCGAGTACGCGACCGCGTTCGAGCGAACGTTTACCGTCGGCGCTCCCGCACTCGCAAGAGCCCGCACGGCTGGACTCGATTGGCCCGACGCTGTTGTCGAGTGCTATCTCGCGCTCCTCGCAACGGCGCCCGACACACTCATCGCTCGCAAGCTCGGCCCGGATGCTGCGAGCGATGTAACGCGGCAGGCTGCGGCCGTCCTCGCGGCCGGCGGAGTTCGCACCAATGCGGGGCGACGCGCGCTTGCGTCGTTCGATCTCGAGCTGAGAGATGTGCGCAACACGCGCAATCCTGGTACAACCGCGGACATAACTGCGGCTGCACTCTTCGTTCTACTACTAAATGGCGGCTGGAAAGGAGGATGGGAACGGTGAGCGAGCACAAAGCGTTTCGAGTATCAGTGACGAAGGACTACCTCGTGTTCGCTGCTGCCCACTTCATCACGTTCGCCGGGCACAGATGCGAGTCGCTGCACGGGCATAACTATCGCGTTGGTGTCTCGCTCGAAGGCGACATCGACGAAGAAAGTTGGTACGTGGTGGATTTTTCGTACCTCAAGCAGCTCATGAAGCGACTGTGCGATGAGATCGATCACAAGGTGCTTCTGCCACTCGAGAATCCGAAGTTACAGGTGACAATCGAGGATGATCGTGTGCTCGTCGCGTACGACAATCGTCCGAGATACGTTTTCCCGCGCGACGATTGCGCATTGCTTGCGATTCCGAATACCACGGTCGAGATGCTCGCGAAATACCTCGTCCACCAGGCACGCGTTGCGCTCAGCGGCAAACAGTTTTCGAGGCTCTCCGTGATCGAGATGGAAGTCGAGGAAAACTTCGGACAGTCGGCGTTTTACAGGGAGCAGCTCAGCTAACACTTTCTTCGAATTTCGAGAGGAGACCATGTTCGTCCATTTCTTGCTCGCCTCGACACTTCTGGCGCCGGCGATTACGCCGCAGCAGCCGGCGGTGGAACCGCAAATTCAGATCGCGGTGGACTCGGCGCGCGGCGAAGTGATAATCACCGCTGGCCCATACGATCTTCCAAATATGCCCGCCGACATGGCGGAGATGCACCACGGCTCGCCGCAGGTGCTGCGCTTCGACTGGCCTGTCGATGGCGGGCTGCGCGGCGTCAACCTCGCGATGCAGGATGAATCGGGACACGCCCTGCCTCGCTCCGTCATCCATCACCTCATCGCCGTCAACTTCGATCGCAGACAAATCGTCTACCAGATGGTCGAGCGTCTCTTCGGTTGGGGAAAGGAAACCGATCCGATCATGCTTCCCTCCGGCGTTGGCGTTCCGCTCGCGAAGGGCCAGCACCTCGGCGTGTACGCGATGTGGCACAACGATTCGGGCCACGACATCCACAACGCCTATCTCAAGATGACGCTCGCGTTCATTCCGAAGGCGCGACTGCAGAATCCGGTCTACCCCATGTACGTCGACGTGAACAATCACATCGGCGGCGTCACGACATTTGATGTCCCACCGGGAAAATCCACGCGTAGCTACGAATTCGAGTTCCCGCTCAGCGGACGGCTCATCGGTATCGGCGGCCACCTCCACGACTACGGCGTCGCCGTGCGCTTCGAAGATGCGGTCACCGGCAAGGTACTCGTGCGGCTAAAGTCCGATCGTGACGACAAGGGCGAGATCTCGAAAGTCGGCCGCTTCATCTGGGGCTTTCACGAAGAGGCACTCCCGATCGAGGCGAATCATAAGTACCGCGTCGTCGCCGAGTACGACAATCCAACGGGCAAGACGATCGTGGCGGGCGGCATGGGACACATCAACGGCGTCTTCAGCCCCGACAACATCGCCGACTGGCCCGTGCTCGATCTATCGAATCCGCTCATTCAGCGCGATATCGCCGCGCTCCCATCGTACAGCGATATGCGCGCGTCACGTCCCTCCAAAGCGCACCAGGTTAACGCGGAACACGACGACATGGACATGCGCTCGATGGACATGGGTCACGGTGACAGTACCAATACAACATCGATGCCTGAAATGTCCCGCATGCGCCAGATGCCGGACACCACGCACCACTAGCCCCACCACTAGCCCAGCACTCCACGATGAACTGCCGTCGCCACCAGGGCGCCATTCGCTCCGGCGGCGGCGAGGCGGTCGAGGTCCGCGCGATCGCGCACGCCACCGCCCGCAATCAGATCCACCCCCGGCAGCGCCCCCCGTAACTCCCGCAGCATCACGTCGTCCGCTCCCCGGGCACTTCCCACCCTCGCCAGGTCGAGCACGATCACCGTCTCCGTGCCCGCGTCCACCGCACGCCTCACCAGCTCGGTCGGCCGCATCGCCCGCAGCGCATCCACCGCCGTCAACGGCTCTCCATCGCGCAGATCGAGACTGAACGCCACCCGATCAGCACCAAGCCGCACCACGATGTCATGGAGCACCGCGAAGCTCGGCATCGTCTCCAGTCCAACTACCACGCGGCCGGCACCCACATCGATCAGCGCGCACGCGTCCGCCTCCGATCGAACCCCTGCGTCGATCCAGTTGCGCGCCACGCGCGACAGCGACCGATGCATGGCATATTGAGCTGTCCCGCCGTCAATTGCGTCCAGGTCCGCAACGTACAGCTCACTGCTCGCGAGCAGCCGCGCGTACGCGTGCGCAAGCGCCAGTGCGTCTCCATGCACTGGCAGAATCGCCGAATCCACCAGCTGATACCGCGCACGGTCGCCGCCGTTTCCGTGCACAGCCTTCCCCCCACGCAGGTCGATAACTGGTATTATGCGCATTCCCCAACTCCGTACGTGAGCAACGCCACATGGCGGTAATAGGCTGGGACATCGGTGGTGTGAACACGAAGGCCGCTCGCGTCGCCGGCGACGTCGCGCTCGCCGCGCGTAACGAGCCGTTCGAGATTCAGCGTGCCCCGCGCACCATCTCCACCCGGCTTCGCGAGATCGCGTCGCGCCTCGGCAGCGAGCCCGCCGATGCGCACGCCATCACGATGACCGCGGAGCTCTCGCAATTCTTCCGCACCAAGCGCGACGGCGTTGCGTACGTGCTCGACGCGGTCGCCAATGCATTCCCCAACTCGCGCATTCTCGTCTACGCCGTGGACGGACGCTTTCTCG
>JANWLO010000122.1 GCA_025450815.1 Gemmatimonadaceae bacterium
CAGCACCTTCACGATGACCGGATTTTTCTCGGGGCGGAAATAGCGCGTGTAGGTGTACGTCTCGCCGATGATGAGCGGAACGGTGCGCACGAAGTAGAAGAACGATGCGTCGTCGAGCGGCTCGGGAACACTCGGCTTTTCCTCGAAGCCGCGCTGGTGCAGCATTGCCCGATCCGGATAGATCTCGAAGTAGCGCTCCTTGTGGTAGCTCCCCTCGTTGATCACCTGATGAAATCGGTGCGTCGTGGCGGAGACGGGCTCGAACCAGCTTTCGAGGACGTCGTTCACCTTGAAGAAGAGGAAGCCGCCCTTGATGTTGAACACCGAGTGATAGGTCTCGCGTCCGTTCACGGTGGCGGTATCCTCGATCACCATGCTCCCCGTGCCGACCTTCGCGCCGCCCACTGCGAGGTCATACACGAGCTTCTCGCCCACGCCATACGGTCGCGACGCCGCAGTGACAGCCTCGGCGCTGGGTACCGCGCTCGTCGATTCCTGCTGCGCGCGCGCGGGTGCGATCGCAAGGAACAGGGCGGCGAAGATTCCAATTGTGCGGATGCTCCGCGGGCTTGCCGTCACGAAGGTGCCGGTGCGCGCAGCGCGCGGTGCGCGACGCCGAAGCGGTAGAGCGCCAGCGCGTCGGGGAGCCAGCGTACGCGCGTGTAGCGCGGGCGCAGATCGTAGCGGGGCTCGAGCGGCACAGTCTCCAGCCGGCGGCAGAATTTCGATGCCTTCACGAGCAGCTCGACGTTAGCCGCCCATCCTGCGCTTTGAACGATCGGTGTTTCGCCCGCTTGCTTGATGACGTCGCGAATCACTGCGATGCGATAGAGCCTTAGCGTGCCGAGCGGATCGGAGACGCCGTCGACGCGGATGTAGCGGCGCACGAGCCAGGGCGCGATGCGGCGCAGGCGGCGAATCTCGCGCGGCGTGGTCGCGGTAGCAGGCCCTGCCTCCGCGACGACGCAGTCGACGCCGCCGTCGAAGCGCTTCGCGAGCTCCGGCAGATCCTCCGGACGGTCGGTGAGGTCGCCCTGCATCACGATCATCGCGTCTCGCCGAGGATAACGAGTGGCCTTCGCCGCCGCGCGCGCCAGTGTGTCGAGCGCCGCGCCGAAGCCGCCGCGCACCTCGTTACGCAGAACCGTGAGCGGCAGCACCTTCTCGTAGCGGCGCAGCGTTTCCTCGGTGCCGTCGGTGCTGCCGTCATCGAGCGCGATGATCTCGTACTCGCGCGGATGCGCCTCGAACA
Organism: Gemmatimonadaceae bacterium; assembly: GCA_025450815.1. Classification (GTDB taxonomy): domain Bacteria; phylum Gemmatimonadota; class Gemmatimonadetes; order Gemmatimonadales; family Gemmatimonadaceae; genus FEN-1250. The sequence goes on from JANWLO010000122.1 coordinate 1,253, forward strand.
CCGTGCGGATGCGCCAGAGGAGCAGTCCGACCGTGGGCGATTCGTTGAAGGCAGGAATGCAGATGTACAGCATGATGATGAATGATACCCGTTTCCGAGGCGTGGTTCCTGTTCGAAGCTTCGCGGGTGCAAGATGACGAGCGTCGGGCCCTCCGGGAAAGGCCAACGTTGCCCGGGCGCCGATGGCGCGTTAGCCTGTACCGTTGCTTGCCGTTGATCGCGGCCGTTCCCTCACCGTTGGAGTCGTACATGCGTCGCAGCGCGCTGCTGCTGCTCGCCGTGCTCGCAGGTTGTGCGACACCGCAGCGCCCCGAGTCCGGTCCTTCGCCGGCATCCGCACCATCTCCGCCAACGATGGCGGAGTTGCTGAAGCGCGATCTCTATGCGTTCTCGGATGACTCGATGCTTGGCCGGAGCGCCGAGACGCCGAACGCGGCGCGAGCGGCGCGCTTCATCGCCGCGAAGCTTCAGGCACTCGGCATTCAACCCGCGGGCGACAGCGGCGGATATCTCCAGCGCGTGCCGCTCTCGCGCACCTTCGTCCGATCTGCGCACTTCACCGTCGTCACGCCCACGGGGCGGGTGAACCTGCCATTCGGCTCGCACCTGGTGCCCGTGCCTTCACTGGGCGAGGGGTTGCCGCTTCCGATGCTCGCCGCCGAGGGCAACGTAGTGTTCGCGGGCTACGGGCTGTCGTCGCCGGAATACGGGCGGAACGATCTGGCGGGACTCTCGCTAGCGGACAAGGTGGTCGTGTTCGTGAACGATGTGCCGCCGGGACTCGACTCCGCAAAGCGTGCCGCGCTGCGCGAGCCGCGCGCGCTCGGCGACCGGCTCGGTGCGATCATCGAGCGGCGGCCGGCGGCGATCATTGTGCTCTTCACCGGGCGGCTGGCGAGCGAGCTCCCGGCGCTCAGTGCCGGGCTCACAGACTCCTCGCTTCGCCTCCAACCGCCGCTCGACGGTCCGCGCGTGCTGCCGATGGTGCTGTTCGGCACGGTGCGCGATGCCGGCCCGCTCTTGCCCGCCGGGTGGCCGCGTGTCGATCGCCCGCGCGCGCTGGATGGTCGCTCGTTCAGCGGGCGCGTAGATCTCGTGCAGGACGGCGTAGCGACGTACAACGTGATTGCGAAAATTCCGGGGGCCGACTCCGGCCTCGCGCAGTCATACGTCGCGTTCGGGGCGCACCTCGATCACATCGGTATTCAGCCGCCGGTGAACGGCGACTCGATCGCGAACGGCGCGGACGACGACGGCTCCGGGAGCATGGCGCTCATCGAGATTGCGAACAAGGCGAAACACGATCCGCCAACGAAGCGGTCCCTCCTCTTCGTGTGGCATACGGGCGAGGAGCTCGGCCTGTTCGGCTCGGAGTGGTTCACGTCGCATCCCACAGTGCCGATAGACTCGATCGTCGCGCAGCTCAACGTGGACATGATCGGTCGCAACGATCCGGATTCGCTCTATCTCATCGGCCCGCGCTCGGCGCCGAACGGGCAGAGCACGGTGCTCGGTGCGATCGTCGACTCCGTAAATAGCGCTTTGCCCCGACCGTTTCTCATCAATCGCGAATGGGATGCGCCAACGCACCCAGAGCAGCTGTACTACCGGAGCGATCACTACAACTACGCGAAGCACGGCATTCCGATCGTGTTCTTCACCACCGGACTGCACGCCGACTATCACCGCGTTACGGACTCGCCGGACAAGATCGACTACGACAAGCTGGCGCGCGTCGCGGCGCTCATTCTGCGCGCTGGAACCGCGGTGGCCAACGACCCGACGCGTCCACTGCCGGCCGCGCTTCTGCGCTAACGCTCCCATGGTAACGCGCGGCCCCGCGAGTCGTCACCCAGAGAGGGGCGGCTCGGTGGCGCCTCCGCGGTGTATCACATCGCAGGACATCCGGCGCTCATGGGAGGAATGCATGCTGCTCGGAAACGTGCGAGCGTCACTCACTCGAGATGACGCCCAATTGGCGCTGCGGCTGATCGCGCAGGGGGAAGCGCAAGCTCTGGAGGCCGCCGAGCTGCGCTTGCGCGAGGAGGGAATCGACGCGCTGCTCGACGATCCGCGACTCCTCCCCGCGATCATCGATTCGCGAGTCGGCATGCAGGTGTCGGTGCGCCTGCTCTGGTACGTGGTCGTGCGACGCGCGCTGTGCCGCGTTGGCGAGGAGGATCGCGCGCTGGCGGACTACGTCTCCGCGATCCTGCTCCACTTCGGCGCCCGTGGACGCGCCGAGCGTATCTCGCCGTCCGACGATCAGGTGTACGCAACGCTCGCGGAGCTGCTGGGCGAGGTCGACACGCCCGACGCGCAGCGGAGCTTCCTCGTGCGCCAGCACCTCGGCAACTACGCGCTCTGGTCCGCGGGCATGTTCCCCGACAGGATCGAGCACAAACGGTGGCGGCGCGGAGGCCCGGACCTCGACTACTACGAGGCGATGGGGCGGCGCGGCTTCGCGCTCGCGGCGGAGCACCGCCTGGCGCAGGAGCACGGGCTGGACGCGCTGCTGCGCATTGCATCGAGTCGCTTCGCCGCGCTGCGGCTGGCGTTGAACGAAGTGAGCGACACGCTCCTATTCCCGCACGTAAACTCGCCGGAGCGGCTGATGCGACAGGTCCGGTCCGAGGCCGCCTGGCGCATGGTTTCCTAGACCCGGCGCGGCGCGCGTTCGCGCTTGCGCACGCGCATGGCGCGCCTCTATCGTACGCGATGCGGCAGCGGAGCGAGTCGACGGACAAGCGGTACGTCGCGCTGATCTCGGGCGCAGGTTCGCCGAGATGAGCGATCAGTCGTCGCGCGCGCGAGCGCGCCTGATGAGGGAAGCGCTTGTGGAAGCGAAGGTCGGCCTGGCGCAGAGCCGGCAGGCGCGCGACGCGACGAGCGCGCAGCTCGACCGTGAGCGCACCGAGCTCGCCACCGTACGCCGCCGCGGCCAGCTCGCCACCGCGATCAACGACGGTGAGACGGTGCGGCTCGCTGCCGAGTTCGAGCGCAAGCACTCGGAGCGCATCGCGGTTCTCGAGCGAAAGCTCACCGCGCTCGAGCAGGAGGTGGTGCTCGTGGAGCGCGAAACAGCGGAAATGTCGGCGCAGCTCAGGAAGCTCGCTGCGGGAGGAGATCCTGCCGCGCCGCCGCCCAGAGAGGAGCCGGATCCGCTGGCCGAGGATTTGTCGGAGTTCGATGCACTTCGTCGAGGTGCGGATCGGTCCGCGCGTGATGCCGACGCGGAACGCCGTCTGGCGGATTTGAAGCGCCGGATGGGCAAGTAGCCACTCTCATAGTGAACGCCGCACCTCGCTGCACTCGAATGGCGCTGCGTCTCGTTGTCGCGACGGCGGCGCTCGGCGCGTTCGCGGGCGCGCCCGCCGTCGTCGCGCAGGCGGGGAACGCCGTGAAGTGCAACGGCCAGATCATCAGCGATGTGCAGGTCCAGACGCGGCCGCCGTACTATCCGCGCCACGGAAAATGGTGGGAGTCGCCGATCGGGATTCTGAGCTCGATCCACACCAACACCAAGCCTGACGTAGTGCGCCGCTTTCTAATCGTGGAGCCGGGCCAGGCGTGCGACGACAGGCGGCGCAGCGAGTCCGAGCGCATACTGCGCGCGCAGCCGTTCATCGCGAGCGCGTCGGTGAGCGCCTACGACGATGGGAACGGGGGCGTGATCATCGTCGCGCAAACGACGGACGAGCTGACGACGATCGTCAACGGCGGCACGTCGCCAACGAGTCCATATCTGAGCTCCATCACGCTCGGCGATGGCAACTTTCGCGGGGATGCGAGATACCTGTCGGCTCACTGGGCGCACGGAAAGTACCGGGACTATTTCGGCGCGAACTACACCGACTACCAGTTTCTCGGACGCCCGTGGCATCTCGATCTTCAGGGGCTGCGCGGAGACGCGGGCATCAGCAGCTGGCTCGTCGGAGCCGAGCATCCGTTTCTCACGGATGAACAGCGATTCGCGTGGCGCGCGGTCGCGCTCGATCATCAGGACCTGTACTCCTTCAGACGGTCCAACGACACATCGGCGGTGGTCGACTTCGCGCGCAAGTTCGTGGACATTGGCGGAGTCGTGCGCGTGGGTCAGCCGGGGCGACTGAGCCTTTTCGGCCTGAGTGTGTCGAGCGAAGACGATACCCCTGCGATCCCGCCAGAGCCCACACCGGGCGTACCGTACGACACGCTGATCGGCATTCTCGAGCGTCACAAGAACGCGCGCCTCAATCTCCTCTGGGGCATTCGGAGCATCGACTTCGTTCGCGTCGAGCGCTTCGATGCGATCAATGCAGCGCAGGACATGCAGACGGGATTCCAGCTCGGAACGCTGCTCGGGCGAAGCCTCCAGGTACTCGGCTCCACGGACGACGACATTTTCCTCGCGAGCAATCTGTACGCGGGCGCGGGAAACAAGCGCACGTTCGCGTTTCTGCAGGAGTCGGTCGAGGGGCGCAACAGCTACAGCAAGGATGCGTGGGACGGGATAATCGGGAGCGCGCGCATCTCGATGTACCAGCGGCTGATGGGCAGCCACACGCTCGTCGCAACGGTCGACTGGGCCGGCATCTGGAAGCAGCGGGTGCCGGTGCAACTTCCGCTTGGCGAGATCGACGGGGGCGTGCGCGGCTATCACTCCTCGCCGGATGCCGGCAACATCCGCTTCGTGAGCCGACTCGAGGATCGGTGGTACGTTGGCCAGCTGCGCGATCAAGCCGACGTGGGCATGGCGGTATTCGGCGACGCGGGACGCGTCTGGAAGGGCGATGCGCCGCTCGGCTACGGCGTCACGACGCCGATGAAATTCAGTGCGGGACTGGGCATCCTCGTCGCGGTTCCGCCGGGCTCGAAGGTGACGTACCGACTGGACATCGCGCGTGCGCTGTCGCCGGACCTGCGATCGAGGTGGGAATTTCGCGTGAGCTACGTGAACGCGGCGCGGTTCATTTACCGCGAGCCGCGCGACGTGCGCTCGGGGCGAGAGCTGGTCACGCCCAGCTCGGTGTTCACGTGGCCGTGAGTTCGCGAGGAAGGGGCAAGCTATGAGCCTATGAGCCGAAAGCTTTGAGTCTTGAGCTTGCGGACGCAAGCATCGCGGGGCCGGGTCTGGATCGAGAAGGGGAAGGCGGGCCCAAGCTATAAGCTTGTGAGCTGATGGCTTTGAGCCGTGAGCCTGCGCCGATGGCGAGAAGGGGCGGTAACGGCTCAAGTCTCACAGCTAATGGCTCTCATGCTATCTGCTAGGGCTCGCCTTCCGCCTCTCAATGCCGATGGGGTTCGAGATGCTAAGGCGAGGGTTTTACGCAGTGGCGCGAACGGGCACGATGCGCTCGGGAGCTTTGGTCGCCCCCGCCGCCTGCTGCTCCGCCCACGTGATGATAGTCGGCAGCTGCTTGATGCAAGCGGCCCAGTGGTTCGATTCCTTGAGCTCGAGCGGCGGCACGATGGCCGCGCACGCCGCGTCGCG
>JANWLO010000123.1 GCA_025450815.1 Gemmatimonadaceae bacterium
CAAGCCAAGCAGCAGGAGGCTCGTCCGTCCGATCTGCTTCTCGAGCCACGGAAGGTTATTGCCGAAGAGATAGCCGAGCGTTCCGAAGAGAAGCGACCAGGCGATGGCGCCGAGCGCGTTCCAGAGGAAGAATAGCCAAAAGCGCATGCGCGTGACGCCGGCGAGCAGTCCCGCGAACATGCGAAGAATCGCAATGAAGCGGGCGGCGAACACCGCTTTCGGACCGTGTTCGGTAAAGAACTTTCTGGCGCGTGCGATGCGGGACTTGGTCACTCCGATGTATCGTCCGTGACGCTCGAGTATTGCGAGTCCGCCGGTGCGGCCAATCCAGTATCCGCCGAGCCCTCCGCCGGCGGCGCCGACAATCGACGCGATGACCACGCCTACAATCGAGAGCCGGTTGTGCTGAGCGGCGAATGCCGCGGCGGTGAGGAGCGCGGTCTCTCCGGGAAGCGGCAGCCCGACGCCCTCCGCGAACACCAGCAGGGCGACCATTGCGTAGCCGTAGTTGACAATCAGATGACTGAACAAATGCGCCATGCCTGCACTCCTCCGTGACCCGCAACCCTTCAATCTGGCTCGCGACGGCGTCATATTGCCGGGCGATGACAACCGACAATTCTACTCTGCTCGACTCGCGCGCGATGGACCGGACGCTGCGCCGCATGGCCGAAGAAATAGTCGAGCTGAACGATGGGACCGGCGATCTTATCGTCGTGGGAATCCAGCGACGGGGAGTGCAGCTTGCGGACCGCATCGTTCGAACGATCTTCGAGCGAGAGCACGTTGCGGTGCCGCGCGGCGCGCTGGACATCACCCTTTATCGCGACGACCTGCAGACCGTCGGCCCGCGGCCGGTGGTTGGGCCCACCGATCTCCCCTGGAACCTCGACGGGAAGCTGGTGGTGATCGTCGACGACGTGCTCTACACGGGACGCACGGTTCGGGCCGCGCTCGACGAGCTCGCGGACTTCGGCCGCCCGTCCCGAGTGTCGCTCGCGGTGCTGGTGGACCGAGGCGGTCGCGAGCTGCCCATTCACGCCGACGTCGTGGGCAAGACGATCACGGTCGACACGCGCGACCGCGTTGACGTGCTCGTCGAGGAGCTCGATGGCCGCGACGCCGTCGTCGTCGTGCGCGTGGATCACTCGTGACGAGCGCGCTCGGCAAGGATCTCCTCGACCTCGAATCGCTCACTCCCGATCAGATCCGGCTCGTTCTCGACACTGCGGTGCCGTTCAAGGAGATCAGCGAGCGCGCGATCAAGAAGGTGCCGGCGCTTCGCGGGCAGACGATCGTCAATCTCTTCTTCGAGGCTTCCACGCGCACGCGGATCTCTTTCGAGTTCGCCGAGAAGCGGCTGTCGGCCGATACGGTTTCGATTGCCTCGTCCGGATCGAGTGTACAGAAGGGCGAGACTCTGGTTGACACCGCGCGCAATCTGGAGGCCATGCGTATCGACATGGTCGTGATCCGCCACGGTGCGTCGGGCGCGGCGCGCTTTCTGGCGGATCGCATCGAGAGCAACGTCATCAACGCGGGCGACGGCACGCACGAGCATCCGACGCAGGGGCTGCTCGACCTGCTCACGCTGCGCGATCATTTCGGATCCCTCGAGGGGCTGCGCGTGTGTATCGTCGGCGACGTGCTGCACTCGCGCGTCGCGCGGTCGAACATCTGGGGGCTGAAGAAGATGGGTGCCGAGGTCGCGGTGTGCGGCCCCAAGTCGCTCCTGCCGTATTCGATCGCGGACTTCGGCGTCACGGTCTTTTCACGCGTGGAGGAGGCGATCGAGTGGGCGCAGGCGCTCAACATCCTGCGGCTCCAGCTCGAGCGCATGCACGCCGGCTACATCCCGTCGCTCCGCGAATACAATCGCGTGTTCGGTGTCTCGCGCGAGCGCCTCGAGCGCGCGACGCACGACGTCCTCATCCTGCACCCAGGTCCGATGAATCGCGGCGTCGAGATCGATTCCGATGTGGCCGATGGACCGCACAGCGTGATTCTCAACCAGGTGACCAACGGCGTCGCGGTTCGCATGGCGGTGCTCTATCTGCTCGCGGGCGGACGTCCGGAGCTGGCGGAAGCCGCGAAGGGCGGGGGAGAGCGCTGATGCCGCAGACTCCTCGCGATCTGCTCTTGAGGGGTGGTCACGTGATCGATCCGGCATCCGGCCGCGACGAGGTGACCGATGTGCTGTTGCGCGACGGGCGCGTAGAAGCGACGGGACGCGGACTGGGCGCGCCCGATGGCGCCGAGGTCCTGGACTGCGACGGCGCGTTCGTCGCACCCGGATTCATCGACGTGCACTGCCATCTGCGCGAGCCCGGCCGGGAGGATGTCGAGACGATCGCGACTGGCGCGCGTGCGGCGGCGGCGGGTGGCTTCACCGCGATCTGCGCAATGCCGAATACGGAACCGGTCACCGACAATCAGGCCGCGGTGGGGTTCATCATTCGCCAGGCGATGCGCGCAGCGGCGGCGCGCGTGCACCCGATCGGCGCAATCTCGGTGGGACAGAAAGGCGAGTCGCTCGCGGAGTTCGGCGAGATGGTCGCGGCGGGCGCCGTGGCAGTGAGTGACGACGGCCGCCCTGTGGTGAGCGCGCATCTCATGCGCACTGCGCTCGAGTACGCGCAGACGTTCGGCATTCCCGTCATCGATCACTGCGAGGAGCTGACGCTCGCGCAAGGCGGCTCGATGAACGAGGGAATCGTGAGCGCGCGACTCGGACTCAAGGGCATTCCCTCCGAAGCGGAGGAGATCATGGTGATCCGCGACATCCTGCTCGCGCGGCGCACTGGCGGTCATGTGCACCTGGCGCACATGAGTACGAAGGGAAGTGTCGAGCTCATTCGCTGGGGAAAGGAGCGCGGTATCAACGTGACGGCGGAGGTCACGCCGCATCATCTGACGCTCACCGAGCAGGAAGTCGAGGGGTATCGCACCGCGGCAAAGATGAATCCGCCGCTGCGCACCGCGGAGGATGTCGAAGTTCTGCGCGAGGCGCTGCGCGATGGTACGATCGATCTGGTGGCGACGGACCACGCTCCGCATCACTACGACGCGAAGGATCGCGAGTTCGCGGATGCGCCGTTCGGAATCGTCGGACTCGAGACTGCGCTCGCGCTGGTGGTCACGGAGCTCGTGGATGGCGGCGTCATCGATTTTCGGACGCTGGTCGATCGGATGTCGACGCGTCCGGCACGTCTGTTCCACCTTCCTGGCGGCACGCTGGCGGCGCGCACGCCGGCGGATGTGACGGTGTTCGATCCGAAAGTCGGATGGGAGGTGGATCCCGCAACCTTCCTCTCGAAGGGGCGTAACACGCCGTATTCAGGGCGAAAGCTGCGAGGTCGTGCGCGCTTCACGATCGTCGCGGGGCGCCTGGTTCATCGCGCGGACGACGCGAAATAGAGAGGGGAAATAGTGAGGGAGGGTGCCCGGCGCCGCACGGCCCCCGTTACCCACGGGCGGAAGTAGCGGTCAAGGTTAAAGGAATGTTACACTTGGCTGGCGCGTCCGGTCACCTTGGTGCCGATTATTGAACGTCGTCGCCGGAGAGCGCACGTGACGGCTGTCCCGGCGCAGGAACGCATGGAGCGAGGCATGGCGAAGGCGGCAACGCAATCCCAATTCGAGCAGGTGAGCGCGCTCTACGAGGAGCGGCAGCGCTTCGAGGCGTGGCTTGCCGCGTTGGAGGCGAAGCGCGCGACCACACCCGTGCACATCTACACGCGCGTCCACGCGGACTACGGTGCGCGACTTCAGCGAGTCGTGGAAGAGTTGCGCACGCATCGCACCGCACTGCAGGAGCTCGAGAGCACTCTCATCGACCGGCTCACGGCCCTCGATGGCGAGGAGGCAAAGCACCGCGACGAGTCTGCGGAGGCGGAATTGCGCGCGACGGTTGGCGAGCTCGCGTCGGATCACTTCAATGAAGTCACGGAGCGCACGAGCGCGGCCATCGCCCGATTGAGCGAGGAGCGCGCGAGCGTGCAGGCCGAGCTCTCGCAGCTCAGGCATCTCCTGGATGTCGGCACGGCGCCGCTTCCGGTTGCGGCCGTCACCACCGAGCAGCAGCGTGCGGACGATTCTCGCATTCGCATGGTGGAGTCGGGCTCGCCGGTTCCTCACTCGTCGGATGCGCCTGCCGCGCCACCAGCAGATTGGGAGCTCGCGTTCGAGAAGGCCGTTACGGGCACGAACGCTCCCCCGCGCACATCGGGTCAGCGGCCGGCGGAGAAGCCGGCGCAGGCGAATCCCTTCGACGATCTCGAGTTCCTTAAGACGATGGTCGATCGGAACACGGGCGAACATGGAATCGTGAGCCCTGCGAAAGAGCGTGCGCCGGAGCCCGCGGCCGCCACCCCTGAGCCCGTGGTCACGGTGCCGACATCGCCGCCGGTCCGGCAGCGGCCATCGCATCCTGCGCCCGTGCCGGCGAGCGGGCTCCCACTCATCATGCCCGACGCGCCCGCGCCGCCGCGCGTCGAGCCGCGATTCCCGCACGCGGGCGGGCGCGAGAGTGTTCCCACGTATCTAAAGGAGTCGCCGCCGGAGCAGGTGAAAACGCTCAAGTGCCAGGAGTGCGGCACGCTCAACTATCCCACCGAGTGGTATTGCGAGCGATGCGGCGCGGAGCTCGCGGCGCTCTGAAGAATGCACGAAGGGCCAGGACTCGAGTCCTGGCCCTCATTTCATTCGCTGTGCGATCCAACTACGCGGCGGCCACCGGCTTGGCGAGACGGCTTTTCCGGCGTGCGGCCGCGTTGTGATGAATGAGTCCCTTGCGCGCCGCGCGGTCGAGCAGCTGCACCGCCAGCGTCTTGCTGGTTGCGTCGGCATCGGGCGCGGAGGCATTCTTGAGCGCCGTGCGCAGTGCCGAGCGCTGGGCGCGATTGCGAATGGCTGCGGCGCGGGACTTCCGCATGTTCTTTTTCGCGGAGGCAATATTCGGCACTAAACTCTCCAGGCACGCTTGCGAAGTGGGGTCGATTGGAACCCGAAAACTAAGCGGCCGCAGCGCTTTATGTCAAGGCGCCATATAACTTTGACACACGTACACGCCGCCGCTACCTTACGCGCCGACGCCCCTCCGCCAGCCCACCCCGGACCCCCCGCGTCGCATTGGATCAAAGCACGCTCACGAACGTCCTGCTCACCATTCCGGTGCTCCTCTTCGCGCTCGTTGCGCACGAGTGGGCGCACGCTTTCGCCGCCCTCAAGCAGGGCGACCCGACGGCACTCGAAGCAGGACGGCTGACGTTCAATCCGATCAAGCACATCGATCCGTTCATGACGATCATTCTCCCCGCGGTGATGCTGATCTCATCGCACGGAACGATCGCGCTGGGCGGCGCCAAGCCATGCCCGGTGAATCCGGCGAACTTTCGCAACTTCAAGCGCGGCGACATCATCGTCTCGCTCGCCGGCGTCACGATGAACCTCGCACTCGCAATCCTCTCGGCGATTCTCTTCCTCGTCTTCGGACTCGTCGGACAGCAGTTGCCAGCCACGACGTCTGTCTTCGCGCTCCTGCAGCAAATGTTGCAAATCAGTGTGCTGTACAACGTGCTGTTGTTCTTCTTCAATCTGCTGCCCCTCCCGCCGCTCGATGGCTCGCACGTCATTGCGCACTTCCTGCCGCCTGCAGTTGCGGTGCATTACACGCGCATCAGCCGCTACGGAATCCTGATCCTCGTCGGCCTGCTCTATTTCGGTGGTAACGTGCTGAATGTCCTGCTCTCGCCCGTTGGCCTCGTGGTGCGCGCGCTGATGCATCCCGTGCTCCCCTTTGCCCTGGCCTCGATGTGACCGCTACATTCGCGCCGCCCGACACCGAGTCGTCCGCATTCGTCGTCGAGCTCGATGCGTTCTCCGGTCCGCTCGACCTCCTCCTCACGCTCATTCGAGAAGAGCAGGTGGAGATTGCCGACATCCCGATCGCGCGCATCTGCGAGCAGTTTCTCCTCCGCATCCACTCGCTCGGACTCGGAGAGGCCGCCGAGTATCTCGAGATGGCGGCGAGCCTGCTGCGCATCAAGATCCAGATGCTCCTCCCTCGCCGCGGCGACGACGAAGAGTGGGACGATCCGCGCGCTGAGCTCGTGCGGCGCCTCCTCGAGTACCAGCAGATGCGCGAGGTCGTCGACATCCTCCAGCATCGCGGCGACGACCGGCGCGACCGATTCGCACGCGGCTACCTGCCGCAGCCCGTCGCGGCGCCGCTGGCACCGCTCGCGCTCACACTTCCGGAACTGCTCGCCGCCGTCGACCGCGTGCTCCGCATATCGCGCGAGCCCGTGATGCACGAAGTCATCTCGCGCGCGCTCGATGTCGACGGCGCGATCGATACGATCCTCTCCGTCCTCGCGCATCGCGGACACGCCTGGTGGCGTGACGTCGTCGCGGCGGACGCCGCCCCCTGGCAAGTCCTCTCGTCGCTGCTCGCGCTGCTCGAGCTGGCCCGACGGAGCGAGCTGCGACTCGTGCAGCTCCGCCCTTTCGCGAATGTGGAGATCATGCGTGACGCCGCTAGCGAAGCTGCTTGAGGCCGCGCTCTTTGCGAGCGGACGTCCTCTTCCACTGAATGAGCTCGCGGCGCTGGACCCAGCCGTGTCGCCCGCGGAGCTCGCAATGGCGCTCGACGAGATGCGCGAGCGCTACGACACCGAGGGCCACGGCATCGAGCTCGTGGAGCTCGGCGGCGGCTGGCAGATTCTCACACGCCCGGAATACACCGAGACTATAGAGCGCGCTCAGCTCGCAACGCGCCCTGCAAGGCTCTCCGCTGCGGCTCTCGAGACACTCGCTATTGTCGCCTACCGTCAGCCGATCGGGCGCGCCGAAATCGAGGAGATTCGCGGCGTCTCCGTGGGCGGCATGCTGCGCACACTGCTCGAGCGCGGGCTCATCGACGTTGTAGGGCGAGCGGAGGGATTGGGACGGCCACTGCTCTACGGCACCACACCGGTATTCCTCGAGCAGTTTGCACTCAGACATCTTGGCGAGCTCCCGCGCGCCGACGAGCTTGCGGTAGCGCTTCGCGCTCAGCCGCGCGCGCTATGAGCTCCGACACGACCATGCGCATCCAGCGCGCGCTCGCGCGGGCCGGCGTCGCTTCACGGCGCAAGGCCGAGGACCTCGTGACCGCGGGTCGCGTGACGGTGAATGGCACGCCCGCGCAGCTCGGGCAGGTCGTCGACCCTCATCACGACGAGATCGCGGTTGACGGCACCATCGTCCGGCCGCCCAAGCTCGAGCAGTGGCTCGTGCTCAACAAGCCGCCAGGCGTCGTCACAACGCGATCCGACACCGAAGGACGCGAAACGGTGTATGACCTGCTGCCCACGATTCCAGGACTCTCGTACGTCGGCAGACTCGACTATCTCACCGAAGGCGTGCTCCTCTTCACGACCGATGGCGTCGCCGCCAACGCGCTCACGCATCCGAGCCGCGGTGTCGAGCGCACGTACATTGCGACAGTGCGCGGCGACGCGGCGACCGCGGTGCGCAGTGCGCGACTCGGTGTCCAGCTCGAGGATGGAATCGTCATCCCACAGGACATCAACGCGACATCCATCGGCGGACGCGGAATGTGGGAGCTCGAGATCACCATCAGCGAGGGCAAGAACCACGAGATACGCCGGTTCTGCCAGGCACTCGACCTCTTCGTGCAGCGCCTCGTGCGCGTGCGCTACGGGCCCGTCAAGCTCGGCTCGCTCCCCAGCGGCGAGACGCGCCCGCTGTCGAATCGCGAGCACGAGATCATCACAGCGCTTACCTCCGCGGCGCGCTAGTCGGAACTACTCATGAATCTCGGAAGTGAAAGCGGCGGAACGCGCACCACTGCGCCAGCCGACACGCTAATGGTGCACGCGCTTCTCGAGCAGGTCGCGCGGCGCGTCGTGGGCCAGGAGTACATGGTGGAGAGGTTGCTCATTGGCCTGCTCACCGGCGGGCACGTGCTGCTCGAGGGCGTGCCCGGTCTCGCCAAGACACTCACGGTGAAGACGCTCGCCGAAACGATCGACACGTCGTTCCAGCGCATCCAGTTCACCCCCGATCTGCTTCCGGCCGACGTGCTGGGCACGCAGATCTTCGATCAGCAGACCGGGGAGTTCCGCGCGAAGAAAGGTCCGATCTTCGCGAACATCATTCTCGCTGACGAGATCAACCGCGCTCCGGCGAAGGTGCAGGCCGCGCTTCTCGAGGCGATGCAGGAAAAGCAGGTCACGATCGGCAACAATACCTACGTGCTCGAGGAGCCGTTCCTCGTGCTCGCGACGCAGAATCCCATCGAGCAGGAAGGGACGTACGCGCTGCCGGAGGCGCAGGTCGACCGCTTCATGCTCAAGCTCCACGTGGGTTATCCGTCGCGCGCGGAGGAGAAGGAGATCATGCGCCGCATGGCGGGCGGTCAGGCAATCCCGATCGAGCACGCGGCGACGCCGCAGGCGATTCTCGAGGCGCGCAAACGCATCACCGAGCTCTATCTCGACGACCGCATCGTCGACTACATCGTCGACATCGTGCACGCCACGCGCGCGCCCGCCGAAGCGGGACTCAAGGAGCTCGCGCCGCTCATCGAGTACGGCGCCAGCCCTCGCGCTACGATCTTCCTTGCGCAGGCCTCGCGCGCGCATGCCTTTCTTCGCGGCCGCACGTTCGTCACGCCCGACGATGTCAAGGCTGTCGCTCCCGACGTGCTGCGACACCGCGTGCTCACGACCTACGAGGCCGAGGCGGAAGAGGTGACGAGCGACGCGATCGTGACGCGAGTGCTGGCGGCGATCGAGGCTCCCTGATGGGGGCGGCAGTCTCGCCCGAGATGTTGCGGCAGGTGCGCCTGCTAGAGCTGCGCACGCGCGGGTTGGTGAACACTGTCTTCAGCGGCGAGTACCACTCCGTGTTCAAAGGGCAGGGGATGGAGTTCGCCGAGGTGCGCGAGTATCAGCCCGGCGACGAGGTGCGCTCGATCGACTGGAACGTCACTGCGCGCATGCGACATCCCTACGTGAAGCGCTACATCGAGGAGCGCGAGCTCACAGTGATGCTCGCCGCCGATCTCTCGGGCTCGCAGCGCTTCGGCACGGTGTCGCGATTCAAGAGCGAGCTCACCACGGAGCTCGCCGCGGTGCTCGCGATGTCGGCCATCCGCAACAACGATCGCGTCGGCACGCTGATGTTCACCGATCGCATCGAGCACGTGGTGCCGCCGCGCAAGGGGCGCCGCCACGCGATGCGCGTCATCCGCGACCTGCTGCTGCTCGAGCCAGTGGGACGAGGCACTGATATCGGCGGCGCGGTGGACTATCTCATGAAGATGCTCACTCAGCGCGCGATCGTCTTCCTGCTCTCGGACTTCGTCGACGAGGGCGCCGAGCGTCCGCTCAAGCTCCTTGCACAGCGCCACGACGTGGTGGCGGTGACGGTCGAGGATCCGCGCGAGCGCGCGTTGCCGGACGTCGGGCTCGCGCGTTTCGCGGACCCGGAGTCCGGACGCACGGTGGAGGTAAACACGAGCGATCCGCGCGTGCGCGCCGGCTACGATGCCGCGTTGCGCACGGAGCGCGAAGCGCGCACGCATCTGCTCCGTCGTCTCGCAATCGACGAGATCGCCGTGCGCACCGACCAGAGCTACGTGGAGCCGCTGCTTCGTTTCTTCCGGCGGCGCGACATTCGGCGTCGCCGATGATCGCGCTCGCTCTCCTGTTGGCGCTCCAGGGCGCTACCGCTCCGCCCGTCGAGATGCCGCGCACGATTCAGGTGCAGATGGGCGTCGCCGTGCAACCGGAAACTGTCACGGTGGGGCAGCACTTCGTGCTTCGCCTCCGCGTCCGAGCACCAAAGGGCGCAGAGATCGGCTTCCCCGTAGGTCCCGACAGCGGACTCGCCGTCGAGGCGGTCGATCCGCGGCGCGAGCAGGCGGCAGCGGATACCACTGCGGTAGAGCGCACCGCGATTTACCGACTCGTCGCCTGGCGCACCGGTGCTCAGCACATCGCGCTCGGCGCCGTGGTCGTCTCGGCGAGCGGCGTCGACCGGCGCTATGCGATTCCTGACCCCGCTGTGATCGTGGTAAGCGTGCGTCCGCGCGACTCGACCGGAACGATCCCGCGTGATGCGCGCACCGTCTTTCTCGCGCCGCCGCTACTCTGGCCGTGGATCATCGGCGGCGTGCTGCTCTTCGTTCTCCTCGTCTGGATCATCACCCGGCTCGCTCGCCGCCCCTCGCGCTTCGATGCGCTCGGCCGTGCGCTCGCGCTCGCGCGCAGCGGCTTCGCGCGCATCGACGCGCTCGGGCTGCTCGCCGCCGGCGAGCGCGGACGCTACGTCGCGCTCCACATCGACGTGTTGCGCGAGTACCTCGCCCGCCGCATCCCGGGCGCGGAACAATCACTCACATCCACTGAGCTACTCGCGGCGCTGCAGGCGGACGCGCCGGTGCCGATCCCGCGTCTCATTCCGCTGCTCGCCGAGGCGGATCTGATCAAGTACGCGAACCGCCCCGTAACAGAGTCGCGTGCGATGGAGCTCGCGTCGGAGTCACGCGGCCTCGTCGTCGCGATTGAGCAGGCGGTGGTGCATCGCGCGCAGCTCGCTGCCAAACCGGAGCGCGCCGCATGATAGAGCTTCTTGCGGTGGACTTTGCATCCCCCTGGCTGCTACTTCTCCTGCTGCTGATTCCCTTCTGGTGGCTGTGGCGGCTCAGGCGCCGGCCGCCAGCGATCGTGTTCTCTCGCGCGGACGTCCTCGCGCGCGGACGCCGCGGCGGCGCATTCACGCGGCACACTCTCACGACGCTCCGCGTGCTGCTCATCGCGGGATTGATCCTCGCGCTCGCGCGCCCGCGCTCTGGCGCGCACACGGAGAACGTGAACTCGGAGGGGATCAACATCGTCATCGCGATCGATCTCTCGAGCTCAATGCTCTCCGAGGACTTTCAACCCCAGAACCGACTCGAGGTCGCGAAGGACAAAGTCAAACAGTTCATCCTCGGCCGCCACAGCGATCGCATCGGCCTCGTCGCCTTCGCGGGTGAGGCGCTCACGCAGGTTCCGCTCACGGTAGACTATCCAGTGCTGCTCGCCGCCGTCGATAATCTGCAGGCGGGGCAGCTCGAAGATGGCACCGCAATCGGCACTGCGATCGCGACCGCCGCGAATCGTTTGCGCAACGCGCCCGGTCATTCGCGCGTTCTCATTCTGCTCACCGACGGCGAAAATAATCGCGGATCGATCGATCCGCGCACCGCTGCGCAGGCCGCGGCCGCGGTGGGCGTGAAGATCTAC
>JANWLO010000124.1 GCA_025450815.1 Gemmatimonadaceae bacterium
AGGCTCGCCGTATTGCGTGGCCGCGGTGTACTGGCCGAGGCGGGAGCGCATGCGGCCGGAAAGCTTGAGCGGAATCTCATCGAGCGCGCCGCCGAAGTACCGCAGATTGTACTCCTGGTGCCAGTGCGCGAGCTCACGCAGCATCACGGGATCCTGCGGGTCGGGGCGCCCCGGCCTGCGCACCGGCGCCCGGTGCATGGCGGCTACCGGGTGCGCGAGAATTACCTCCTGCGCGGCCTGTCGCTCCGCGCGCGTCCGCCCCTGCACGAAGCGCACGATCGCGCGCAGCACGTCCTCCGGTGCCGTGAGATAGCCCCGATGGATGCGCAGCTCGTTGCCCTTGAAGCTCACCATCACGGCCCGATTCGACGTGAGCCGCACCGCGGTAATCCCTTTCAGCCCGTACACGCGCAGCCGGTGCAGCAGCTGCTCGGAGTTGCGCGGCGGTGCGTCGAGCTCGAGGAACAGCTGCAGCAGCTGATTCACCTTCTCGGCGACGAAGCGTCTCATCGCGCGAACCGCCGGACCGGTCCGGGGAGAAAGTTCTGTGCCTCCTCGGACCAGATCTGCGGCTCGATCGCGATCGCCTGCGGCGTGATCGTCGCGATGTTCATGGCCGACGGCCGCTGCCCGCGCGTGCGGTTGGACACCGTGCCGGCGGTACACACAACGGTGCCGAACGCCGTGTGCTCCACGTGCTGCACCCCCTCCTGATGGTCGTGGCCGCAGAGCACGAGGTCCACGTGAAGGTCCGCGAACGCCTTGGCGGCACGCGCGGGGTGGGAGAGCCCGAAGCGATTGGACAGCTCACCACGCAGCGGATTGTGGTGCATCACGATCACGCGCATGTCCCCCCGGGGTGCCGCTGCGAACCTCCGCTCTGCCTCGAGAATCTGCTCAGCGCTGAGGTTCCCGACAACGCCAACATCGCGCGGATTCCAGGTGAGCGTGCCCGGCACCACACCCTGCGCCGTGTTGAGCCCCACGAACGTCACCCCCGGCACGGAGAGTACCGGCTCCAGCTCGCGGGTGATGTACCGCTTGTAGTTTGCGATCGCGGCCTCACGCGAGCCCACGCCGAGCGGCGCGCGCCACCACTTCACGTCGTGATTGCCGGGACCGACGATCGTGCGGCTCATCTTCGCCGCATCGCGCAGAAACTGTCGCGCCGCCTGGAACTCGCCCGGTCGCGCGCGCTGCGAGAGATCGCCCGAGATGGCGACGACGTCGAAGCCGCGCGGGGCGATCCACTGCGCGATCGCGTCGAGCTGCGCCGGCACCGCCGGTGGCCCGAAGTGCAAATCCGCAACGTGCAGGACGGTGGTCACGCCAGGCACCGACCGCACCGGATCGTGCTCCTTCGTGATTTTTCGGTTGTTGTTAGCGTTCGCGCAGTCGCTCGTGCAGATCCCGAGCGGCGCGCGCCACCACTTCACGTCGTGATTGCCGGGGACCACGATGGTACGGCTTAACTTCGCGGCATCGCGAAGGAACAGTCGCGCGGCCTGGAACTCGCCCGGCCGCGCGCGCTGCGAGAGATCGCCGGAGATCGCGACGACGTCGAAGCCGCGGGTGGCGATCATCTGTGAGATCGCATCGAGCTGCGCCGGCACGGCCGGCGGCCCGAAGTGCAGATCGGAAACGTGCAGTACGGTGGTCACGCCAGTTTCGAGATGATCGCGTCCGAGAATTGGGTCGTCGTCGCCGTGCCGCCCAAGTCGGCGGTGAGCGAGCATCCGGAGTGCAGCACGTCGTAGATCGATGCGCGAATGCGGTTCGCGTTTCGCGCATCGCCGATGTGCTCGAGCATCAGGCATGCCGCGAGCACCACGGCCCCCGGATTCGCGATCCCCTTCCCCGCGATGTCCGGCGCCGTGCCGTGCACCGCCTCGAAGATCGACGCCTTCTCGCCGATGTTCGCTCCCGGCGCGAGTCCGAGTCCGCCCACAAGCCCCGAGATCTCATCGGAGAGGATGTCACCGAACATGTTCGTCGTCACGATGACGTCGTATCGCTCCGGATTGAGCACGAGGTGCATCGCCATTGCGTCGATGATGCGCTCCTCGAAGATGATCCTCCCCTCGTACTCCTTGGCGATCTTCCGCCCCGTATCCAGAAACAGTCCCTGCGAGAGCTTGAGGATGTTCGCCTTGTGCACGAGCGTGAGCTTCTTCCGCCCCCGCGCCACCGCATGCTCGAACGCGAACCGGATCACACGCTCGGCGCCCGCGCGCGTGATGATCGCCACGGATTCGGCGGCCGCGTGGTCGTCGTTCCCGATCTTGACGTAGTGCTCAACGCCGCTGTAGAGCCCCTCGGTGTTTTCGCGCACGAGGATGATGTCGACGTTGCTGTAGCGTCCGTTCGGGATCAGCGTGCGCGCCGGACGAACGTTCGCGAAGAGGTCGAAGCGCATCCGCAGGGCGACATTCACGCTGCGATAGCCGCTCCCCATCTGAGTCTCGAGCGGCCCCTTGAGCGCGACTCCCGTGCGCGCGATCGACTCGAGCGTCGCTACGGGCATCGGGTCGCCCACCGCATTCAGCGCGGCCATCCCGGCGAGCTGGCGATCCCACTCGATCGCGGCCCCCGCCGCCGCCACCACTCTCACCGTTGCTTCGACGATCTCCGGCCCAATCCCGTCGCCGGGAATCAGTGTGACGGGAATGGCTGTACTCATTAATTCGGAGGTCCGAGTTGGTCTGCAAGATGGCCCGCGAGGCTGGCCGCGAGCGCCGGACCGAACTTCGCCTCCGGGTCGCTCGCGACATCCGCCATGTAGATGATCTTTGCGCGCACGGCATCGAAGATCGCGAAACGGAGGACTGCGCACTCCTTTCCGTCGGCGACCGGCACGAATCGCACCTCGATGGGAAGAAACACGAGCTGACCGCCTTCCTGAAGCGCCGCGAGCGTCCGTAGCTGCGACGCGATTGGATCCGGAACCTGCTCCGGCAGTCGCTTGGGCCCCGGATATCGAAGCCACTGCGCCGCCATCCCGTGCGGATCGGGCGCGTAAGGCTGGTTGCGCTTCGCCATCGCGTCCAGGGCCTCCGGGAACACCCACACCTTCTTGACGCCGCGATCGCTGAACGCGAACTCGATCTCCGCATCCAGCGATGAGAGATAGGCTTCGTGATCGCTGATCTGGTTCGCCCAGCCGAGCGAATCGTCCATTCGCAGGTAGTGCGTGGGCAAAATGATGATCCGCCGCGTCGCGAACGCCGCGAGAACGTGCTGATGTGCAGGCGCTTGATGCGCAGGCGTCTGCGCGCGCGCGGGAACTGTAGCGAGCGTGGAAGCGCCCATGACAAAGGCGGCAAGTACGGTGGGAATCTTCACTGACATCATCCTTGAAGCGGGAAAGCTATAAGAGGCGCGAGGCCGGGGATACCGATGATGACGCGCAGCCGCCCGCTCCCGGCACGACGGCGGCCTCGCGAGCGGACGGCTGGCCGCGAGCGCGACAGCGCGTGCATATTCGCCCCCCATGCGTCGCCTCTACACTACCCTTGGCTGGATCGCGATCTCCATCGGAGGCGCCGCCGCCGTCGCGCGGATCGCTCTCGCGCGCGGAGAGACCATCAGCGCCGGCTGGCTTCTCGCCGCCGCGCTGTGCAGCTACGCTGTAGGCTACCGGTTCTACGGCCGGCTGATCACCACGAAGATCTTCGTCGTCAATGATCTCCGCGCGACTCCGGCCGTGCGCCTCGAAGATGGACGCGACTACCTTCCGACCAATCGCTGGATCGTCTTCGGCCACCACTTCGCGGCGATCGCGGGTCCGGGCCCTCTCGTCGGCCCGACGCTCGCCGCGCAATTCGGATTTCTCCCCGGTGCGATCTGGATCGTCGCCGGCGTGGTGCTGGGCGGCGCCGTACAGGACCTCGTCATCCTGCTCGCATCCGTGCGCCGTAACGGCCGCTCGCTCGGCGCGATGGCGCGCGACGAGATCGGACCCATTGCCGGCACCACCGCGCTCGTCGCGATTCTCGGCATCATGATCGTGCTCATCGCCGTGCTCGCGCTCGTGGTCGTGAACGCGCTCGCCGCGAGCCCGTGGGGCGTCGTTACCATCGGGCTCACGATTCCCATCGCGCTGCTCATGGGCGCACATCTCAGGTGGCTGCGTCCCGGCCGCGTGCTCGAGGCGAGCGCGATCGGGCTCGTGCTGCTCGTCGGCGCTCTCTTCGCCGGACGGTGGGTGGCCGCTCACTCCGACATTGCGGCGCAGTTTACGCTCTCCCGGCAGACGCTGGCGATCTGGATCATGATCTATGGCTTCGCGGCTTCCGTGTTGCCCGTATGGCTGCTACTCGCGCCGCGCGACTATCTGTCCGCGTTCGTCAAAATCGGCGTGGTGATCGGGCTCGCGCTCGGCATCGTGATCGTGTTGCCGCCGCTGCAGATGCCCGCACTCACTCGCTTCGCACACGGCGGTGGACCGATCTTCGCCGGCACAATCTTCCCGTTCGCATTCATCACGATCGCGTGCGGCGCGATCTCCGGATTCCACGCCCTCATCGCGTCGGGCACCACGCCCAAGCTTCTCGCCCGTGAAAGCGACGCACTGCTCGTGGGCTATGGCGGGATGCTGATGGAGTCCTTCGTCGCGATCATGGCGCTCATCGCAGCGTGCCTGCTCACGCCAGGCGTCTACTTCGCGATCAACGCGAGCCCCGCCTTTCTGGGCACCACCGCAGAGAGCGCGGCACATGCGATCGCTCAGTGGGGTTTCACGGTCACGCCGGCCGAAATGCGTGACCTCGCGTCGCGCGTGGGCGAGATCTCGCTGCTCTCGCGCACTGGTGGCGCCCCGAGCCTCGCGGTGGGAATGGCGCATCTATTCTCGAACGTGCTGGGTGGCGGCACGGCGATGGCGCTCTGGTACCACTTCGCAATCATGTTCGAGGCGCTATTCATCCTCACTACCATCGATGCCGGAACGCGCGTTGGCCGATTCATGCTGCAGGATCTCGGCGGCTACCTCTGGAAGCCACTCGGGCGTATGGCGTCGTACCCTGCGACTGTGATCTCCAGCGCAGTCTTCGTCGCGATGTGGGGATATTTTCTCTACCAGGGAGTGAACGATCCGCTCGGCGGGATCAACTCGCTCTGGCCGCTTTTTGGAATATCGAACCAGCTTCTCGCGGCGGTCGCGCTGTGCGTTGGCACCACCGTCATCATCAAGATGGGGCGCGCGCGTTACTCGTGGGTCACGATCGCGCCGCTGTTGTGGCTGGTGATCGTCACGCTCACTG
>JANWLO010000125.1 GCA_025450815.1 Gemmatimonadaceae bacterium
GCATAGACCAGCTTTTCCGCGACAAACGCTATCTTGCTCATGTCGATCGAGCGATATGGCGGACTCTTCACTCCATCGAGAAACATGTAAGAGCTGGCCGGCGACGACTGCGGGTGAAGCCCTGGCTTCTGTGAGGGTAGGGTCACCCACCCGGTACCAACGGCGGCGACATGCGCTCCACTCGGGCTAATAAGGCACTGGTGGACAAGCGAATTGGTCGCGGCGTCCGGGTTATGAATACGCGACTCGTCGATCCACTGCACGTTCCCAGTCGGGAGAGTGGCAATCGTGAACGCCGTTTTGCCATCCCGGACCTCGACCATGTCGTTGCCGCTCTGGGCCACATACGCCGAGTGCTTGCCATCGGCGCTGAACACAAAATCGATGGGGTGTCCGCCCCCGCCATGTGCGGCATGGTCGAACTCAGGGCCGTCCACTCCATCGACGATCATCAATTCACGGCTTCCGTGCATGGCGGGGACCGCGTAATGCCCCCCGTCCGGACTCACGACGAAAGGATTGTCGACGCCCGGCGTCGATGCCTTCTTGCTCGGCCCAAGCAACGTCTCCTGAATGGTGGCAGCCAAGGCTCCCCCCGCTGCGGGCTGACTCGTCACCGGCGAATTTGGCGCGCTTGCCGGACTTAGTCCGCCGCCCGCAGGCGCAGTCGCCGCGGAGGGTGCGACAGATGCGGATGCCCCGGCGGAATTCGCCGCGAGAGCTTGGCTGAGCACGAAGGTCAACGTGGTCCCCGGCGGCAGCACGACTTGCTGGCCCATCGCAACCGCCGCGACACCAGCGGGCGCACTCGTGTGATGCCCGAAGCCGCCCAAGGCCGAGCTCACCCTGTTTACTGCATTACTTGCAGCGCTCTGCGCGGCAGACGCCACGCTCGCGGAGCTGCTCGCGACCGCAACCGGCTGGCCGTTGATGGTCACAGAGACGAGCTGCGCGGAATAGCTCGATCCGTCCTTGGCGAGAGTGACGATCGCAGCGGCACCCAAAGGGATCGCGACACCATTGCCGGCCTTCACCGCTCTATTGATCCTGGCGCGATACTGCTTGCCTGCGGGATCACTCGCGGAATTCACGGCGTCCATCATTCTGACCACCACCGAGGTGCCCGCAGCCGGAGCGGTTTGCGTTTGTGCTTGCAATGCCTCCCCAGCGTTGATAGAAGCCGAAAGGAGCAACAAGGCGACTGCAAGCCCAACGTGCGTTGACCCGCTTACCTGGCGCATGGCCCTCCTTTCCGTCGGGGCGACGGGGTTGGCGGCGTATTCGTGAACGGCCCCATCATGCCAGCGCTACGCGCACATGGTGAGACACGTTTACAAATCTTTGTGCGACGTCCCCTTGCCGTGTCTACCGCTTCCGTACCTGTGCGATCGCCGTGAGCATCGCGCGCGCCTTGTTCTCCGTCTCCTCCCACTCGTTGGCGGGAATCGAGTCGGCGACGATTCCCGCGCCGGCCTGCACCGATGCGACGTCGTCGGCGATGACGCACGTGCGAATGGTGATCGCGAGATCCATGCGTCTATCACCGGCCGCGATGTAGCCGATCGCGCCCGCGTACGGTCCCCGCCGCTCGGGCTCGAGCTCGTCGATGATCTGCATCGCGCGCACCTTGGGCGCGCCGGTCATCGTGCCGGCGGGGAATGTCGCGCGGAAAACATCGATCGCAGACGCGTCGTCCGCGATCTGTCCCTCCACCTGGCTCACGATGTGGAAGACGTGGCTGTATCGCTCCACCACCATGAGGTCGGTGACCTCGACGGTTCCATACTTCGCGATGCGACCAACGTCGTTGCGTCCGAGATCGACGAGCATCACGTGCTCCGCGCGCTCCTTCTCATCCACGAGCAGCTCGGCCGAGAGCCGCTCATCATCCTCGGGAGTGAGCCCGCGCGGGCGTGTGCCGGCAATCGGCCGCACCGTCACGCGCCCACCGGCCACGCGCACCAGCAGCTCGGGCGAGCTCCCCACGAGCTCGAGCCCATCGAGCACCAGATGATACATGTACGGCGACGGATTGAGCGCGCGCAGTGCGCGATAGAGCGCTGCGGGATCGAAGTCGAGAGGGACTTCGATGCGTCGTGCGAGGAGCGCCTGGAAACAGTCGCCGGCGAAGATGTATTCGCGGATGCGCTCGACATCGCGCTCGAATTTCTCGCGAGAGTAGCGAAACGTTCCCTTCGCCGGAGGCGCGGTGCGATCGAGGTCGAGCGGCTCGAGACTTCCCGGCGCGCGCAGCCGCGCGATCGTCGCGTCGATGTCGCGCACCGCGCCGTCGTGCAGCGCGCGTAGCGTAGCGTCATCCGATCCCGACTCCACCGGCACACCCACGACCACGCGCGCCTGCGAGCGCAGGCTGTCGATGATCACGAGAGCGTGCGTGAACACGAACAGTGCGTCCGGCGCCTTGATCGTGCGCGGCGGCGCGTGCGGCAGCTTCTCGATGTGCCGGGCTATATCGTACGAGAAAAATCCGACGGCTCCGCTCCAGAACGCGCCCAGCTCCGGCACATCGATGGGCTCGTGGCGCGCTACCAGCGCTCGCAGATCCTCGAGCGGATCAGCGGGCGTGCGCGCGTCGTGCCATCCGGCGCTCGGCGACCAGTCCTCCACCACGCCGTCGGTGAGCCTCCACGCGCCGCGCGGCTCGGTGCCCATGAAAGTGTAGCGCGCCCACGTCTCGCTACCGGCGGGAGCGGATTCGAGCAGAAACGAGAACGGCGCGCGGCGCAACTTGGCGAACGCGGACACCGGCGTCTCGCCGTCGAGCAGGCAGTCGCGCCACACGGGCACGAGACCGCCGTTCGCCGCGAGATTCCTGAATTGCTCGAACGTCGTCATTGATTTCTCGTGTGCACACGATGCCTTCCACGCGCTTGCCGCGATCTGCATGCGCGACGACATTTTTCACTCATGAGCAGAGTCCTCGCGGTACTGCGAGCCGCGTGTTGGGCCGCCCTGATCTGCGCGATCGCGCAGCCGGTGCGAGCGCAAGCGTGGAACGATGCGCGTGCGCGAGAGCTCGTCGAGCGCGCAACGGAACGGCGCGCGCAGCAATTGGCGGATACCGCGCTGCGCGACTACCGCGCCACCGCGCACGGCTACCTCACCTTCCTCGCGCAGGTCGGTGAGGGATTCCCCGATCCGCCCAAGGTCGTTCGCTCCGACGAGCTCGCGCTCGAAGTGTACTGGCTGGCGCCCAACCTCAGCAAGCAGCGCATTGTCGGCCGCCGCGACACGCTCGCGCTCCCCACCAACATCGCGTACCACCAGGATCACCTCGGCATCGTCCAGAACAACTTTCCCAACATCATCCGCATTGGCGAAGGTGATGAAGTGCGCGACGTGCCGCATCCGCTCTCCGCCGCCGGGAACGCCGACTACGACTTCGCGATCCGCGATTCATTGAGCATTCAACTCCCCGACCGGCGCGTGGAGGTGTATGAGCTGCGCGTTCGCCCTAAGGATCCCGAGCAGCCCCGATTGGTCGGCGCACTCTACGTCGACCGGTCCACGGGCGACGTAGTGCGCATGGCGTTCACCTTCACGCGCCCCGCTTATCTCGACAAGGAGCTCGAGGACATCTCGATCGTGCTCGAGAACGCGCTCGTGCAGGGGAGATTCTGGCTGCCGCTGCATCAGGAGGTCGAGATCCGCCGCACCGGAAAGTGGCTCGACTTTCCGGCGCGCGGCATCATCCGCGGCCGCTGGGAGATCAGCGACTACGCGACCAACACCGGCATCTCGCCGGCGTTCTTCGCCGGCGGACCCGAGATCGTGAGCGCGCCTGCGCGCGAGCTCGCGCGCCACGAATGGCATGGCCGCATCCTCGACTCGCTGCCGTCCGACGTGCGCGCCGCGAGCGATGAGGATGTACGCAAGGTCCAAGAGGAGGCGCGCGCTCTCGTGCAGCAGCAGGCGCTGGCTCGCGCGGAGGGCGCATCGCTCTCGGCGCGCAAGGCGTACGACTTCGTTCGCGTGAACCGCGTGGAGGGGCTCGCGCTCGGCGCCGGCGCAAGTGTGCGCGCGGGCGGAGGCATCGTTGCCTCGGCGCGCGCGCGCTACGGTTTTTCCGATCACGAAGTGAAGTGGCGTCTTGGCGTCGCGCTCCATCGCGGCGACGGCACGAGCCTCGAGCTATTCGGCATGCGCGATTATCGCGATGTGGGCGACGTAGTGGAGCGGTCGACGGCAGTGAACAGCTTCGCGGCACAGGAGTTCGGGAGCGATGCCACCGATCCGTATGATGTGGGCACAGTAGGAGCGGCTGCGGAGCTCGGGGTGCACGGCGGGCTGCGGTGGCGGCTGGAGGGCGCCTGGGAGCGACAGGAGCCGCTGAGCATTCACGCCTCGCCCGCGTGGGGAAGCTACGAGCGTACGATTCCCGCGCGGCCACTGCACGAAGAGCGCCTCACGCTCAACGTCGCGCGCGAGGCTCCGGTGGTGCTCGCGGGAATCGAGACTCGATTCGCCGCGCAGCTGCGCGCGGGGCTCACACAGGCGCTCGACGATGGGGAACTCGCGGGCAACCCGCACTTCGCGCGCGCGATGCTCACGGCGCACGGCGAGCACGCGCTCGGCGGCGGACGACTCGTGCTCGAGAGCACCGTCGCTGGGTTGCTCGCGCCACCGTCTGCCGCGCCGCAGGAGCTAGTATACCTCGGCGGCCCGGTGTCCGGCCCCGGTTACGACTATCACGAGTTTGCGGGGCGCGTGGGCGGCACGGGGCGTATCGAGTGGCGAATGCACGTCCCGTTCTTCGGCCTCTCGCTCGGACCCTACGGTCACGCGCCCGCCAGCGCGACGCTCGCGCCCTTCGCGACGCTCATCTACACAGCGGATGCGCCCGGATTCTCGCCGCCGCCAGCCGGATTCTATCCAGCAGTTGGTGTCGGCGCGCTCGTGTTCTTCGACATCGTGCGCCTCGATGTCGCGCGCGGACTGCGGCGGGGACGCTGGACGTTCTCGCTCGACGTGACGCGTGACTTGTGGCCAATACTCTAGATCTGGCTCATGCCTTCGTGCTTGGATTCGCGTTTCGCATCGCGACGTTCACAGCGAGCACAAGCCGATAGCTCCTGAGTCCAGAGCATTGAGTCACGAGCCGTTTCCGTGCTGGCGAGCGGGCATCCCTTTACCTATCGGCGCCGGCTGAAGGCTCAATGCTATCGGCTCATTTCTTATGGCCTGGGCCCGCCTTCCACATCGAGATGCGCGTTGGCATCGCGACCGTTGAACCCCGGGTCACTCAACTCCCTCCCCCACAGCTGGACACGATCGACTGCGCATCCTTCTTCGCCGCATCGGACGCCGGCTCGTCGGTTGGCGTCGTGCCGCGACGCGTTTGGTAGTGCGAGCGCGTTCCCGCCTGCACCTCGATCTTCGTTCCGCCGTTGTCGGGCTTCGCGGTAGCCGAGATCACGTCGAAGCGGCGGAACTCGTTCACGAAACGCGTGTCGCTCGTGTCGTTGCGGGTGGCCTCTACGCCGCGCTTGTGATCCACCACGCGCACGTCGTAGCCGAGCTGCTTGGCCTGATCCGCCATGCACCCGACGGCAACGCTCACCGTTTGCGGTGACGTCGCAGCCACGGTGGGCCACGTCGACTTGAAACCGCCGCATGCCGCCAGGAAAGCGAGGCCGGGAAGCGCGACACGAGCGGGAATCTTACCGATCATTGTGAGCTCGAGGTTGAAATGGAAGTGTAGAAGATAGCGCGCGGCCCCTACTTGAACAGGATGACGGCCTCGACATCGCGAAGCGTCACAGTACTCACCGCCGGCCCCAGCGTGCCGTCGCGATGCAGCGGACGCATGGCTGCGGGAAGCGGCACGGCGATTCCGGTGGCATCACCGTACACCTGTTTGCTCCAATCGATGGATGGCCGGATGACGACGTACGCGTGATCGAAGTCGCGCGCCCAGATGCGGTACTTCTGGCCCACCGGATCGACGCCGCTCGCGATGACGTGCCGAGCCTCCTTAGGATGCCCGACGTCTGCCTCTACGGCGGCCTCCCACACCGTGTCCGGACGCACGTTCCACAGGTTCTGCTGGTCGAACGACAGCCTTTGCGGATCAGCAGGCACCGCCATGTAGTAACTCGCGAGCTGCACGAGTTGGCCGCGCTCGATCACATTCGCGTACATCCCAGGCGAGAACGTCGGAAAGGTTTTCTGCCCCCACCTCCAATCCGTGTAGCTCCACAGCGTCACGAACTCCGTGTAGACGCCCATCGCCATCAGCTTGTCGATCTGTCTCCACCGGCCTTCGATCGCATCGTTGAACGGGAAATTCGTGCCCTCGAGGTGCGCGCCGCCGCCAGCCGCCACTATCGCCGAGTCAGTGGGGTTCCAGTACTCCGCGATGTTGATGAGCAGAAATTTTGGTTTGATCGCGTCGTGAACCTCAGCGATCATCGCCGTCTCGGCCGTCATGTAGGCCGCCGGTGTCGCGAACTCCTCCGACGTCTTGGATACGCCGCTCATAGGCCCGCCGTACTCGTCCAGGAAGATTCCGGTCTCACTCTGCGCCATCTGGGTCAATCGTCCAACCTGGTAAAAACGCTGACCCTCATCGCCGGGATTGAGCGCCCACCGCATCGAATCCCAGATCTTTACCGCCACGCGATGCTGTGCGTCGTGTCCGCCGCGATGAAGAAACGCATTTTCCAGCTCGTACTTCTGATGCGAGCCGTACCAGCGCTGCATGTCCGAGTAGCTGTTGTCCAGAGATCCCTTCTGCCCTGGCTGGATCATCGTGTACAGGAGCGTATACGGAAAGTGCATGATCGTGGGGTTCGCGGCTCGCCAGAGATCACGCGAGCCGCTCATCACGCCGTCCAGCCGCGGTCCGAGAAACGCGAGCGCCGCATTCCGGTCCGCAGCTGTCGCGTAGCGCGCGTAGAAGTCGGTGTAGAACGCGCTGATGTGCGAGAAGTGCGGCGACCGCGGCGACCGGTGCACGGGTGCCGGCGTCGTTCCCCGCGCCAGAGCGCCCGGCGACGGCGTCTCGGATCGCGCTGGCGAGACAGCCGCTGCGGGTTTCGCAGTCGCAGCTGTCGCCGCCGGTGCCTTCGCTTGCGGCGGCACGTTCACGCGTGTCGTAGCAAACGCGGTCCCAATGCGCGCGGTAATTCCGGTGACTCCCGGCGAGAGCGCGGTCACGCGCCCCGATCGATTCACGCTCGCCACGGCATCGTTGTCGCTCGACCAGTTGAGCGTCACCGGCGCCTCCTGCGCCGCAATGGTCACCACCGCACGCAAGGTTGCCGTGTCGCCCGCCGAAAGCGTGATGGATTGCTTCGCCATCGTGATCTGAAGCGACTCCTGCGCGTTGCCCCGCCTGCAGGCTGCGCACGCCACGAGCACGATAAGCGTTGCCCACACGCGCCGCGCGCTGTGGTCAATCGGTCTGCTCATTGCGGCGCGCGCCGCTCGCGGGCTGTGGGCAGGCAATCGTTCTGCTCCGGCGCGCTCGGCTTCACCCGTACGCTTTTGGCCGGAATGCCGACGTAGACGTGGTGCGGGCGCACATCGCGCGTCGCCACGGCCATCGCGCCCACCATCGCGTCGCAGCCCACGTGCACACCGGCAAGGATAGTCGCGTGATACGTGATGCGCACGCCGTCCTCGAGCACCGTCGTCGCGTCAGTTACGTCGCGCTGGTCCACTATGCTGTGGGTGTGCGAGTACACGTTCGCGAAGTCGGAGATCGAGACCTTGTTCCCGAGCACGATGCCGCCGCGGTCGTCGAGGAGAACGTTGCGATGGACGACGCAATCGTCCCCCACTTCCATGTTGAACCCGAAGGAAAACTCGACGTTCTGAAATGCCTTGAAGCGCTCGCCGCACCGCTTGAAGATGAGCGCCGCGAGCATGCGGCGAAGCCGCACTCCGGCCTCCACGTTCTGTCCGCCGAGCACGGTGCGATCGAAGCTGTACCAGAGCCAGAGCAGCGGCTTCACGCGCTGAAATCGCGCGTCATCGCACTCGGCGTAATACTCCGGCTCGAGAGTGACGTTTCGCGGGTCGAGCGACATCAGCGCGGCGCGGGTGGAGAGGGAAAGCGACTCGTCCGCTACCGCCGTCTCCCAAGAGCTCGCGTACGCCGGAAACGTCAGTGCGCAGAGCGCCCGCCTGCAGATCTCGGCCCGGTCGGCCGTGGGAGCGGATAGCTCGTGCTCGAGCTGCTCGACCCACGCGTCGATCACCGGCAGACTGGGCGGCGATGGAAGCTTGCGTAGCGGATAGATGGCCATTGCCGAGCGCTGGTAAGAGAGTGGCGGGCGGATACCCGAAAGCTATACAACCCGCTCGCGCCTCACACCCCGGTCGATTCTACCGCGCGCCACGAAGGCTCCGACACGAGCTGCACCACCGCCTCAGCGAGCTCATCGCGCCCCACCTTCGCCACCGTGCTGAATGGGATCACTTGCGCCTCCTCGAGCCCCAGCGCGCTTGTCATCTCGATGATTCGCTGCTGGAGCTCCGTGCTGCGCAGCTTGTCGATCTTCGTCAGCACCACCACCGTGGGCACGCCGATCTCCGAGAGAAACTCGAGCATCAGCAGATCGTCCGGCGTGGGCGGATGCCGCGAGTCGATGAGCTGCACGACTCCGCGCAGCGGCGCGCTGTGGCGCAGATATCCCTCGATGAGCGGCCGCCACAGCTCGCGCGTCGTCTTCGCGACGCGAGCGAAGCCGTAGCCGGGAAGGTCCGCCAGCACGAATGTGTGGTTCACGCGAAAGAAGTTGATCTCGCGCGTCTTGCCGGGCGTCTTGCTCACGCGCGCGAGCGCCTTGCGTTGCACGAGCGCGTTGAGCAGCGACGATTTTCCGACGTTCGAGCGCCCACTGAACGCAACCTCGGGAAGCGACAGATCGGGCGGGCGCCAGCTGGTGGGCGACGCCATTCCGCCCAGGAATTCGATGTCGCGAATGACAAGCGGATTGTCAGTTGGGCTCAATGCGTAACCGCTGGCGCGAGCGCGATGTCAGGCTGCGCCACGAGTCGCGCGGTGCGCAGCGCGTGCGCGAGCACCTGATCCATCGTCGACACCGGATGAAAGTGCAGACCTTCCCGGATGTCAGCGGGAATCTCCTCGATCTCGCGCGCGTTTCCCTCGGGAATAATGATGTGCGTGATTCCCGCGCGCTGTGCCGCGACGAGCTTTTCCTTGAGCCCCCCAATGGGGAGCACGCGCCCACGCAGCGTGACCTCGCCCGTCATCGCGGTGTCGCCGCGAACCGGCACACCGGTGAGCGCGCTCACCACCGCTGCCGCGATCGCAATCCCCGCCGACGGACCATCCTTCGGTGTCGCACCCGCGGGAAGGTGCACGTGGATGTCGCGCGTCTTGGGGAATTCGGGATCGATGCCGAGCGCGGTCGCACGCGAGCGAGCGTACGTGAGCGCCGCGTTCGCGGATTCCTTGAGCACGTCGCCGAGCGTGCCGGTGAGCTGGAGCCGACCGCGCCCGCGCACGACTGCGACCTCGATCTCGAGCAGGTCGCCGCCAACCGATGTGTACGCGAGTCCCGTCGCCACGCCGATTCGATCCTCGAGCGTCTGCTCCTCGGCCTCGAACGGTGGAACGCCGAGCAGCGCCTTAAGGTCGGACGCGGCCACGTGCATCGGCTCGGGAACGACCTGATTCGCCGCCGCCGCGCGACGCGCGAGCTTGCGTGCGATGCGCGCTATGCGGCGCTCGAGCTCGCGCACTCCCGCTTCGCGAGTGTAGAGCCGCGTCATCGCCGGGATCACGTCCGAGTCGAGCGTCACCAGCTTCGGGTCGAGCCCGTGCGCCGTGAGCTGTCGCGGCACGAGGAACTGACGCGCGATCGCGTGCTTCTCGTGGTCGACGTAGCCGGGCAGCCGGATGATCTCCATGCGATCGCGCAGCGGTTCGGGAATCTGCGCGAGCGAGTTCGCGGTGGTGACGAACAGCACCTGCGAGAGATCGTAGTCGACCTCGAGGTAGTGATCGTTGAACGCCATATTCTGTTCGGGATCGAGCACTTCGAGCAGCGCGGAGGTTGGATCGCCGCGCCAGTCCTGCCCGAGCTTGTCCACCTCGTCGAGGAGGATGACGGGATTCACGACGCCGGCGCGCCGCATCGCCTGGATCACGCGGCCCGGCAGCGAGCCGATGTACGTGCGACGATGCCCGCGAATTTCCGCCTCATCGCGCACGCCGCCGAGGGACATGCGAACGAAGGTGCGGCCGAGCGAGCGGGCGATGGAGCGGCCGAGCGATGTCTTGCCGACGCCGGGTGGCCCGACCAGGCAGAGGATTGGACCCTCGAGCCGGCCGACCAGCGCGAGCACCGCGATGTAATCGAGGATGCGGTCCTTCACGTCGACGAGCCCGAAGTGATCTTCGTCGAGCACCGCCTGCGCGCGGGCGACATCGATGACGTCGTCGCTGCGTTCCGTCCAGGGGAGTGCCACGATCCAGTCGAGATAGTTGCGCGTGACGGTGGACTCGGGGGACAGCGGCGCGGTGCGGCGAAGCTTGCGCAGCTCGCGGTCCGCGCGCTCGCGGACGGCGGGCGGCAGCTGTTTCTTTTCGACAGCTGCGGTAAGATCGTCGAAGCCCTCGCCTTCTTCCTGTCCCAGCTCGCGGTGGATCGCCTTGAGCTGCTCCTGGAGATAGAACTCGCGCTGGTTCTGGAAGAGCGATCCGCGCACCTCACCTTCGATTTTGCGCTCGAGCCGCAGAATCTCGATCTCGGAGGTGAGCGTGTCGGCGAGCAGCGAGAAGATCGTGCCGATGCTCGCGGCCTGCAGGTATTCCTGCCGCGCCTCGAGCTTCACGAGCATGTGCGCCGCGATCGCGAACGCCTGCTTCTCGCGCGCCTCCGTACCTTGCACGAGCGCGACGACCTCTGCGGGGAGCCGCCGGTGCAACGCGACGTATTCCTCAAACAGAGTGACGACGCGCCGCGCCATCGCGCGCTCGTCGGCGCCGCCGGCGGTCTCGTCGAGCGCGAACGCGGAGACGATCGCGCGCAGAACCTGATCGGTGGGCGCGTAGCGCGTGACCTTCGCGCGCGCGACTCCCTCGACGAGAACCTTGGTCGTGCCGTTGGGGAGCCGGGCGATCTGAAGCACCCGTCCCACGACGCCCACGCGAAAGAGATCGGCCGCGACGGGATCCTGCGTGTCCGCGGTGCGCTGCGCGACGAGAAAGATCCAGCGATCTCCCGCGAGCGCGGACTCGACGGCCGCAAGCGATGCTTGCCTGCCCACGAGCAGCGGAATCACCATGTAGGGAAAGATCACGACGTCCCGGAGCGGGAGCACGGGCAGTCGCTCCTCGAGCTCGAATCGCTCCACGGCGCGCATGATTATCAGCGGCATGGCTTCAAATATACGTCGTAATTGTCCTGGTGTCCTTCGAGAATGACTCGCGTGAGGTGCCGTCCTGGGTGCATGTTACTGGGCGCGGCACAAACGAGAGTCTCTGGGCTCTCGCGGTATCGTCGCGCGTCAGTCGGTTCAATGAGGAGCTCAATGCGACGTGCTGTCATCGTTCTTCTGGTTCTTTTCGCGGCGCGGGCCGCAGCACAATCCGACGTACGGCAATGTCCCACGGGCGCTGCGTTGCGCCTGGCCGTAGCGCCTCCGGCTAATGCGATGGAGGGGATGGTGATGGCCTCCTCCGGCGTGCAGGTGGACACGGCGCACCAGGAGATACGCATCGTTGCCGGTCCCTTTCGTGTCGCGGCGATGGCGCATGGGTCCGGCGAGATGACGATGATGGATACGCCGGTGCTGAGCGTCGCGTGGCCCGTCACCGGCTGGGTGCGTGGGTACTCGGTGAAGCTTTGCGACGGCGACGCCGCCAAGGGCGCGGCGCTGCCGCAGGGGATGGTGCATCACGTCGGTCTGGCGAACTACAGCCGGCGCGAGCTTCTCTATCCGATGGTCGAGCGCCTCATGGCTGTAGGCAAGGAGACTCCCGGCGTGCTACTGCCGGGCGGCGTTGGTGTGCCGCTCGAGAAGAACGATACGCTTGGACTCTACTCCGCGTTCCACGACGTGAGCGGAAAGACGGTTGAGCACGCGTACGTGATCGTGACGCTGCCGTGGATTCCGGAGAGCCACGGTCGCACGATCAACGTAATGCCGTTCTTCGCGGACGTGAACTGCGTCGTCGGCGGCACGTCGGCGTGGGATCTTCCGCCCGGGAAGTCCGAGAAGAAGGCGGAGTTCACGATGCCGCTGAGTGGCGCGATGCTCGCGATCGGCGGCCACATGCACGACTACGCCGTATCGGTGCGGCTCGAAGACGCCGAGAATGGAAAGACGCTCGTGAAGCTCAAGACCACGCGCACGGCGGACGGTCATCTCGTGACGCTCGGCCAGCGCGTGTTCGGCTTTCACGAGGAGGCGCTACCATTGCTAGCGCAGCATCGCTATCGGATCGTCGCGGAGTACTACAATCCGACGGGGCACGTGGTGCGGCAGGGCGGGATGGCGTCGATGGCGGGGGCGTTCCTCCCCGACGACGTGCGGCAGTGGCCGAAGCTCGATCCGCTCAATGCCGATGTGCAGCGGGACATTGCGAGCGTGGGGAGCCACGATATGGTCCAGTGATGTTGGGGTGGGGCCCAGCCTACTTCCGCATCGCGATGCGTGTTGGGATCGCGACGTTCACAGCGAGCCCTAGCCGATAGCTGTGAGCGGGAAGCATTGAGATGTGAGCACGCTCCGGCCCCACGTCGGCACAAGCTCGCGGCTCAGGGCTAACGGCTCATAGCTTATAGCTTGGGCTCGCCTTCCGCCTCTAAATGCGCGCCGGCGTCCGCGATGCCCGCGCCGTCATCCGCGACGCTCACGCCTCTTTCTTCTGTCTCTTCGCCGAGATCTCCAACAGAGGCGGTGTCCCATTGAGCACGCACGACTCGGTGATCTTGACCTCCGTGATGTCGTCGCGGGATGGGATATCGAACATGACGTCGGTCATGAGCTCCTCGAGGATGGCACGCAGGCCGCGCGCGCCGGTGCCGCGCTTGAGCGCGCGCTGGGCGACGCCGCGCAGCGCCGCCTCGTCGAAGGTGATCTTCACCTCTTCGAGCTCGAACAGCTTGGTGTACTGCTTGGTGAGCGCGTTCTTGGGCTCCTTGAGAATGCGCACGAGCGAGTCCGCGTCGAGCGCCTCGAGGGCGACAGTAACGGGGAGGCGGCCCACCAGCTCGGGGATTAGCCCGTAGCGCAGCAGATCGTCGGGCTCGACGTCAGCGAATGGATTCTTCGCGAGGTCGTTGGCCTTCCCGTTCGCCAGCTCCTCCTTGGTGAATCCGATCTGGCGGCGGCCGGTGCGCGCCTCGATGATCTTCTCGAGCCCGTCGAACGCGCCGCCGCAGATGAAGAGGATGTCCTTCGTGTTGATCTGAATGTATTCCTGCTGCGGGTGCTTGCGTCCGCCCTGCGGCGGCACGGAGGCGACCGTTCCCTC
Source organism: Gemmatimonadaceae bacterium (assembly GCA_025450815.1). Taxonomy (GTDB): domain Bacteria; phylum Gemmatimonadota; class Gemmatimonadetes; order Gemmatimonadales; family Gemmatimonadaceae; genus FEN-1250. The sequence goes on from JANWLO010000125.1 coordinate 13,478, forward strand.
GAGGATCTTGAGCAGCGCTTGCTGCACGCCTTCGCCGGACACGTCGCGCGTGATGCTCGGGTTCTCGCTCTTGCGAGCGATCTTGTCGATCTCGTCGATGTAGACTATGCCGCGCTCGCACTCGGCGACGTTGAACTCGCCGGCTTGCAGCAAGCGCACGAGGATGTTCTCGACGTCCTCGCCAACGTAGCCGGCCTCGGTGAGGGTGGTGGCGTCGGCGATGGTGAAGGGCACGTCGAGAATGCGCGCGAGCGTCTGGGCGAGCAGCGTCTTGCCGACGCCGGTGGGGCCCATGAGCAAAATGTTCGACTTGTCGAGCTCGACGTCGTCGTCGCGACCGGTGGTGCAGTTGATGCGCTTGTAGTGATTATAGACGGCAACGGCGAGGGCTTTTTTGGCGCGTTCCTGGCCGATCACGTACTGGTCGAGAACGTCCTTGATTTCCTGGGGCGTCGGAACCTGAGTGATCGCCTCCGCTACCTCTCTCTCTTCATCTTCAGCGAGGATCTCGTTGCAGAGGGAGATGCACTCGTTGCAGATGTAGACGGATGGGCCCGAGATGAACTTCCGGACGGAGTCCTTGGACTTTCCGCAGAAAGAGCAACGCAGGTGTTTATCGTGAGACATTGGCATCCGCGATAGCGAGAAAGAGCGGGGGAGGGGCGGCCGGAGAGGAAGCGAGGCGCAGGGAGGCGTGGATAGTTAACACGCCTCGCGCGGCGCGGTCAAGCGGATTGACAAGCTTGTGAATCATTTCACAAGCGTCACACCATTGCCTTCTTCTCTGCTGTGACAAGGGTACGCTCCTGCGCTATCACAGCGTCGATTATTCCGTATTCCCGGGCCTCTTCCGCGCTCATGAAGCGATCGCGGTCGATGTCGCGCTCGATCTGTTCCACCGGTCGTCCGGTGTGCTTTGCCATTAGCTCGTTCATCTTCGCGCGCAGATACAGAATCTCCCGCGCCTGAATCTCGATGTCCGCCGCGGTGCCCTGCGCGCCACCAGACGGCTGGTGGATCATGATTCGTGCGTGCGGCAGTGCCATGCGCTTGCCGGGATGCCCGGCCGCGAGCAGGAACGCGC
>JANWLO010000126.1 GCA_025450815.1 Gemmatimonadaceae bacterium
ATCGCGTGCTTGAACGTCGGCAACCTGCTCCTTCTGCGGGCCTCAGCACGCGCGCGCGAGATTGCCGTGCGGCGCGCCCTCGGCGCGCGCGTCGGCGACATCGTGCAGCAGCTTCTCGTCGAGGCGCTCGCGATCGCGGTCGCCGGTGGTGTGCTCGGATTCTGCGTCGCCAACGTAGTGCTCCGACTACTCGTCGCGTACGCGCCGCCGGGTCTTCCGCGCCTCGACCAGGTACAGCTCGCCGGTGCATCGGTAGGAGTTGCCGCCGCGGTCGCATTGCTCACCGTGGTGCTTTTCGGAATCGGGCCCGCACTCGTCGCGGCGCGGGGGAATCTTGCCTCACCACTGCGGATCGACTCGCGGACGGGTAGCGAGACCGCGCGGCGCCGCCTTGTTCGACAGGGGCTGGTTGCCTCGCAGATCGCGCTCGCGATGGTGATGCTCGCCGGTGCATCGCTCCTGGTGCGGAGCCTCGCGCGACTGGAGGGGCAGGACAAGGGCTTCGTGAGCGATCATCTCTCCATCTTGTGGTATTCATGGAACGCGCAGCGGGATACTTCAGCCTCGACTCTGGTGAGTCTCGGCGATCGCGTGGTCCATCAGGTCAGCGTGATCCGGGGAGTCACGGATGCTACGCAACTCGTTGTGCCGCCGATGCTCGGCAATGGCGTCTGGCAGGTTCGGTTCGCGGTGGACGGGCGATTGGCCGAAGATGCAGCGACCAACCCGATGTTTCCGACGGAGATGTGCGGTCCGGAATTCTTCAAGACGTTCGGTGTACCGCTGCTGCGCGGGCGCGCGTTTACCGAGCGGGATGACGATTCGTCGCCACTCGTCGCGATCGTGAGTGAATCTGTCGCGCATCGCCTGTGGCCGAACGAGAACCCGATCGGGAAGCGCATTCGAGTACCCGGTGCGCTGCCAGCGAATCTCATCGGCGGCGATGGATGGCGCACCATCATCGGCATCGCGCGCGAGACGCACCTGCGCACGCTACGGGAAGCTTCGCCGATGGTGTTCTTGCCCTCGCTGCAGGGATTCTGGCAAGGCTCGATTGCCATTCGCAGCACCGTGGCGCTGTCGGCGCTGCTGCCCGCCTTGCGCGCCGCCGGACTGGAGGTCGATCCGGACGTCGTGCTCTGGCAACCACAGACGATGGATGGGATCCTCGCGCAGCCACTCGCACAACCGCGCCTTGGAGCGCTGCTGATGTCGACCTTCGGATTCGCCGCACTGCTCCTCGCGGCGATCGGGCTCTTCGGCGTGATGGCGGCGCTCGTGCGTGATCAGACGCGCGAGTTCGGAATCCGCATGGCGCTCGGCGCGACGCCGCAACGAGTTCGAGCCGAGGTACTCCGGCGGGCTGGAGTCATCGCGGGGATCGGCGCGGCCGTCGGCCTCGTCGTCGCGCTCATGACGTCACGACTGTTGACAACGCTGCTCTTCCAGGTGAGTCCGACCGATCCGATTGCGCTCGCGGTCGCTTGCCTCGTGCTGCTGGGTGTCACAGCGGCGGCGGCGTATCTGCCGGCGCGGTGGGCGACGTCCATAGAGCCGGTGCAGGCGTTGCGCGCGGATTGAGCAAATCTCATGGATAGAAACGCGATCAGAGGACGTCCAGAACGCAATCCGCGCGGCTCTCCTGTGCGACTGGGATCCGATTGGCGTCTCTCGCTATGGAACTCCCGAACACACACGGTGTTTCGGAGGAAGAGATCTCGCCGTGGTTCACGCAACTCTGCATCGAGTCATCCGTCTCGCGGAGCAGTCATGGAGCTTCACGTGCGGTACGCTGGTGTCCCCATCGGCACGACCACGTTGGACCTGCTCACGGGCCTCGCGCATGGCGTGCTTGCGCCTTCGTCCGGCTACGGGCTCGTGCGCGAGCAGGTGGAAGCCGCCGGGCGAGCTCTCGCCCCGAATGGTCTCATCGCGCGGCGCTACTGGCCATCTTCGCGCGGGGATTTCGCGGACATGGTGGCCTCCCCAGCTGCCGGAGGCTATGAATTGGCGGATCTGCGCGACACGCCCGTCAGCGCAGCGAGTGTCGCGGTATTCGCCGCGTCCGATCGCGAAACGCAGCCGCTCGTGGTAGTCGACTTCAGGCCGCAGGCGGCGCACGTGTTCGCCGTGCTCCCCGAGACCGATGGCACCGGTGACGGTCGACGCCGGCCGGCTGCCTGACTCTCGGTTGCAGCCGACGAACGCACTCGATATCGTCATCGCATCCTGAGCTTCCTCACGTGAGCTCGCGGAGGATGTCCAGGACGTGAGGGCGACGAACTCCCGACCCATGACAATCCTGATGAGCCGCGTCATCGCGTCACTCGCACTCACCGCGGCAGCAGCTGTCGCGGTGGTACACGTGCTCGCCGTTCTCGGCCATACGCCGTTCGGGCCGCTGTCGATTGTGATCGCGTTCCTCATCAGTTTCAGCTTTGTGGGCATTGTCCTCGTCGATCTTGCGCGGCGTCGTGAGACGCGTGACGACAATCTGGCCGCATTCATCCATCGGTGGCCTGCGTGGGCGCGCTATCTGTATCGAGCGGTTGGCGCATACGCGCTGATCAACTTCTTCTGGTTCGTGCTCTGGTCTCACGGCGGGACGCTCCGGCATCACGGATCTCAAGCATTCCTGAGCCGACACGGGACTTTTATTCGGTTACTCGATGCGAGCGGGGTGCGAGAGTTTAACGCTTGGGAACTCCGGTTCTACAGCAGCTACATTTTGCTGTTCTTCGTGCTCCCTGCGCTGTACTTTCTTCTGCGTCCCCGCCTGATTTTAGCTGAAACGGCGTCACGCACGCTCGAGTAGTCGTTGCGCAATCGGTGAGCTGTCGATCTGCAGAAGTGCGCGGGCGAAGCCACTACCTGACAACAGCTGAGAGAAGAACGGACAGAGGAAAATTCATGGCAATCATTCCGACGCTCCGATGCCGCAGCATGCGGCAGGCACTCGCATTCTACGGTGACATCCTCGATTTCGAACGCGTAGGTGGTAATGACGAAGTCAACGATCCCTCGTTCAGCGTTCTCGCGCGCGATGGTGGCTTCCTGTATCTCTCGAGTCATCGCGGCGATGGGGTTTTCGGCACCGCGGTTGCGATCACGACGAACGACATCGACGCACTTTTTCGGACACTCCGGTCGCGCGGACTTGAGACGCCGGGCAATCCGGATGCGCCAGTGGAGGTCCATGAAGGCCCGATCGACCAGACATGGGGCACTCGCGAGTTCTACGTCGATGATCCGGACGGGAACACGCTGCGATTTGTTCAGGTATAGGTTCGGGCACGGCCTTCGCGGCAGGTGATTCCCGGACGGCATCTTAGTGCGGAGCCGAATATGACGGAGCAAACTATGAAACCGCAGACTGGGCAACGGTGGTACACACGCCCAGTCTTATTCGTCGCCGACGTGCATCGTGCGATTCAGTTCTATGTCGACCAGCTCGGCTTCCAGAAGGACTGGCATGAAGGCGACGGCGCGGGCACGGTCTGCCAGGTAGCTCGGGGAGAATGTGAGATCATACTCTGCGAGGATGCCGCGCGGAGCGGTCGCGCGCGACTATTCATCTCGCTAATCCCGGAGGCACTCGCTGAACTTCGTCGTGAGCTGGATGAGCGCGCCGTTCCGAGCAAGGACTCCTGGTGGGGCTACGACGTGATCCAGGTGAGCGATCCCGACGGGAACGAGCTGCTGTTTCCAACTTCCAGGTAAGCGCGCGTGGAGCGCTCAGGCTTGTGGGGGCTGTGCCGGCGCTTCCTATTTGATTCGTGAGCGACCTCGCTCGAGCATTGACTGCCAACTGTTCATGGTACGGCGCACGCTTGAAGAGGAGATGCTGAAATGAGCAGGCATGCATCACCTTGCCACCAACCGCGGTGTTCCGCGTGATCGGGGTGCACGAAGGCGGCGGGACGGATACGAGCACGTTCACGTGGACGAACGCGACGTCGCTCTCGTTGGGAACACTGGCGCCTTCTTCATCCCGAATCGAAGCAAGTCCGAGCACGAGTACCTTCGTGCTTGCAGACGCAGCGGGATGGCAGATCATTGTGCCCGGCGGCGCACAAGCGACTTCGAGTTCCGCTTGCACACCGTGAGCGGGACGCAGTGACGAAAGTGCGGACCCCACGCAGCTTATGACGTGTAGTGGGATCGCGCCCGGAGTCGAAGTCCGGTCGAACGCGATCGCATTCCCGTTGACCGTGCCGTTCGCAACTGTGCCCGACTCCAGCAAAATCTCGAGCGATCCGTTCGGCTCTGTGCAGTCGATCTGCCCGCCGTTGAAGGTGCGATTCTAAATCGCGGATGTTCTGGGGCCTTGGGACACGGCTCTTCTGGCGAGTCCGATTTTCACGGAACCACGTCAATCTCGTTTATTGTCGTGCACGTGAGGACCTCCGCAGTGGTTTGGCAAGCCACCCAGCTCGCGACGATGTCGCCGGTATAGATCACGACGGCTCCGAGCGCGGTTGCTACCAGCGTCATGCCGCCATCTGATCGCACCAAGACGTGCGCGGTCGTTGTATCCGCGGCCCAGCTCACATTTCGCACCGTATCGTTGGGGAAATTCAACCCCGACACGACGTAAAACGTCACCGAGTCGCCGACCCGCAGCAGGCCGCGAGCTCCCCGGCCAGTCGCGCTCGCACTTGTGTCGAGCTTCGACTCAGGAAAGCCGATCATGAGGTCGGGCGGGTCATACGTCCCGACCGGAGTGCCGCAGTCACCGGGCTCAAACGGAATGCAGGTTATTCCCGGAAACGTCGGCATATCGCAGCCGGCGAGCAGCAGTGCGGCCAGACAAAGGGTGACGCGGGCTCGAGTACGCATGATCGCCTCCCTGCAAGTGACCGCTCTCATCAGCGGTGATCACATGCTACGATCGGGAGCCGATTGCTTATGTACGTCGAACGACGCATGCCACTCGGGATTTTGACGCATCAGCGGGTCAGAACCGATTCTTCCGGGTCCGCTAACGTGCGCGTGTGCCACGTGGGTGATCCTCGACCAGCCGCTTCACGCAAGGAGGAATGGTGATCCGGCGCCGTTCTCTCGAGCGTCCCTCACCGACTCGCGCGATTCAAATGGTCGATTCGCTTCCGCGCCTCCGCCACACGCGGCTGTAAATCCGGATCGGCGTTCGCCCATAAGTCCACGAAACGGCCGTAGTACTCCGTGGCGAGCTTCGCATCGCCCGCGCTCTCGTACAACTCGCCCAAGCGATAGAGTACCGGTGCGAGATAGTAACGATCGACGCCAGAGTGATTGGTGCCGCTCATCTCGACGTATTGGCGCAGATACGTGCGCGCCGAATCGGAGTGGCCACCACGATCGAACGCAAGACCGATGAACAGCGGCGTGCAGACGGTGCAGCTCGCGCTCGGCAATCCGTCGGCCTCCATATCGCCGCGGCGAAAATAGGCGACGGCGCTGTCGGCTTTCCCCTCCGCCAGAGCGATTGTGCCGCGAGTGCGCGCGAGGAACACTGCGTCCTTGCGTCGACCCACACTGTCGAGTCGTGCCTCGTGTTGGCTCATCACCTCGCGCGCCTTCGCGGTGGCGCCGAGGCGCGAGTAGGCATACGCGACCCACATGCTTTGGTCGCCCGAGACGGGAACGGAAGTAGGCGGCGTCGCGCGAAGCGCAGCGTCGAGCGCGGCGAGTCCGCGCGGCACGTCGCCGCGGAGCTGGCCGTCCACCATCGCGTGAAAGTGCGCGACCAGGTATGGATTCGTGCTGTCGCCACGCGCGCGTAGTCTCGCTTCGCTCAATTGCGCAAACCGGCGCTCAGCCTCGTGCAGCCGGCCGCGCAACGTTGCGATCCCGACGAGCGCATCCTGCGCGCCGAGCGCGGCGAGAGGTTTGGCGGTGTCCGCTCCCGCGCGTGCGAATTTCTCCGCATCGTCGTAGTCGCGCCGCGACCAAAGTTCGTCAAAGCGGACCGGTCCCGTCGGAAAGGAGGCGTTGCGGCTCGCCAACACCGTCATCATCGAGTCGAATGCCGCGTGCCGACCCATGATCGTATACGTTGTCGCGAGATTAGTCAGGATCGTGCCGTCGTTCGGGTCGCTCGCGAGCGCGAGCTTGAACATCTGCACGCCACCGGCGTAGTCGCGCGTATCGCTGAGCGCGTTGGCCAGCGTGTTGACCGCGTCGATGTTCGTGGAGTCGAGCTCCACAGCGCGACGGAGCGCCTGAATGGCTTTCGCGCGCTCACCGGCGGAATAGTAGTACGCACCTTCCACGTCGTACCGCTCGCGCTCCGGCAAGCGATTGCGCAAGTGAAAGGCGGTGGTGAGCGCCGCGTCCGCCTCCGCTCGATTGGTCGCACCGCCGATCGTCTGCAGCGAGAACGCAAGCTGCACGTAGGCCATTGCGAAAGTGCTGTCCTCCCGGACCGCATCGCGGAAGTGCTGGATCGCGGCGGAGTAGTCGCCCACGACGTCGTTGGCATGCAGGCCTTCCGTGTAGCTGCGCAGCGCCTCGAGCGACGCTGTGCTCACCTGATCGAGTCGTGGCGCCTCACGCACGGTTTTCAGCGACTCGCCGATCTTCCCGCGCAGCGACTTGGTGAGGCGATCCACCGCCGGAATCAAGTCGCCCGCATCCTTCGCCGACTCGTGGTACGACGCGAGCTCGTCTCCCGTCTCCGCGGCCACGAGCCTTGCCGTGACGATGTATCCGCTGCCTGCAGGCACCACGCTCCCAGCGACGACGGCCTTCGCTCCCGCGCGCTGCGCGATCTCGCGCGCCGTCGCGAGGTCCACGCGCGCCGTATCCGGCCGCTGCATCTGCTCGAGTGCCGCGACCACGCCGCTCGTGGGCACCACGTGCACCGCGCGGCTCTGCGCCAGGTTCGTTCGCACCGCCTCCGCGATCGTGGACCCAAGCGACGAGTCGGCCGCCGGTGCGTCGAACGCGGCGACGAGCACCTTGTCGCTCGGCGAGAGCTTGCCGGAGGCGAGCAGAGATCCCGCAGGTCCGATGCCGAGGGCGCGCATGGTCATCCAAGCGACGACGAGCAGCGCGAACACGCTCACGGCGGCGATGCCGCCGCGAATCGTGCGCTTCCAGGAGACGTGCGGGCTAGCCTTCATTGCGAGCGTCGCCATCGTCCCCTGCGCGCCGGCGAGCGAAGGCGTGCCACCCGGCGTGTACGTCGGCGTCGCGGTCGCCATGCGGTGCGACACGTACTGCGTGTACGCCGTGAACAGGATCACAGGCAGGCCGAGCGCCATCACGGCGAGCGCACCGGGGAATACCCACTCGGGGAGCCCGATCGCAATGATCGATGCTCGCGCGACGATCGCGACGCCCACGAACGCGGCCGCGTACACCGCGAGTGCGCGCCAAACCATCGAGCGGCCACCGATGAGAATCCCCGGCATCGCGGCCTGCGGCGCGGAGGGCGATGCGACGGCGTCGAGACGTTGCAGCAGCTCATTCGCGCTCGCGGGACGCGACGCGGGATCCTTCGCGAGGCACTGCATCACGAGCGCGGAGAGTGCAGGCGGACAGTCGAGACGGAGCGTGTTGACGGCTGCCGGCGTCTCGCTCATGTGCGCAACGAGAAGTTTGTGCGGCGGCAGCCCCGCAAAGGGCGGTCGCCCCGCGAGCAGCTCGTACGCCACACATCCGAACGCGTAGATGTCGGCTCGGTGATCCGTGCCGGGGTCGCCCGCCGCCTGCTCGGGCGCCATGTACGCCGGCGTCCCGATGGCCGTGCCGAGCTGCGTCAGCGTGGCACCCGCCGGCGCGGACGCGGCGGCCGCGATGGCCTTTGCGATGCCGAAGTCGGTGACGACAGCGGTATGCCCGGAGAGAAGCACGTTGTCCGGCTTGATGTCGCGGTGCACCACGCCGTGGTCGTGCGCGTACGCGAGCGCGCGCGAGATGTCGCGCAGAATGCTCACCGCCTCCGCGATGGGCAGTGGGCCGCGCCCCAACCGCGCACGAAGGCTCTCGCCCTCCACGTACGGCATGGTGTAGTACGGCAGCCCCTCGAGATCGCCGGCCGAGAGCACCGGGACGATGTTCGCCTGCTGGAGCGATGCCGCGACGCGGATCTCGCGCTCGAACCGCGTGGTGGACATCGCGGCCGAGAGCTCGGGCGAGAGCAGCTTCACCACCACCTTGCGTCCCAACCGGTGCTCCTCGGCCACGAACACCCGCGACATGCCTCCGCCACCGAGCTCGCGCTCGAGCGTATAGCTCCCGGTGAGGGATTCCTGGAGGCGCGATCGAAGATCCGACATGTCGGCTGCCGCGTGAGGGGTGGGGACGCGGCGAATCTACGACCCGGGGATGACAATTGCCACCGATTGCGGACGCGAGCTTGACCTCCCGCACACTCGTTCGCGGCGCCACATTGGTGTCATGAGCGACCCGCTCGCAGACCTCTCCACCGCGCTCGGTGACCGGTACCGCATCGAGCGCGAGCTCGGCGCGGGCGGAATGGCCACCGTGTATCTCGCCGAAGACCTGAAGCACAACCGCAAGGTCGCGGTCAAGGTGCTGAAGCCGGAGCTCGCGATCGCCATCGGCGCCGCACGCTTTCTCGCCGAGATCAAGACCACGGCGAATCTGCAGCATCCGCACATTCTCGCGCTCCACGATTCGGGCGAAGTAAACGGCACCGTGTTCTACGTGATGCCGTACGTGGAGGGCGAGTCGCTGCGCGATCGCCTGGAGCGCGAGAAGCAGCTCCCCGTCGATGATGCGCTGCGCATCGCGGCCGAGGTCGCGGATGCGCTCGAATACGCGCACGAGCGTGGCGTGATCCACCGCGACATCAAGCCCGAGAACATTCTGCTCCAGCGCGGCCACGCCGTAGTGGCCGATTTCGGGATCGCGCTTGCCGCGTCGAAGACCGGCGGCGCGCGCATGACCGAGACGGGGATGTCGCTGGGGACGCCGACCTACATGAGCCCCGAACAGGCCATGGGCGCGCGTGAGGTAGACGCGCGCACCGACGTGTACTCGCTGGGCTGCGTGTTGTACGAGATGCTGGTCGGTGAGCCACCGTTCGTCGGACCAACGGCTCAATCGATCGTCGCGAAGGTGATGACCGAGTCGCCAAGGAGTCTGACGGGGCAGCGCCGGACGGTTGCGCCGCACGTGGATGCAGCTGTCCAGAAGTCGCTCGAAAAGCTCGCGGCCGATCGGTTCGCATCGGCGGCGGCGTTCGCCGAGGCGCTTCGCGACGGTGGGCAATCGCTGCGCGCGACGGTACACGAAACCGCGCACGCGCCCGCGCGTCGGCGCTCGCTCGCGGGTCGAATGGCGCGGTGGGCCGCGATGCTCGTCGCTGGCGTGGCAATCGCGAGCGCGGCGTTCGTGGCGGGCCGGCGTTCGGGCGACTATCGCGCATCCACCGGCCTGTCGATGGAGCAGCGGACGTTCCGCACGCAGGCCATCTTCTCGGCGCGATATGCTGCAGATGGCGAATCCATCGTGTACAGCGCTGCCGAGGTGGGTGACTCGCCCCGCATCTACACGGTGACGTCAGCCTATCCGCAGCCGCGTGCCGTCAGCGACAGCGGAATACATCTCCTGGCGGTGTCGTCGAAGGACGAAATGGCCGTGCTCGTGGGCGCGGTATACGAGCACCACCGCGTGCTGACGGGCACGCTCGCTCGGATGCCGGTGGGCGGCGGCATGCCGCGCGAGCTGCTCACCGACGTACACGATGCCGACTGGTCGCCGGACGGATCGCAGCTCGCAGTCGCTCACGACGTCGACGGCAAGGATGTGCTGGAGTATCCAATCGGCACGGTGCTGTACGAGTCGCCCGGATATTTGAGCGACGTGCGCGTGGCCCCCGATGGCCAGCACGTCGCCTTCAACGAGCACCCCGAAAAGGGCGACGACCGCGGCGCCGTCGCGGTGGTGGATCTCAAGGGAGGCCACAAGCTGCTCACGCCGCAGTATCCGGCTATCGAGGGATTGGCCTGGACTCCGGGCGGCGCGAGCCTCCTCTACGGCGCGAGCACGAACGGCGGGATTGCGCAGGTGAACGAGGTCACGGTGCGCGGCGAGATTCGTCTGAGCTCACCGGGTGTGGGCAACGCCACGATTCAGGACGTTGCACCCGATGGTCGCCGGCTGATCATTCGCGGTGATTTTTTCACGCGCATGTGGGTAAAGCGAGCAAGTGATTCTGCCGCGCGGGATGTGTCGTGGCTGAATCTCAGCTTTCTCCCGATTCTCGCTGGCGACGGGTCACAGCTCGTCTTCGGCGACGGCTCGGACATGGCAGGACTGAACTACGCCGTGATGCTTCGCCGAACCGATGGGTCACCGGCGGTGCGGATTGGGGAGGGCACGGATCTCGGAATGACGCGAGACAAGCGATGGGTGCTGAGCGCGGTGCCATCCGTGCCGGTTAAACTCATGATGTTCCCCACGGGCGCAGGTACGGCACGCCGCCTCGATCACGGCGAGTTCGCAGGCATAGTCGCGGCATCGCTTCTCGGAGATGAAAGCGAGTTGATGGTGTGTGGCAACCAACCCACACACGGTGTGCGATGTTATGTCAGGCCCCTCGAGAACGGTGAATTTCGACCGTTCACGCCGGAGGGCGTGAGCAAGGTGATCGCGTCACCCGATGGACAAAGAATTGTCGCCGTACAGGGCGACAGTGGCTATCGACAGTATTCGATACACGACGGCACATCGCAGCGCGTGGCCGGGCTTACACCGAACGACATCGTTCTCCGCTTCAGCCCGGACGGAAAGTCTCTCTGGACGAGGCAGGTGAACTCGACTCCGGTGCGAGTCGAGCAGGTCGATCTGAACTCGGGTGCACGCAAGCAGCTGTTACCGGAATTCGCGGCGCGCCGAGCGGGAGTGCTCAGCGTCTCGGAGGTCGCGTTGGCGGACGACCCGCGGACGTATGCGTACAACGAGCGGGAGGCCGCGAGCTATCTGTTCGAGCTGAAAAGAATCAGATAGTGCGGAGGACATTGAACATCATCACCGAGACGGTCACGCTCGCTCGCGCGCCGGGCGGGCTCGCGGGCACGCTCGTCGTGCCGCCAGCGAGCGATCCGGTTCCCGTAGTGCTTCTCATCGCCGGATCTGGCCCGACGGACCGCGATGGCAACGGACTCGGCATCACGCCCGCGTCGCTGCGCCTCCTCGCGGAGGCGCTCGCCGAGCGAGGGATCGCCACGCTGCGCTTCGACAAGCGCGGGCTCGCCGGCAGCAGCTCGGCGGCGATCCCCGAAGCTCAACTCACCTTCGAGACGTTCGTCGACGACGTCGCCGCGTGGCTCCGCCTTCTCGCGCG
>JANWLO010000127.1 GCA_025450815.1 Gemmatimonadaceae bacterium
GGGGATGATGCTCGGCACCGGCTACCCGATGGGTCCGTTCACGCTGCTCGATTTCGTCGGGCTGGACACGACGTACAAGATCGCCGAGATCATGTTCGACGAATATCGCGAGAAGCGGTACGCGCCGCCGCCGCTGCTCAAGCGAATGGTGCTCGCCGGCTACTATGGTAAGAAGTCGAAGCGCGGATTCTACGATTACTCGGTGGAACCCCCGGTCGTGAGCGCCCTCGGTCTCTAGCGCGAGCCGAGAGCTGGAGAACCGTCGCCTTCATCGGGTTTCTCGAGCCGCGAGGGAGCTCGACGCCGGGAACGACTACGAATTTGCCACTCGCGACGCTGGTTCTACTTCAGATCTTCTTCACCAGATACTTCCGGACAAACTCATCCATCCGTACCAGATCGAGCGCCGCGTCCTTGCAGGGACCGTTGGGGAGCGTCATCGGGAGGCCGAGCACTGGTACGCGGCCGGCGACGTCGTGCAGCCCGCTCACGAGATCGCGCTCGCACGCCACGGCGACGACCGCCTTGGGGCGCCGTTCGTGGATGACGCGGCGCGCGAGCTGTCCGCGCGTGGCGACGAAGGCGGATACGCCGTAGCGCTTCGCGATCTCGAGCACGCCGTCGAGCGCCTCGCGCGAGAGGCAGCGCGGGATGAGGATGAGCAGCTCAGAGGGCGCAACGCGGCGTTCGCGGGCGAGGGCAAGCCGATCGTACACGGCGACGCTCGCGTGGTCGGTCCAGTCGCGCTTCACACCGAGCAGCTCGCCTACGCGCCACGCGAGGTTGAGGGTGCGCAGGAGCAGCCCTCGCTCGGCGAGCCGCTCGGGCAGAAGCGCGCGGCCGGTCCACACCGAGAGCGCGAGCAGCGTAAGCCACGTGAACGAGAGCGCGACGAAGGCGACGATCGCTACGTAGAGTGCGACGGGAAGGCGGCGCGAGACGAGGGCGAGGCGCGGCGCGAGCAGGTAGACGGCCGCGGCGGCCAGCAGTGCGACGAGAAGGATGCCGACGGCGGTGAAGCCGAAGTACAGCCGCGCGGGTGCGCGAAAGTCGCCACCGTTGTCGAGCGCACCGCCGTCCCATTCATCCCACTCGTGGCCCAATCGCCGGTCGGTTTCGATCTTGATCAGCGGCCCAACGTGTCGCAGCGGCACTTCGCTCTTCATGCTGCATGATGACGGGCTCGTGAGCGGCTTGTCAACGGGCGCCGGCAGCGCCAATGTGACCGGCGTGAAGCCAGCTGGATTTCGCGGCGTGTTCCGCGACGACGAATCCGCGCGCGCCGTGTACTCAGAGGGTGCGGGAATCGCGCGCACGATTCCAGCCGCTGTGGCTGTTCCCGCGAGCGCCGACGACGTGAGTGCGCTCGTGCGTTGGGCGGCAGGAACGCGCACGCCGCTCATCGCGCGCGGGTCGGGTAGTGGGATGGCGGGCGGCGCGGTGGGCGCGGGAGTGGTGGTGGACCTGAGCCGGCTCGACGACATCGGCGCTGTGGACGTGGAGCGACGGCGCGTAACGGTGGGGCCGGGAGCGCTCCGCGGCGCCGTGAACGAGCGCGCGCGCGGGTACAAGCTCCGCTTCCCCGTGGACCCGTCGAGCGGCGCCTTTTGCACGATCGGCGGAATGGCAGCGACGAACGCGGCGGGCGCGCACACTCTGCGCTACGGCGCCACGCGCGCGTGGGTGACGGCGCTCGACTGCGTCTTCGAAGATGGATCGCGCGCGCTGGTACGGCGGGGCGCGACGCCGCCGGACGTGCCCGCGATCGAGAGATTCCTCGCCGGAGCGCACGCGGCGATTCTCGCGTCGCCCGCCCGCGCGCGCTCGCATCCAGGGGTGCGGAAGGATTCGTCGGGCTACGCACTCGCCGACTACGCGCGCAGCGGCGAGCTGCTTGACCTCCTCGTCGGCAGCGAGGGGACGTTGGCGATCTTCGTGGGCGTCGAGCTCTCGCTCGCGTCGCTGCCGGGCGCGACGAGCAGCCTCGTGGCCGAGTTCCCGACGCTCGAGCAGGCGGTGGACGGCGCGGCGCGGGCGCGCACCGGCGGCGCGAGCGCGTGCGAGCTCCTCGACCGCACGTTCATCGAGGTGGCCCGCCGCGGCGAGGCGCCGGTGACGATCGACGATTCGAGCGAGGCGGTGCTCCTGGTGGAGATCGAGGCCGGTGACTCCGGCGCGGCCACGGCGATGGCGCGCGTGATGGAGAACGCGCTCACCGCCTGCGGCGCGACGCACGTCACCGTGGCGCTCAGCGCGGAGGATGAGGCGACGCTCTGGACGCTCCGACACGCTGCCAGCCCGATTTTGAACCGGCTCTCCCCCTCCCTCAAATCGATGCAGTTCATAGAGGACGCGGCGGTGCCACCGGAAAAGCTGCCGCAGTACGTGCGAGGAGTCCGTGAAGTACTTGCGCGCCATGGCGTGCGAGGCGTCATCTTCGGTCATGCGGGCGATTCGCACATCCACGTGAATCCGCTCGTCGACGTGAAGCTCGCCAACTGGCGGCAGACGGTGCAGGAAATTCTGGACGAGGTGACGTCGCTTGCCGCGCAGCTCGACGGCACTCTCGCGGGAGAGCACGGCGACGGACGGCTCCGCACGCCGCTTATGGAGAGGGTGTGGGACCCGCGATCGACGGCGCTGTTCGTCGAGGTGAAGCGCGCGTTCGATCCGCTGAACATCTTCAATCCCGGCGTGAAGGTGCCAGTGGGCGCCGCACCGCTCGGCGACATCAAGTACGATCCGGCGCTTCCGCCGCTTCCGGCGGACGCACGCGCGGCGCTCGACGCCGTGGAGCGCGAGCGAGGCTGGAGCAACTTTCGACTTTCGATGATCGGCGGCGGCTGAGCCGCCGATAGCGCACACTGGAGATCCGTGTACTACTACGAGCCGCGCATCACTCTTCTCGCGAAGCCCGCTTTTACGTCGCCCGAGCATCTGGGCGTCCACTGGATGGGCGAGAGCACCCCCGGCGAGCAGCTCGCCGAGTTCGCCGGACGGCTGTGCTACATGAGCCAGCGCAATCCGGCGGGGCGTACGACTCGGGACTATCTCGAGAATATCAAGCGGCAGGGGCACGGGAGCGTCCTCGAGCACGCGAGCTATTCGCTGCTCTTCGAGGGCGTGAGCCGGTCGCTCACACACGAGCTGGTGCGCCACCGGGCGGGATTCGCCTACTCCCAGCTGTCGCAGCGCTACGTTGACGAGAAGGACGCGAGCTTCGTCGTGCCGCCCGCGGTGGCAGGAGACGAGGCGCTCGAGCAGGCGTGGCGCAGCCAGGTGGACGGCGCTCTCGCGAGCTACATCGCGCTCGTGGAGCAGCTCATGGAGCGTTACGCGTGGGTGGGAGACAAAGTCCACAGACGGAAGATGGCCCGCGAGGCGGCGCGTGGCGTGTTGCCGAACTCCACCGAGACGAAGATCGTGGTGACGGCGAACGCACGGGCGTGGCGGACGATGCTCGAGCTCCGGTCGAGCGAGGGTGCGGAGCTGGAGATTCGCCGGCTGGCGGTTGCGACGCTTCGGCTGCTCGTGGCGGAGGCGCCGGGATTTTTCTCCGACTTCGAGATCTACGAAGGCGAAGATCGGCGAGAGGCGGCGCGAGTCGGATTTCACAAAGTCTGAAAAAAGATCGCGTACAAGCAAAAAATCATTGCATTGCTTTTCTTCAACTCTTATTTTGCGCGCACCTTCGTTGCGCAGCATCGCGCCGGAGCGTGACGCAAACGATTCGTGAGAGCTGCGCGTCAATCAGAAAGCAGGGTGCGTGGGTTGGGTGGCGGCGAGTGTGCGAACGGAATTGTCTGACCTCAAGCAGGATCGGATGACACGAATCGGGTTCGCCTACAATCAGAAGCCTGAAGTACCTGCTCTTCGTCTCGAGGACGGCGCCGAGGATGCGCGTCCCGACGAAGAGCCTCCCAGTAGCGCTCCTCACGAGTGGGCCGGCGAGGCGAGCGACGCCGCCGGCTCCCGAACGTCCCTGGGGATCGCTGAGGTCGACGACGAGTTCGCGGAGTGGGACAGCGCGGAGACCATCGCTGCTGTCGAGCAGGCGCTGGCCGCACTGGGCGACGTAATCCGCCTCGAGGCCAACGCGGACTTCCCGGAACGGTTGCGAGCAGCTCAGCCGGACATCGTGTTCAACATCGCGGAGGGACTGGGCGGCGCGAATCGCGAAGCTCACGTTCCCGCAATTTGCGAATTTTTCGGATTCCCCTACTCGGGCTCCGATCCGTTCTCGCTCTCGCTCTGTCTCGACAAGGCGCGGACGAAGGAATTTCTGGCGTACCACGGCGTACCGACGGCGCCCTTCGCGCTCATCCGGAACGCCGCCGAAATCCCGGCGATGCTCGACCGGCTCACCACGCGCAAGACGAAGAGCGGCAGCACGCGCCTCCGTCTGCCGCTGTTCGTGAAGCCGGTGCACGAGGGATCGTCCAAGGGGATTACGGAAGACAACTACTGCCGCACAGTGGACGAAGCGCAGGCTCAGACTGCGTTTCTCCTCGAGCGGTACGCGCAGCCGGTGCTCGTGGAGGAATATCTCCCCGGCCGTGAGTTCACCTGCGCGGTGATGGGAAATGGCGACGGCGCACACGTGCTGCCGATCGTCGCGATGAACTTCGATGCCCTGCCACAGGGAGCGCTCCCGGTGTACGGTTTCGAAGCCAAGTGGCTCTGGGATGACCGGCGCCACCCGTTGGAGATTTTTGAGTGTCCTGCGCGGATCGACGAGGCGCTGCGGAGCAGGATCGAAGAGGTCGTGCTCTCCGCCTACCATGTGCTTGGCTGTCGCGACTGGTCGCGCATCGACGTGCGACTCGATGCCGCGGGCGTGCCGAACGTGGTGGAAGTGAATCCCCTACCGGGAATCCTTCCCAATCCCGAGGACAACTCGTGCTTTCCCAAGGCGGCGCGGGCGGCGGGGTTGAGCTACGACGAGCTCATTCAGCGCTCCCTGCGATTCGCCGCGGAGCGGCAGGGGATTCCCCTGTCGGGAAAGGCCGGGCGTCGAGTGCGACGCGCGGCGGCGTTGGGCTGAGCGCGCGAACGCGTTTCCGGAGTCGCGCGCGAACGCCCCACCACGAGGCGGGGACGCAATGAAAATCGCTCTTCTATTCGACGGCGCGGCAGCGCTCGGCAAATCCGCCGATCTGCTCATCCTCGAAACTGTCGAGGCCGTGGAAGCGGTACTCGCGGCCGAGGGTAATCAGGTCGCGCGCGTGCCGGTGCACACGGACGGGCGCTGGATCGAGCGCACGCGCCGCACCAAGTGCGACATGGTGTTCAATCTCTGCGAGGGGATAGACGGAGTGGCCGAGCTCGAGCCCACCGTCATCTCCGCGCTCGAGGTGCTCGGACTTCCGTTCACTGGCAGCTCGTCGTGGACGACATCGCTCTGTCTGCGCAAGCACGTCGTGAACGCGATCCTCGACCGGCAACGACTCCCCATTCCACGCTTCGCTATCGCGCGACCGGGCGAGCCGATCCCCGCCGTGGGATTCCCCGCCATTTGCAAGCCGGCCGCGGAGGATGCATCGGTGGGAGTAGAGCAGCGCTCCGTGGTGCGGACGATGCGCGCACTCTCCGAGCGCGTGACGTCGATGCACGAGCGGTGGGATGAGGTGATCGTCCAGCGCTACATCGACGGGCGCGAGGTGAACGTCGGCATCGTCGGCGACCAGGTGCTCCCGGTGTCGGAGATCCAGTTCCACCAGATGCCGAAGGGGATGTGGCGAATCGTGTCGTACCGCTCCAAGTGGGAAACGGGCAGCGACGAGGACTCGGGCGCTCAACCGAAGTGTCCAGCGGATCTGCCGCTCGAGCTCACGGAAGAGCTGCAGCGGCTCGCGATGCAGGCGTGGCGCGTGGTGGGGGGCGACGGCTACGGCCGCGTCGACTTCCGCATCGATCGCGCCGGCAAGCCGTGGATTCTCGAGGTGAACTCGACTCCGGACCTCGCACCGGACGCGGGGCTCGCGCGGATGGCAGGCGTAGAAGGCATGGACTACGGCGCGCTCGTGCGCGCGATCTGCGAGCGCGGTCTTCACCGCGAGCGCGCGTCGACGGCCGACCAGTGGGCACTCGCGCAGCGGCTCTCGGGCGTCGCAGCGGGCGGCGACGAACCGGCACTCGAGCTGTTCGCGGTCGGGCAGCGCTGAGCGCGTTGGTGGATTCGGGGCGAGCCGCCCCGCGCGTGGGCGCGCTCGGCCCGCACCATCGCGGCCGCGTCGCCGAGATTCTGGGCGCTACGGGCGCGTTCACGGCGAGCGAGATCGACGTTGCGCTCGAGCTCTTCGATAGCGCGATACGAAGCACGGAATCATACGAGCTTATCGGAGTGTTCGACGGCGCGGGTGCACTGCGGGGCTACGCGTGCTGGGGTCCGACTCCGGGCACCGACCGCGGCTACGATCTATACTGGATCGCCGTCGATCCCGCCGCGCACGGCAGGGGATGGGGAAGCACGCTGATGCGCGCGGTGGAGGATCGGCTGCGCGAGCGGGACGCGCGGCTGCTCGTGGTCGAGACGTCGTCGCGCTCATCATACGGAACGACGCGACTGTTCTACGAGCGGCGCGGATACGTGGAACGCGCACGCGTGCGCGGGTTTTATGCAGAGGGAGACGATCGCGTGATCTTCACGAAGAAGTTGAAGGCTGGCGCCGGAGAGGAGGCTCGCCATGAGTGAGTGGCAAAAAGTTCTGCGCGATGGAAGCGTCGACACGCTGGAGAAGCTGGCGGAGAAGTTCGGCCACGATGTGATCGACGTCGAAGCGCTGCGACCGGCGTTCGACGGATTCCAGGTGCGGATCACACCGGCGGCACTCGAGCAGATCAAGGAAGTCGGCGATCCAATGTGGAACCAGTACGTCCCAAGCGTGCGCGAGCTCGAGGTGGTGGATGGCGTCGTCGACTCGCTTGACGAGGATGGCGATTCGCCGGTGCCCAACATCACGCACCGGTATCCGGATCGAGTGCTCTTTCTCGTGAGCCCGGTGTGTGCGTCGTACTGCCGCTTCTGCACTCGGCGCCGGAAGGTGGGCGATCCGGAGAAGATACCGCTCAACCAGTACGACTCGGCGTTCGACTACATCCGGAGCCATCCGGAGGTCCGCGACATCATTCTGTCGGGTGGCGACCCGATGATGCTGTCGGACCGGCGGATCGAGTACATCCTGCAGAAGCTGCGGGAGATTCCTCACGTCGAGATCATCCGCATCGGGAGCCGGATCACGTCGCACCTGCCGGAGCGGATTACGCCCGAGTTCTGCGAGATGGTGCAGAAGTACCATCCCATCTACATGAACACACACTTCAATCATCCGAGCGAGCTCACTCCGGCCTCGGTTGCGGCGCTCGACCGGCTCTCGCGCGCCGGCGTCGTGCTCGGCTGCCAGACCGTGCTGCTCAAGGGCGTGAACGATACGCCCGAGGTGATGATGAAGCTGATGCACGAGCTGCTCAAGGCGCGCGTGCGGCCGTACTACATCTACATGGCGGATCAGGTGGCCGGCGGCGAGCACTTTCGCACGATGGTCCAGACAGGACTCGAGATCATCAAGGCGCTGCGCGGCTGGACGTCGGGGCTCGCGGTGCCGCACTTCGTCATCGACGCTCCGGGCGGCGGTGGCAAGGTGCCGCTCCTTCCAGAGTACGTGGAGGAGATCAACGACGACGAGGTGATCTTCCGGAACTACGAGGGGGAGCGGTTCACGTACAAGCAGCCGAGGGTTGCGGCGGGCGTCGCGCCCTGAGCGCCCTTTAGGGCATCACACGGTACCGCACCGCCATTCCCTCTTCATTGTGAAACGACACGTGGCAGTGAAAGAGCCACGTGCCGACGTTGTCCGGTAACATGTCGGCGGTGGACATCTGCATCATCGACAGCTGGGCCACGTCGGTGCGCATCCCGTTCAGGATAACCGTGTTCCCGTGCCAATGGGGTGCGTGAAAATCGAAGTCGTTGGTCGACGCCATGAGATACCACCGCACGTGCTCGCCCTTGCGGACCGTGATCGCCGTGAGTGGCATGCTCCCGTGCACGAATCCGTTGATGGTGAATTTGACAAACCAGGGATACGGGTCCTGTCGCAGCGATGGGTTCGCTGTTGGGCCAAGGCTTAGCAGCGAGTCGGGAGGAAGGTTTTGTTTCGCGAGCCAGCTGTCCTGCTCCTCTACCTGCATGAACGAAGCGATGATCTCGCGATCCACATCGTTCGGCGACCCGTCCGCCCGCGCCTTGCCCCGCGCCGTGATGATCATCGGACCAAAGAGACCGGTGTTGATGTCCCGCACCTCGTCGACGTGGGAGTGGTACATCCACATCACGGAGCTGCCATCCATCGGACCGGGGCCTGCGCGCTCAGGTACTGGCCAGACGTAGGTGTAGGTTCCGCCCGGCGGCACGCCGTCATCCGCCTTGTCGCGTCCACTCGTACCGTCATTGTACGGCACTCCTTCAGACGCTTTGTCGTACAAGACGCCGTGCGGATGGACGCTATAAGGCCTATCTCCGTTGTTGCGGAAGACGACGCGAATGGTGTCGCCGACCACCCCGCGAATCAGCGGCCCGAGAAAGCCGAGGTGCTCCCACTGGGACGGCCGGTGCTTCAGCGTGCGGAAGGTGCTGTCGGTGTACTCGCGGTAGAGAACCTTTCGGTACCTGGTACTCACCGGCTGCGGTTTCCCCTTGGCGAAGAACGCCGTGTCGGCGTACGGCGTACCGGCGATCTCGTCGCGCCCGCCCGCCACGTAGTCCCAGGTGACGGTGTCGGCGGCGATGTAGTACGTGCGGGTACGTCCGTCGCTCTCTCGCGCTGGCGAGGAGCGCGCCGCGCCCAACGACACGGCGCAGAAAGCGGTAATGGCAACCATCCAAAGTGCTCGCATTTGTGTGCTCCGGAAGTGATCGATCAGCAATGTGGCGCCGCCCATCAGAGTTTCTCGCAGATGGCGGTGAGCAGCGCTTTCGCCTTGTCGTAGTCCGCGCTCTGCAGATCCATTCCAACCATCACATCGTTCTTCACCGCAAGCAGCTGCGTACCGTGTTGCAGCGACGCGTTGTCCCACGGACCCTTGAGCGTCGTGTCGGTCTTGAGTCCCACCTGCGTCACCGCACCCGTGGCTGCTTTGCTACCGCCGCCTCCCACCATTTTCATTAGCCCGCCGAGCATGTTGCGCGTCGTCGAGTCACCCGGAAGCGAGTCGAGCCCGCCCATCGGGATATTCCCTCCCATCACGGAGCCGAGCGTGGACATGCCGTGCACGAGCATGTTGTAGTTCTTGCGACCACCCTGCCACACGTACTCCACGCTATAAGTGCGCAGCCCTTTGTCGCTCGCCACGTGATACTTGCACGTCGTGCCGTCCGGATCTGCCTCCGGCGATCCCGAGAGCGCACCGATCGCCGCCTCGACCTGCGCGGTGGGCAGAACGTCGCACGCGCTCGCCGGATGCGCCTTCGGCTTGGGCGCCATCGCGACGGCCTTGGCGCCGTCGTAGTCGAGCGGATGTCCGAAGCGTGGAACCATCAGCGTCGCGATGGCCACTGCCTCCTTCTGCTGGCCGCTCGATCCGCTCACATCGACCTGGCCCTCCATGTCGCCCTTCGCCACGAAGAGCGAGCCGCCGGGAATCCACGTCGCCTGATCCCACGGTCCCTTGGTCTCCGCCATTACCCGATGCGCCGCGGAATCCATTCCTCCCACTCCCGCTTTGGCGAGCGCATTACCAAGCATGTTGGGAACGCCCTGGATGATCTTGCCCGCTCCACTGTTGGCGCCGGCGCTCACCAACAGCTGCCGGCCATCGGCAGCCATGTACATGCAGTGGTCGCCGTTCACGTCGCCCATGCCATCGTCGGTCGCGCGATACGGCGGCATCTTGAGCTTGCCGATGAACGATTCCGCCTCGCCGGCCGCGAGATACGCGCATGGATCCGGCCTGGACACACGATCGGCGCGCACGGCCGAGTCGAGCGCGCCGAACGCGCTGTTCTTGCCGAAGATTCCAGGCGAGTTGTCCGCCTTGTTGCATGACGTGAGCACGGCCGCAAAGGCGGCGAGCGCGGCGAAGATGATCGTGGGACGCGCAGCGATGTTCGACATGGACCTCCTCCCACAGAGTGAATTCTTCGGAAATCCGCCGCATCTGGATGCTGATCCGCGGCTCATTGGACTCCGGCTGGTGGCCGGACGTTGGTGTATTCGTAACGGGAGACGATATGGCTCTTGCCGAGCGCGCCACCTACGTCCTGGTGAACGTCTGATTTCAGCAGCAGCCCTCGACTTGTCGAGATCCACACATCGGAGTCGCTCGTGTCGAACTCCGATACGGAATGGATCCGCCAGACGCCCGCTGGCTCGCCGTTTACGCTCTCATCGCGCAGGTGCGAGCAGATTGCCTTCACCCTGGGAACGGCATCCTTCAATGACTTCCGCACCTCTGCGATGTCGATCGGACTCTTCATCCACTTTCCGCGGACCATCACATAGTCGACGGTGCCCGTCCAGATCGATTCGGAGATGGTTGGTCGGCCGCCGTGCATCGTGGCGTCGATCTGCGCGCTGTCGGTGATGTAGGCGTGGAAGGGTCTGTCGTAGATCCTTGACGAGGCAGCGATAGAGGACGCGCACTCCGCGCTTTGTGCTCGAAGCGGAGCGCCAACGCAAAGGGCAAACGCACCTGCCGCAGCGATCAGGCGCATCACTCGCATCCCGGATTGCACGCCTTCATGTCGATCGTATAGACGGCGAGGTTCTGATTCGCCGGCTTGTCCACTCGCGCCTTTTTTTGAATCACCATCGTCTTTCCCGCCTGCGTGACGGTGTAGTCATCCTTCACCACCTCGTTCGCGATCCACTCGGCGTTCTTGTACGGCAGAGTGAAGTGGCCGAGCACCGGAAGCATGAGAGTGGTCGGTGCGATGACGACGTAGAAGGTGTGTGCGCGCGTGTACGTGTCGTTGAAGTCGGTGCGCGCGTTCCCGATCCGGATCGTCACCTTGCCGTTCGCGAACGTGCCCGTGACCGGGATGTAGAACGACGTCGGCGAGGTCAACGCGTTCACAAGCCCTCCCTCCGCATTGTCAGTCGCCGCGGGCGCGACGTCCTTCGTACGGACGGTGCCTCCCTTGGTCATCGATCCGTACAGGTCGGTGTTGAAGACGTCTTCCTTGTAACCAAAGTGCGTCGCGCCGCCTTCGAGCTGCCCGCTGAGCGCGACCGAGGTTCCCTGCGCACTCTTCGGATAGCGCAGCACCAGCTTTCCTTCGATGGCGATCGAGTA
>JANWLO010000128.1 GCA_025450815.1 Gemmatimonadaceae bacterium
TGTTCGGCATCGTGGGCGGCGGAGCGTACGCGGAGTACGTCGTCACGCATGAGCGACTGCTCGCGGAGATTCCGGACTCGCTCGGCTACGCTGAGGCGGCGGCGATCCCCGAGGCGTTCATCACCGCGTCCGATGCGCTCGTCGCGCAGGCATCGATGCGCGCGTCGGAGCTCGTGCTCATCCACGCCTGCGCGAGCGGAGTCGGGCTTGCTGCGATTCAGCTTACGCGCGCACTCGGCGGCGTCCCGTTCGGCACGGCGCGCGGCGCGGGGAAGCTGGATCGCGCGCGGGAGTATGGGCTCGAGGACGGGTGGGATGCGAGCGGCGACCTCGGCCAGCTCGCCGCACATGCGAGAGAATGGAGCGGCGGAAAGGGTGTGAACATTGTGCTCGATCTCGTTGGCGGAGCGTACGTGCCGGCGAGCCTGGCTGCTCTCGCGTCACGCGGCCGCCTGATTCTCATCGGCACGATCGCGGGAGCGGAGGCGACGATTCCGCTCGGGCGCGTGCTGTCATCGCGACTCACCATTCGCGGCACCGTGCTGCGCAATCGTCCGTTGGAGGAGAAGATTCTCGCGACGCGCGCGTTCGAGACGCAGGTGGTGCCGCTCTTCGCTCGTGGGATATTGCGCGCAGCGATCGATCGCGAGTATCCGATCGCGAGCGTGCGCGAGGCTCACGCCCGGCTCGAGTCGAACCAGACGGTGGGGAAGATCGTGTTGCTCGTCTCGTGAAGGCTGGTCGAGCATCGCTCGTGATCGGAATCGGAGCGCTGGTGGCGTGTGCGGCCGCGACGTTTCCCGGCTATCGCGGACCGCGCAGCGATCACTTCGATGGGCATCGCTTCTTCAACGAAGAGCCGTTCGAGGAACAGTCTCCGTCCGACTTCGCGCGGTGGCAGCTGTCTCGGCATCGCGGTGAGTGGCCCGACAGCGGTGCGGTGCCCGCTCCGGCGCCGCCGATGCGTGTCGGCGACGGGGTGCTGCGCGTCACCATGGTGAATCACTCGACGGTGCTCTTGCAACTCGACAGCCTCAATATTCTCACCGATCCGGTGTGGTCGGATCACGTCGGACTGGAGGGCGAGGTGGGCGTGCGGAGGCACCGCGCTCCCGGAATCGTTTTCGATTCGCTGCCGCCAATCGACATCGTCCTTCTGAGCCACGACCACTACGACCACATGGATTTGCCCACGCTCGTGCGACTTCAGGAACGCGATCATCCGCGAATCGTGACGGGGCTCGGAAATCCGGCGTATCTCGCGACGCAGGGGGTGCGCGGCGCGGAGCAGCTCGACTGGTGGCAGTCGGCGCAGCTTGGGCGCGGCGTGCGCGTGACGGCGGTGCCCGCGCGGCACTGGTCCGGGCGCACACTGTCGGACAGATACGAGCGACTCTGGGAGGGCTTCGTGATCGAGGGGAAGCACGACACGGTGTACTTTGCTGGCGACACCGGGTGGGGGCGGATGTACGGCGAGCTGCACTCGCGATGGAGCCGCTTCACACTCGCGCTGTTGCCTATCGCCCCTTTTCGTCCGCGATGGTACATGGCGCGCAAGCATCTGAGTCCGGATGACGCAGTGCGCGTGGCACAGATCACGAGAAGCGGCACGACGATCCCGATCCACTGGGGCACCTTCGAGCTCGGCGACGACGGCGAGAGCGAGCCGGTGGACACTCTTGCGGCGGCAGTGGCAAAGGTGCCGGCACAGTGCAGGCCGCGAGTGGTGGTGCTGCGCAACGGCGAGCACGCGGAGATCACCCCCATCGGCGACTACGCGGATTCGCTGCCATCCGCCCGATGCGCGCGCTTACCGTGACGGATGCAACGCGTGCTCGGCCGGATCAGGAGCGCAGATGGCCGGACTGGCTCCGCCATCTGCGCCGTCGCACAACCTCCGGACGCTTCATCGCGGAGGTGGATGGTCTTCGATTCATCGCCATCGCGCTCGTGGTGTTCTTCCACGTGCACGACTACCTGTTCACGAAGTTCCTTCTCCCCGCGGGAAACGTTGGCAGCGAAGATCTTCTGGATCGCATCGCCGCGACCGGCCACTACGGCGTACATCTCTTCTTCATCATCAGCGGTTTCGTGCTCGCGCTGCCGTTCGCCGCGCACCAACTCTCGGACCGGCCCGCCGTAAAGCTCCGCGCGTACTTCGTGCGCCGCCTCACGCGACTCGAGCCACCGTACATTCTTGCCATGCTCGGCCTCGCGGCTGCGATCGTGGTCACGCGCGCGCCGCACCCGCCCATCGTGCCGCACCTCCTGGCGAGTCTCGCCTACATCCACAACATCGTGTACGGCGTGCCGAGTACGATCAACGTTGTCGCGTGGTCGCTCGAGATCGAGGTGCAGTTCTACATTCTGGCTCCCGCGCTCGCAATTGTGTTCGCGATCGGCAACAAGGCACTCAGGCGCGCGGTGATCGTTGCGGCAGTCGCGATCGTGCTTGCGGTGCAGGGGTGGCTCGCGCCCGCCGCGTGGGTGCCGCTCTCTGTAGTGGGCTTTCTGCAGTTCTTTCTCTGCGGATTTCTCCTCGCGGATCTGTATGTGACCGACTGGAAAGGGAAGCCATCGCGCACGCTCGCGTGGGATTTGGTCTCGCTGGTGGGCTGGCCCCTGCTCATTGCGCTTTGGCTTCAGAAATCGCCGAATCCGGCGATCTTCATCGTGCTGGCATTTCTTCTTTTCTGCGCCGGATTTCGCGGACGGATCACATCGCGCGCGCTCGGCACGCCTGCGATTGCAACCATCGGCGGGATGTGCTACTCGATCTATCTGCTCCACTTTCCGCTCATCTCAATGATCGGGCGACACACCCTTTCCGTTGGCGCTGCGCTGAAGCCGTGGGCGCACCTGCTGATCCAGACGGCGATCATCGCGCCACCGGTGCTGCTCATCTGCGTGGTGTACTTCGCGCTCATCGAGCGGCCGTGCATGGAGCGCGACTGGCCGCAGAAGCTGACCGCGAGATTACGAGGTAAACTGCGCAGCGCTTGAGTGCGGTGCGCGCTCCGCTAACTTCGACTCCTCGGCTCTCGCTCCCCGCAAACCTTTCTTCGCATCGTGAACACGCCAGCGCCACATCTGTCTCTCATCGTGCCCGTGTACAACGGCGCGGACAGGCTTCCGTCCAGCCTCGAGCAGCTGCGCGCCTTCGTCGAGGAGCAGCCGTACGAGTCGGAGCTCATCCTCGTCGACGACTGCAGCAACGCCGAGACGCGCGGGCTGCTCGAGGAGTTCGCGCGCACGACCAGATTCGTGCGGCTCATCCGGAACGAGGAGAATCGAGGCAAGGGGAACGCGGTCACTCGCGGAATGCGGGCAGCGGTCGGCAAGTATCGCGTGTTCACCGATGCTGACCTCGCGTACCCCGCGAGCGAGGTGACAAGGATCCTCGCGGACCTCGAAGGCGGCGCGGACGTCGCGATTGCATGTCGGGTGCTGGCCGAGTCGCGCTATCTCATGAGCCCCACCTTCTTTTCGTATCTCGACACTCGGCACGTGATGAGCCGGGTGTTCAACGCGATGGTGCGATTGACGCTCATCCCGCGCGTGCTCGACACGCAGGCGGGGCTCAAGGGCTTCACGGCGCACGCCGCGGAGATCGTCTTTCCGCGCGTGACCATCCCGCGATTCGGCTTCGACGTCGAAGCGCTGTTCATCGCGCGGAAGCATGAGCTCTCGCTGGCTCAGACACCGGTGTTCTTCCGGTATGACGAGGAGCCGACGACGGTGCGATTCGTGGAAGACGTTTTCCGGATGATCCGCGACCTCGTGCACATTCGCCGCAACGACTGGCGTGGCCGATACTCCTGACGCTCGCCGTCTGATCATCAACGCGGACGACTTCGGCTTTTCGGAGGGCGTCACGCGCGGAATCATGGAGGCGCATGCTGCCGGAAGCGTGACGTCGACATCGATCATGGCGAACGGCGGGGATTGGCAGAATGCGGTGGCGCGTGCTCGCGCCGTGCGCACGATTGGAGTGGGGGTGCATCTCAATCTCGTGCAGGGTCGGCCGCTGATGCGGGTGCCCTCGCTCACGGACGCTCGCACGGGCGAGTTCTACGGACTGGGCGCGCTGGCGCGCCGCGCGCTTCTCGGCCGCGTTGACAGTGGGGAGCTCGAGGCCGAGTCGCGCGCGCAGATAGAGCGCGTGCGCGCGGCGGGCATTGCGGTGACGCACCTCGACAGCCACCGGCACGCGCACGTACTTCCGGGAATTTTCAAGTCCGTTGCGCGAGTGGCCGTAGAGGCCGGGATCAGGGTGGTCAGGATTCCGCGCGAGCCGCTTCGCCTCAATGTGTTCGACGTCGCGGCAACCGACCGCAAGCTCGTCATCGGCCTCGCGCTCCTCGCATCGCGGGGAGCGACGCTGCCGGCGCCATTGGTGAGCGCCGATCACTTTCGTGGCATATCGCTGCAGGGTGGCAAGCACTTCGAGGCACGGCTGCGTCGCACGCTCGACACGCTCGAGCCCGGGGTCACGGAGCTGATGGTTCACCCTGGCCACGACGACGAGGCGCTTGCCGCGCAGGACTCCTACACGTGGCCACGCGCGATTGAGCTGGCGGCGCTCACGTCAGACGAGATGCGGACTCGGATCGGGGGCGGCGACTTCACGCTCATCAACTTCGGCGATCTTTGACGGGCGCCATGTGAGCTGTTCCCAGAGCATGGTGAGCCACGCGATCGTGCACGGCACCGTCTTGAGCCGATAGTGCACGAAGAAGTGTTGCTGCCAGCTTTTGGGCGTGATGTCGGTCGATGAGAGCGAGACTACGATCAGCGTCAGGATCATCACTGTATCGTGCCACCAGCTGCGCGGCGTGGTCACGAACCAGATCGCGATTCCGGTCACGGCGATGACGAACGACGGCGACTCCGACTGGTGATTGAAGATCACCATGTAGACGAGCAGCGAGCATAGAAAGCGGAGCCGGAACTCAGCCCACTTCCATTCGCGCCAACGCGCTACAGGAAGCATCAGCAGTACCGTGCCGGCGAGCTGTACCGGCCAGTTGGCCCAGCTCACGCCGAGCCAGATGCGGAGCTGCTGCATCACACCTCCGTATAATCCACCGCCGCCACCGCCGCCGACCGATAGAGCATCCACGGACTCCACCACGCGCCACGAGTGGTACTGCGCCGCGAGCTCCGCGGGCGACGCCACGAGGAGAGGGAGCGCGAGCACGACCGCCATCGCGAGCGCCATCCACACCGCAAACCGGAATCGTCCCCGATAGAAGATCGCGAGCGAGAGCGCGGCGAGCGGAAAGATCTTGACCGCAGCGCCAACCGCGATTGCGAACGCTGCGCCGAGCAGTTTGCGCTGCTCGAACGCCAGGAACGCGAATATCACAAGCGCGGTGACGAGCGAGTTGCTCTGCGACCGCTGCATCGAGCGCAGCGCTTCGAGGTAGATGAGCGCGAGGGCGATGATGCCGCGCCGGTCCGGCAGCAGCCGGTCGACGGCGAAGAACAGGAGCAGCGTATTGAGCGCATCCCAGAGCGCGAGCGAGAGCGCGAGCGGGATGAGCGCAAAGGGCGCGAAGAGCACCGCAAAGCTCGGGCTGTACTTGTAGAGATCGGCGTGGTGCTGCGGCTGCGCCGCGTACATGTCGTGGCCCGAGGCGAGATTCAGATACGACCAGCGAAAAACAAGGAAGTTGTTGTCGGGTCCGCGGTGCGAGTACGCCTTGCCGACCGCCACGATCACGATCGTGACGACGTAGAGCGCCAGCATCCACGTGCGCGGCGAGATGCGCGAAAAACGCGAGAATCGCATGCGGAATTCTCGCCGCCGCCCCGGGATGGCGGAAGGTGCGGCGGTTGACGCCCTCTCCCCGAGCCGCCACTCTTCCCCATGCGACGCGAACACCATCTCCCCGTATCACGCACGGCCCGCTACTTCACCCTGGGCGAGCCCGGCGATGCTCTGCGGGAGCTCTGGTTCGTTTGTCACGGCTACGGTCAGCTCGCCGGCCGTTTCGTGCGCCACTTCGAGTCGATCGCGGGCGCCGAGCGAATGATCGTCGCGCCCGAGGCGCTATCGCGGTTCTACGTCGAGCAGGCCGGCAAGTCGCACGCGGACACGCACGTGGGCGCGACCTGGATGACGCGCGAGGACCGGTTGAGCGACATCGAGGACAACATCGAATATCTCGACGCACTCTACGCGCACGTTCGCACCGGTCTCGCGTCCACGCCGCTCAACTTCGTCGCGCTCGGATTCTCCCAGGGAGTTGCCACGGTGTGCCGGTGGCTCGAGCGCACCGACGTGCGTGTGGACCGCGCGATTCTCTGGGGCGGGCTCATCCCCGCGGATGTCGACCTCGCCGCGTCGCCCGCGCTGCGCGCTGCGCGGCTCACTATTGCGGCCGGAACGGCGGACGAGCACGCGACGCCGGAATTGCTCGCGGCGCAGGACGCGCGGCTCGCGGCACACGGCATACAGTGCGAGCGCGTGAGCTTCAACGGCAGCCACCGCATCGATCGCGCGACGCTCGCGCGCGTCGCGGGCGAGGGGGCGGCGGCGGGGTAAAGGCACGAGCGCCCCGGCGGTTTGTCGCGTTTTGTAGCGCTACAGTCGCACGGAAAACGCGACAAAATGCGACTGCGAACCTCGTGGATTGAGCCATGTCGCTGTGAATCAGCGAGTTAGCAAATCGCGTGAACTGGTCCGCTGCATGCCTATGGGTGGGAGAGAACACTCCCCTCTCCACCCTTGGATCAAAGCCTCTATGCGACCACGCGTCCTTTCGCATTTCCCCGCCATCTCGGCTCGACCGAGCGCGAGGCAACAGACGCGCTGTTCGAGTTGCGCAAAGTTGCATGCGAGTTGCGCAACTCGATGCAACTCGGCGGCATCGCCACGTACGCAAGTCCTTGCTGGCAATGCGAATAGCATTCGTGTCGGTTCGGCATCGCATGTGCTTAGGAGAAGAGGCGTCCTCTTCGCGGAGAGCCTCTCTTGACGATAAGCTTGCCGGATTCGGTGATCGCCAATGTCTGGTTTGTTGGCAGCTCGCCAATGATGCAGGAACTGCGTATTCAGATTGCGCGTGCGGCGACCTCATGGCTTCCCGTTCTCATCGAGGGTCCAACTGGCTCCGGCAAGGAGCTCGTCGCGCAGGCACTGCATTCCGCGAGTGGACGCATCAAGCCACTGGTTGTTGTTAACGTGTGCGCCATCGCCGAGACGTTGTTCGAAGATTCGATGTTCGGTCACGTAAAAGGCGCCTTCAGCGGCGCGATCTCCGATCGCGTGGGACTACTCGGAGAGGCCGATCACGGGACGCTGTTCTTCGATGAGATCAGCGGCTTGACGATCAGTGCGCAGAGCAAGCTACTGCGAGCAATCGAGACCGGCGTCTTTCGTCAGGTTGGCGCGCGCGCCGATCGTTCCAGCGACTTCAGGCTGCTTTCGGCGACGAACTTCTCTCTCGACGAGGCAGTAAGGGCCGGCTCGTTTCGTTCGGATCTGAGGTATCGGTTGCGTGGCGTGACGATTCGCGTACCGGCGCTCGCCGAACACGCCGAGGACATTCCGGAGCTGGCGCGACATTTCGCGCGTGAGGCTCGCGTCGTCGCCACGAAGGAGTTGAGCGATGGCGCAGTGTCTATGCTGGAGAGTCAGCCATGGCCTGGGAATGTGCGACAGCTTCGAAGCATCGTTGAATGCGCCGTGACGTTTGCGGAGGGACCGAACGTTGGTCGTGACGACGTCATCCGAGTCATTGAACAAAGTCATTCTTCGATACTCTCTGACGGCGATGACGTCGAACGCAGACACTTGCTCGACATACTTCGCACGTTTGACTGGGATTCGAAACGAACGGCGGAGTACTTCGGAGTTCACAGGGCGAGCATTTATCGGCGGATGCATCAGCTTGGAATAGCTGCTCGACAGCGCCGGCGATACGGTGGGGAAGCGCCCGGGGCTGCGTAATGGCGCCACGCTTGGACCTCTGGCAAGTCGTGATCGTTTCGCGCGAATTCGCAGGGTGTTCTCGCGAATTCGCGCGAATAGGAAATCCGTCAAAATCGTAAGTCGTTCTGTCACAGGCGCTTTGCGTCGTACGTGGACTGGCACTCGCAGTGCTATGTGATGAGGCACCTTCTCGTCATGGATGGTGCGTCTCATGTCTCGTGTCCGCCTGCTGCTCGCCGCATTCGTCGCGGCGATGATGACCGTTGTTGCGTTGGTGATGCCGTCGATCCTCACCGCGCGGGCCGCGATCGAGGACGTCACGTCGCGTACCATCTTCGTGGGATTGACTCGATTTCGGTTAGTGGTCGCGCTGGTGATGCGTCACCGCCGGATCCTCGCGGTCGTGCTGTGCGGAGCACTCGGCGGCGTCGTCCTGCTTTGGCCCACGCCATCGACAGCGGCCGTGCACATGCGACACCGCTCCCGATTTGCCGTCTCTAGGATCACGCGTCGCGCAAGGCGGCGCACGGGCGACTGCAACGACAACGGTGAGATCCTCGCGCCCTGCGCCTCCTCGAAGTCGGTGAAGATCGGCGACAACGTCTCGGTCGGGTACACGTTCACGAACA
>JANWLO010000129.1 GCA_025450815.1 Gemmatimonadaceae bacterium
ATCCGGCGCGACAGCTCCGGCTCGCCGCGGTCACCGGCACGAACGGAAAGACCACCACCGTCGGAATCCTCAGGCACTTGCTTGACAAGCCCGATGCGCACAGCGCGTCGATCGGAACTCTCGGTATTCTCCTCGGCAGCGAGGGCGTTCCAATCGCCGGCGGCGCACCGCTCACCACGCCGGGGCCCGTGGAGCTGCAGCGCGCGCTGCGTGCGCTCGTCGAGCGCGGCGTGCGCACGGTGGCGATGGAGCTCTCCTCGCACAGCCTCGACCAGCGACGCGCTGAGACGCTCGTGTTCGAGGCCGGCGTGTTCACGAATCTCACGCGCGACCATCTCGACTATCACGAGACGATGGAGGCGTATCTGCTCGCGAAGGCGCGCCTCGTGTCGCAGCTGGGCACGCGTGGCGCGGCGGTTGTGAATCTCGACGACGACGCGTGGGAGCGGCTTCCGCCTGCCAACGTGGTCATCACTTTCGGACGAAATCCCGAGGCGATGGTGCGCGCCGAGTCGGTGATGTTTCATCCGCGAGGAAGTGAGTGGCTCCTCGTGGCCGACAATCAACGGCACGCGCTGCAGCTCCCGCTCATCGGCGACTTCAACATCAGCAACGCACTCGGCGCTGCGGGCGCGGCGATGCACATGGGGATGTCGCTCGCGTCGATTGCCGCGCGGCTGCGCACCGTGCCGCAGGTTCCGGGGCGCCTCGAGGTGATCCACGAGCGACCGACCGTGCTCCGCGATTACGCGCATACGTCCGACGCGCTCGAGCGCTCGCTGCTCGCCGTGCGGCCATTCGCGCGCAAGAAACTCATCGTGCTGTTCGGCGCCGGGGGCGACCGCGACCGCGGCAAACGGCCGCTCATGGGCGCGGTGGCGGAGAAGGGCGCCGACTTCGCGATCGTGACCAGCGACAATCCTCGCACGGAAGAGCCAGCGGCGATCATCGAAGATGTCGAGCGCGGCATGCGCATGACGAATCACGAGAGCATCGAGGACCGGCGCGAGGCGATCGTTCGCGCGCTTGCGCTCGCGGGTCCGGAGGACGTCGTGCTGCTGGCCGGGAAGGGGCACGAGACGTACCAGATTCGTGGAGGCACATCGTACCCGTTCGACGAGAAGGCGATCGTGGCCGAGCTGCTGGCGTGACGGGCGGAACGTTCTGGACGATCGCGCGCATCGCGGAGGCGCTGTTCGACGAGTGCAACGGCGCGGTGCCGAGCGATGACCGCGCGGTGCAAGGCATAGCGACCGACACGCGCAGCATTTCCCGGGGCGACTGTTTCGTCGCGCTATCGGGTGAGCACTTCGACGCGCACGACTTTCTCGGCGAGGCGGTCGAGCGCGGAGCACGAGCGCTCGTGGTATCACGGCCGCAGCTCACCACCGGGCTGGGCGTGCCGGTGTTTTCGGTGCCCGACACGCTCCTGGCGCTTGGCGCACTCGCGCGCTACCGGCGGCACGCGTGGAATGGCACGGTGATCGGCGTTGGCGGATCGAATGGCAAGACGACCACGAAGGAGCTCATTCGCGCGGCGGTCGGCTCACGGTTGACGGTGCACGCGACGAGGGGAAATCTCAACAATCTCATTGGCGTTCCACTCACATTGTTGGCGCTACCGGACGAGGCGGATGTCGCGGTTGTCGAGATGGGGGTGAACGTGCCCGGTGAGATGGCGCGCCTGCGAAGCATCGTACTGCCCGAGTATGTCGTCGTCACCTCGGTGTCGGAGGAGCATCTGGAGGGGTTGGGGAGTCTCGAGGGTGTGATGCGCGAGGAGTCCGAGATCTTTGCCGGTGCGGCTCTCGCGATCGTCCCCGCATCACAGCCGGAAATCGCCAGGGCGGCACGGGGACGCGCGGCGTCCATCCTCACCGCCGGCCTTGATGCGGGCGACGTCCGCGCTTCGCGATGGAGTATCGGCGCCGATGGTGTTGGCGAGATCGAGATGGATGGCGTCACCGTCCGGCCGCCCGCGCGCGGCGTGCACAACCTGCGCAACACGATGCTCGCGCTCGCCGTCGCGCGCGAGGTGGGCGTCTCGATCGCCGACGCCGCGCTCGGCATCGCGCGCGCGACGTTCCCGTCGATGCGGATGGATTGGTCCGCCTTGGGGAAGGGAGGTGCGACGCTCATAAATGACGCCTACAACGCCAGTCCCGCCTCGATGCGCGCCGCGCTCGATGTTCTGGTGGCGAGCGGCGCCGGGCGCCAGCGCGTGGCCGTTCTCGGAACGATGCGCGAGCTGGGCACGTACGCTGCGCATCTCCACGAGGAGCTCGCGCGAGCCGCGATCGACTCCCCGGTGGAGATTGTGGCCGGAATCGGCGAGATTGGCGAGGCGCTGCGCGCGCTGGGCACCGGCGATCCGCGCGTCGTTGCGGCGCGGGACGTCGACGATCTCTGGACGGCGCTGGAGCCGCGTCTCGCCCCGGATGCCGTGATCCTTCTCAAGGCCTCCCGCGGCGTGAAGCTCGAGCGACTCGTTCCAACTCTCACAGCATGGGCAAACCGGTAGTGCTCTACCATCTCTTCACGCCGCTGGTCGGCAGCTGCCGGCTCTGCATCATCTTCAATGTCTTCAACTACATCACATTCCGGTCGGCCGGCGCCGCCGTCACCGGACTTTTGATGGCGTTCGCGGTTGGACCGTTCGTCATCCGTCGCCTGCGTGCGATGAAGGTGCGTCAGGTGATTCGCGCCGGAACACCGGACAGCCACCAGGAAAAGTCGAGCACCCCGACAATGGGTGGCGTGATTTTCCTCATCGCCGGCCTCGTGCCAACGCTCCTCTGGGCCCGGCTCAACAATCGCTACGTCTGGATCGCGGTGCTCGCCACCGCGTGGATGGGCTGCATCGGATTCGTCGATGACTTCCTCAAGCTCAAACAGCAGCGAGAGGGGAAGAAAAACGAGGGGCTCGTCGAGCGCTACAAGCTCGTTGGACAGATCACCCTCGGCGTCGCCCTCGGCATCGCGCTCTGGCTCTCGCCGCTGTCGAATCTGCCGGGCGCCTCGACGACGATCCCGTTCTACAAGTACGTCCTCGTCGTTCCGGTGTTCGCGTGGCTGTACGTGCCGTGGGTCGCGTTCGTGCTCACCGGCACGAGCACCGCGGTGAATCTCACCGATGGACTCGACGGGCTCGCGACGGGACTCGCCGCAATTTCCTTCGCCACCTTCGCGATTTTCGCGTATCTCATTGGACGGTTCGATGCCAGCCAGTATCTGCAGATCTACTACCTGCGCGGCTCCGGTGAGCTGACGGTGTTCTGCAGTGCGCTACTCGGTGCGCTCATCGGCTTCCTCTGGTACAACACGCATCCGGCGGAAGTGTTCATGGGGGACACCGGGTCGCTCGCGCTGGGCGGGGCGCTGGGCGCCGTGGCGATCCTGCTCAAGTCGGAGTTCCTGCTGTTGCTGGTGGGTGCCGTGTTCGCGGCGGAAACGGTCTCGGTGATTCTGCAGCGCACCGTGTTCAAGTACCGGCGCACCCGCTACGGCGTCGACTACGCGAAGGCACACCGCGTCTTTCTTCGAGCGCCGCTGCATCATCACTTCGAGCTCAAGGGTTGGCCGGAGTCGCAGGTGGTAGTGCGCTTCTGGATTCTTGGTATCCTGTCTGCGCTAGTGGCCCTCTCGACGCTCAAGCTGCGATGATGCCGGAGCGGTGGCGCGAGGGCGAGGTCGCGGTAATCGGGCTTGCGCGCAGTGGCGTGGGAGCCGCGCTCCTTCTCGCGCGCGAGGGAGTGCGGGTGTACGCGTCGGACGGGGCGAGTGAGGGTGTAGCGGCGGCCGGAGCGGCGCGCCTCGCGGGCGCAGGCATCGACGCAAGCGCGGGCGCCCACGACCTCGAGCGCATCGCGCGCGCCGCGGTGGTGGTCGCGAGCCCCGGCGTTCCGCCAAACGCGCCACCGCTCGCCGCCGCTCGCGCCGCGGGCGTGCCCATAGTTAGCGAGATCGAAGTTGCGCTGCGCTCGCTGGACGGCATTCGATACATCGCCGTCACCGGCACCAACGGCAAAACGACCACCACCGCGCTCATCGGTCACCTTCTGCGCACGCTCGGCCATCGCGTCGCCGACGCCGGCAACATCGGCACGCCGCTCACCGAGATCGCGCTGCGAGAGGACAAGCCTGAGTGGATCGCGCTCGAGCTATCATCGTTCCAGCTTCACGACACTCCGAGCGTGGATCCCGCCGTGGGCGTGCTCACCAACCTCTCGCCGGACCACCTCGATCGCTACGCATCGGCGACCGAGTACTATGCGGACAAGGCGCTCCTCTTCCGCAACGCGAGCGAACGCTCGACCTGGGTTCTAAACGCCGACGATCCGCTGGTGACTACGATGGCAGCGAACGTTCCGGGCGCGCATCGGATGTTCGGTATCAAGACCGAGAACGCGGAGATGGAGCTCGCTCCCGCGGACTCCGGCGGGGAGATTCTCTGGAAGGGCGCGCGAGTGCTCGCGCGCAGCGAGCTGCCACTGCTCGGGAATCACAACGTCATGAACGCCATGGCCGCGTCGCTCGCGGTGATCGCGGCCGATCCCGCGCACGCCACCAGGAGCGCGCTCGCGAGACTCGCCGACGGACTGCGATCGTTCCGTGCGCCGCCGCACCGGCTCGAGATGGTGGGCGAGCGCGGCGGCGTGCTCTGGATCAACGACTCGAAGGCGACCAACGTCAACTCGACGCTCGTCGCCATCGAGGGAATGACGCGACCCACCGTGCTGCTCCTCGGTGGCCGGCACAAGGGCGAGCCGTACACGGCGCTCGGCAAGGAGCTGCGGCGCATCGGGCGTGCGGTGATCGCGTACGGCGAGTCCGCGCCGATGATCGAAGAGGATCTGGACTCGGTGGTACGCGTCGAGCGCATGGGCTCCGACTTCGCGGAGGTCGTAGCGCGTGCGCGCGAGCTCGCCCACCCCGGCGACGTAGTGCTGCTCTCGCCGGCGTGCTCGAGCTACGACATGTTCCGCAACTACGAGGAGCGCGGGGCAGCCTTCCGGCGTCTCGCTGTCCTGACGTGACCTCGTCGCCGGCGGCGGTCCGCGAGCGATGGCGCATGTCGCTCGAGGCGCGCGCGCTGGTCATCGTCACGGGCATCATCCTCGCGTTCGGGCTCGCAGTGCTCTACAGCGCGAGCGCGCTTCAGGCGATGCGCGAGGGGCACAACAGCATGTACTATCTGTTGCGTCAGCTCTCGGGGCTCGCCCTTGGCGTCGTCCTCTTCGCGATCGCGGCGAAGGTGGACGCCGAGCGATGGCGCGGGTGGGCGTGGCCGCTGCTCGGGCTCGCGATACTGTTGCTGCTCATCCCCGTGCTGCCGTTTACGCACGCGATTGCTCCCAGGCTGAACGGTTCGCGCCGCTGGGTAAACGTCGGCTTTCTCTTTCAGTCGTCAGAGTTCGCCAAGCTCGCCGTGATCGCCTGGACAGCGATGCTCATCGTGAAGAAGGGCGATTCGCTGCGTCGACTCACGAAGGGACTATTGCCGTTTCTCCTCGTGCTGTTCGTGTTGAACCTGCTCGTCATTCTCGAGCCGGATCTGTCGATGGCGATGACGTTCACGCTCATCATGGGCATCATGCTCTTCGCGGGCGGCGTGCGCATCGGACACGTCATCTTCCTCGGTATCGTCGCGATCCCGCTTCTCTGGCGCGAGGTGGAGCGTGTGCAGTACGCGCTGCTGCGCATGACGGCGTTCTTCAATCCGGGCAACGATCTTCCCGCCGCTGGCTACCAGCTGAAGCAGTCGCTCATCGCGGTCGGATCCGGAGGGCTATTCGGCGTGGGATTCGGGCAGGGTCGACAGCAACTCGGCTTCGTTCCATTTCCGTACAACGACTTCATCGGCTCGAACATCGGCGAAGAGTGGGGTTTCCTCGGTATCGTCGGCATCACGCTTCTGTTCGTCGCGTACGGATGGCTCGGCTTCCGGATTGCGAAGCAGGCGCGCACGACGTTCCAGCAGCTGCTCGCGATTGGACTTACGTTCATGACCGTGAGCACCGCGTTCCTGCATCTGGGCGTGGTGATCGGACTTCTTCCCACTACGGGGCTCACCCTCCCGTTCGTGAGCTTCGGCCGCACGAACCTCGTGATGTCGATCCTCATGACCGGGATCCTCGTGAATATCGCGAGTACGCGCGAGCGCGTGGTCGGCGCGCATGCGACGAATCCGCTGGAGCGCGCGCCCGCATGAGGGTGATGTTCGCCGGCGGTGGCACTGGCGGACATCTCTATCCCGGGCTCGCCATCGCGCGGGCGCTCGTGCGTCAGGCTCCCGAGGTGAAACCGTTCTTCGTGGGAGCGATGCGCGGCATCGAGCGCGACGTACTTCCGGCCACCGAGTTCGAGCACCTCTTGCTCGACCTGCATCCGATCTACCGTCAGCAGCCGTGGAAGAGTTGGCGCACGCTGCGGGGGCTGGGGAGCGCCTGGCGCGCGCTGGCGCGCGAGCATCGCGCGCATCCCAACGTGGCCGTCATCGGCACCGGCGGCTACGCCTCCGGCGCCGCGCTCGCGTTCGCGCTCTCGCACGGTATCCCGATCCAGCTTCAGGAGCAGAACTCCGTTCCCGGAATCACCACGCGCTTCTTCGCCCGCTACGCCCGCGCATGCTACCTCGGCTATCCCGAGGCCAAGGAGCGACTGCACCCTGGCGCGCACACGGAGCTCGTCGACAGCGGGAATCCGATCGAGCCGCCTCCCTCGCCGCATCCGTCGCGCGCGGATGCCCGCGTGCGGTGGGGATTTCCGCCCGGGGGTGGTCGCGTGCTCCTCGCGTTCGGCGGCAGCCAGGGTGCGCGCCCGCTCAACGACGCGGTCGCGGCTCTGATCGACGCTGGTCTGCCGCGCGATCTGTTTCTGATCTGGGGCACCGGGAAGGGAAGCTACGAGCGCTACGCGCGGCACGATTCGCCCACGGTGCGCGTGGTTCCGTATCTCTCGCCAATTCAGGGCGCGTACGCGGCGGCCGATCTCGCGCTCACGCGAGCTGGCGCGCTCACCGTAGCGGAGCTGTGCGCGTGGGGGATTCCGTCGGTGTTGGTGCCGCTGCCAACCGCAGCGGCCGACCATCAACGCGCCAATGCGCGCGCTCTCGAGGCCGCCGGCGCCGCCCTCGTGCTCGAGCAGGCATCTCTCGATGCCGCACAGTTGGGCGCCGCGGTTCAGGGACTGATGTCGGCGCCCGAACGCCTCGCCGCCATGGCCGCATCCGCGCTCGCGCGGGGTCGTCCCGATGCGGCGGAGCGCATTGCCAGTCGGATACTTACGATAGCACAGCTAAAGTCGGTTGACACTTGAGCGGAGCGCTCCGTTCGCGCTATATTCCGCTCACCGCATGACACTTTTCGATGTACATGATTCCCGCCCCGTTCACTTCGTCGGCATTGCCGGCGCAGGGATGAGCGCGCTCGCCGAGCTGCTGGCTCGACGTGGAATCGTCGTCACCGGCTGCGATGCGAACCCAAACGGCGCCGGCGATCTCGAGCGGCTTGGCATCGCCGTCGCTGCGGGGCATGATCCCGCCCACATCACCGGCGCCCAGGCCGTAGTCGCAACGTCGGCGATGCCCCGCGACCACCCCGAGCTGGCGCGCGCGCGCGAGCTGGGGATACCGGTTATCCGTCGCGCGGAGGCGCTTGCGGGCGCGGTGGAGGCGGGCCAGACGATCTGCATCGCCGGCACGCACGGCAAAACCACGACGACGGTGATGACCGCCGAGGCGCTCGTGGCCGCCGGGCGAAATCCAACCGGAATCGTTGGCGGGCGGGTCGCCGCGTGGGGCGGAAATCTGAGCCGCGGTGGCGAGGAGCTGTTCGTCGTCGAGGCGGACGAGTACGACCGCTCATTTCTCGCGCTGTCGCCAACGATTGCGACGATCACGAATGTCGAGGCGGACCATCTCGACATCTACGCCGGCCTCGACGACATTCGCGGCGCCTTCGCGCAGTTCGCCTCCGGCGCCCGCGCGATCGTTCTGTGCGCCGACGATGCCGGCGCTGCATCGCTTCCGGTGCCGTCTGCCGCCGTCATCGTCAGTTACGGAATCGAGTCGCGCGATGCCCGGCTCATTGCGCGAGATACGCGCTCCTTTGAGGGCGGCACGGCGTTCACGGCGGTCCTCGACGGCGACGAGACGGAAGAGATCCACCTGCGCGTGCCGGGGCGGCACAACGTGCTCAACTCCCTCGCCGCGCTTGGCAGCGGGCACGTGCTCGGTGTGTCGCTCGCGGCGATGGCGCCGGGGCTCGCGGCGTTCGGCGGAGTGGAGCGGCGCTTCCAGCGGCTGGGTGAGGCCCGCGGCGTCGCCGTGATCGACGACTACGCACACCACCCCACCGAGATTCGCGCGACGCTCGCTGCCGCGCGCGCAGCGTTTCCGGGCCGCCGGATCATCGCCGCGTTCCAGCCTCATCTCTACTCGCGCACGCGCGACTTCGCCGGCGACTTCGGCGGCGCGCTTGCCGGTGCGGACACGATCTATCTCACCGAGATCTACGGAGCTCGCGAGAAGCCGATAACGGGCGTTACCGCAGCGCTCATCGACGGCGCCGCGCGCGATGCCGGGCGCGCGGTGACGTGGCGCGGCAGCCGCGACGCTCTCGCGGCTGCGCTCGCACAGGGCACGGAGCCGGGCGACGTCGTGCTCACGCTTGGCGCGGGCGACATCACGCGCACTGGACCGGAGTTGCTCGCGCTGCTCTCGGGCGAACGGTGACGCGCCTGATCGCCATCCTGCGCACGCTCCGCTGGCGCGCTGTCGCCGCGGCTGCGGCGGTGCTCGCGCTGCTCGTGGCGCCTTGGTGGGGGCCTCCGCTGCTCGCACATCTCTCGTTCTTCCGCGTGCGGCACGTGGAGATCGATGGAAGGCGATATCTTCAGCCCGACGACGTGCTGCGTCGACTGCGCATCGACACGACCACCAGCGTGTGGACCGATCTCGATGTCCTCGAGCGTCGTGTCGCCATGCATCCGCAAGTTCATACCGTGATCATCGAGCGCGACCTCCCGGGCACGCTCGTGGTTCACGTCACGGAAAATCTGCCAATCGCGATCGTACCTGCCTCGGGAGACTTGCGGCCCGTCGACGCGGATGGTCGCTTTCTCCCCATAGATCCGAGTCGTATCGCGATCGATCTTCCGGTGCTCGTGAAGCCGGACACCGTGCTCCTGCATTTGCTCGCGGACGTTCGGAGCGCGAATCCTGCGCTCTTCGGCGACATCAGCGACATTCGGCGAACGGGAGGAAACGACATTTCATTGACTCTTCCCGCCGCGAACGTGCGGGCGCTCGCAAGCATCACAGCGAAGCGGCTCGCCGACATCATTCCCGTCGAGACGGACCTCGCGCGCCGCAAGGCACGCGTAACCGAGCTCGATCTGCGCTTTCGTGACCAGGTCATCGCCAGGACGCAATGAATCCCGACCGTTTGGTTGCCGGCCTCGACATCGGATCTTCCCGCACCACCGCCATCATAGCGGAAGCTGTGGGAGACTTCCCTCGCGTTCCGTCGCTCAAGATCCTGGGCGTGGGACAGGCGCGCACAGC
The DNA here is from genome assembly GCA_025450815.1 of Gemmatimonadaceae bacterium. Taxonomy (GTDB): domain Bacteria; phylum Gemmatimonadota; class Gemmatimonadetes; order Gemmatimonadales; family Gemmatimonadaceae; genus FEN-1250. The sequence goes on from JANWLO010000129.1 coordinate 9,566, forward strand.
CGGGATGCGACGTGGAGTCGTTTCCGACATCAAGGAGACGACGCAATCCATTCAGAAGGCGATGCGCGAGGCCGAGCGGATGGCGGGCGTGCAGGTGGACGGAGTGTACGCTGGAATCGCCGGCGAGCACGTGGAGGCGATGAACAGCTCCGGCGTCGTGGCGGTGAACGGCGATGAGGTTACTCGCTCCGACATCGAGCGCGCGAACGAAGTCGCTCGCACGCAGCCGATTCCCACCGACCGCGAGCTGCTGCACGCTATTCCGCAGGAGTACCGCGTCGACCGCAACGCGGGGATTCGCGACCCGGTGGGGATGAGCGGGATGCGGCTCGAGACGGAGATGTACCTCGTGACGATCGGCTCGTCACCCGCGCTCAATCTCCGGAAATCCATCGAGCGCGCGGGCTACAAGGTGCGTGAGCTCGTGCTCGAGCCGCTCGCGAGCTCGTTCGCCGTCGTCACCGACGAGGAGAAGGAGCTCGGCGTGGCTCTGGTCGAGATGGGAGCTGGCACCACCGACCTCGCGATCTTTCACGAAGAGAAGATCCGCTTTCTCGGCACGATCCCGTACGGCGGCGGCCACGTCACCAGCGACATCGTTCACGGCATTGGTGTCACGCAGGCGGACGCCGAGCGTCTGAAGGAGAAATACGGATGCGCGTACGAGCCGTTCTTCGAGCACTCCGATGAGGTCATCACGCTGCCCAGCACCGTTGCGCAGGGCGATCGTGAGATCAAGCGCGAGTTGCTGGCACATATCATCCACCAGCGGATGGACGAGATCTTCGGACTCGTGAACCAGCAGATTGCGAATTCAGGCTTTGGGGGTCGTCTGAGTGCGGGCATCGTGCTCACGGGCGGCGCGTCCGCGATCATGGGCGCGGCGGAGCTCGCGAGCGATGTGTTCGGAACCGGCGCGCGCGTCGGGTCGCCGGCCGCGAGCGTTGGAGGACTGAGCGATGCCGTCGAGGCGCCTCGCTTTTCCACCGCCGTGGGACTCGCGCTCTTCGGCGCGCACAGAATGACCCTCGGTGCCGCGGGCTCGGCAGCCGGCGGTAAGCGCAAGGCCATGTCGACGCCCGGCATGGATCGGATCGCGCAGCGTGTCAAGACCTGGTTGCAGGACTTTTTCTGAATGGGGGCTGACAGCTCGGCCGTGGAGTTATCCACACGGAAATAACCGTTTTTGTTGGTGTGCGAATCGATTGTCCGCATTATATTCACCGCAGCTTTTCGATTCGGCCCTCACTCCTGGCCGGGTTCGTCCGTTCCACTCGCCGTCCGTCAGCAGGATCTTCCACTTCCTGGAGTCCTCCCCGCCATGATCTTCGAGTTCGAGGAGAACACCTCGCAGAACGCCCGCATGAAAGTCGTCGGCGTGGGTGGGGGAGGCGGCAACGCAGTCAATCGGATGATCGAGGAGCACCTGGAGGGGGTCGAGTTCATCTCGGTGAACACCGACGCGCAGGCGCTGTTGAGCTCGAAGTCGGACGTCAAAATCCAGATCGGGAAAAAGCTCACGCGCGGGCTCGGAGCCGGGGCGCGCCCCGAGATCGGCCGCCAGGCGGTAGAGGAGAACCGGGACGAGGTGCTGCGCGTGCTCACGGGCGCCGATCTCGTGTTCGTCACCTGCGGCATGGGCGGTGGTACCGGCACTGGAGCGGCGCCAATCGTCTGCGAGATGGCGCGCGAGGCAGGATCGCTCTGCGTGGGCATAGTCACCAAGCCGTTCCTCTTCGAGGGCCGCAAGCGCATGCGACAGGCGGAGATGGGGATCTCCGAAATGCGCAAGCACGTGGACACGATGATCGTCGTGCCCAACGAGCGCCTGCTCGCGGTGGTGGGCAAGGGGATCCCGTTCGGCGATGCGCTCAAGAAGGCGGACGAGGTGCTCCTCCACGCCACCCAGGGCATCTCGAATCTGATCAGCGTCACCGGTCTCGTGAACGTCGACTTTGCCGACGTGCGCACAGTCATGCAGAGCGGCGGCTCGGCGCTCATGGGCACGGGAATCGGCCGCGGCGAGAATCGCGCGACCGAGGCGGCACAGCAGGCGATCTCGTCGCCGCTGCTCGACAACGTCTCGATCTCGGGCGCCACGGGTGTGCTCGTCAACATCACGGGCGGTACGGATCTCACGCTCGGCGAAGTGCACCAGATCAACGAGATCGTTCATGACGCAGTGGGCGACGACGCCGAGATCATCTTCGGCGCGGTGAACGAGCCGGCGATGAACGGCGAAATTCGTGTCACAGTCATCGCCACGGGCTTCGATCGCATCGCCTCGGCGGGCGCACCGCAGTCCGCCTCCGATGCGCGTGGCACCACCGCGACGCCCGTGATTCAGTTCCCGGGCCAGCGTCCGCTTCGCACCACCGTGCCGCCGCAGCAGCGCCCCGTCATCAACGACACCAACCGGCGCACGGTGCAGCCGCAGCCCGGCACGAATCCGCCGTCACCGCAGGAGAAGGCTCAGGATCTGAACGACATGGAGATCCCGACTTTCATCCGGCGGCAAATGGATTGAAGCGCCCCACGCCGCGCGCGGTGACCACGGTGGTCGCCGTTGCGCTCGCCGTGGTGGCTCTCTCCGTAGACCTGCCCAAGCCCTGGCTGGACGCTCCGGCTTCGCTCGACACCGACACATCCGCAATCGCGACCGACAGCGACTCCGACTCGCTCTCCGCCGTTAACGACACGCTGCATTCCGGCGAGACGCTGGGTGCGCTCCTGTCGCGCCGCGGCGTGTCCACCCAGGCCATGCCGCGGGTGATGGACGCCGCGAGTGCGCTCGACGAGCGACGTGTGCCCGCCGGAATGCCGATTACGGTTCGCGCCGATAGCACGGGCGGCGCGCCGCGCGAGATCGTCTTCCAGCTTGCGCCGGACAGACTGCTTCACGTGCGCCGAACTGGCGACACCACGTGGACGAGCAGCGAGGAGCGGCTCCCGTGGGTGACGGATACGATCGTCGTGAGCGGACGTATCGACGACAATCTCTATCAGGCGCTGGATGATAGCGCGGCGTCGGTGCTCCCCAAGGGCGCGCGCGCCGAACTGGCGTGGACGCTCGCCGACATTTTCGAGTACCGCGTGGACATGAGCCGCGAGCTGCAACCCGGCGATGCCTTTCGCGTCCTCTTCGAGCGACAGGTGGGTGCGTCTGGTCGAACCCGCGTTGGGCACATTCTTGCGGCTCGGATGGTGCTCTCCGGCACCACGACGGAGGCGGTGCGCTTCGACGAGGGAAACGGCCACGCGGCGTACTACGACGCCACCGGGCGATCGATGCAGGCAGCGTTTCTGCGCGCGCCGCTCGCGTTTCGTCGCATCTCGAGCGTTTTCGGGCTGCGCAAGCATCCGATTCTCGGTATCGTGCGGCGGCACGAGGGAACGGACTACGCTGCGGACGCTGGCACGCCGGTGCGCACTATCGGCGATGGTACCGTCACCTTCGCCGGGCGACGAGGCGGCTACGGCAACCTGATCGAGATCAGGCATCGCACGGGGCTCGTGAGCCGGTACGGACATCTGCGCGGCTTCGCGAAGGGAATCCACGCGGGCAAGGTGGTGACGATAGGCGAGACGATCGGCTACGTGGGGATGACCGGGCTCGCCACCGGTCCTCACCTGCACTTCGAGCTGCTAGTGGATGGCACGCAGCGCGACCCGGCCGTCGCGCTGCGCAAGAGCGCCGGCACTCCGCTGGCCACATCCGAACGCGCAGCGTTCGACGAGCAGATGACGGCGCTCCTGGCGACCTTGCACAAAGGCCACGCATAGAGGCAGCGAGCTTTCCGCTCTGCGCTCTCCGCGTCACGTTTCAGCAATGCTCGCTTGGCTGATTTCGCTGCTCGTCGCGGCGGCACTGGCGTGGTGGTCGTACCGAACGCCGGCAGCGGACAGCCATCGGGTGTGGTGGCTAGTTGCGCTGCGCGCGCTCGCCTGGCTGCTCATGGTCGCGCTCGTTCTCGATGCGCCTGCCGCGCCGCGTCGCGCAGTGCCGCCCATCGCTGCGCTCGACGTGTCGGCGAGCTGGCTGCGCGGCGGCGACAGCGTGCGCTGGAATCGCGCCGTTAGCGCTGCGCGGCATGCATCGAGCGATGTGCTGCTCTGGGGAGACTCGGTGCGCAGCGGCCCAGCCCCCGCGTTTCCCTCTGACGTCGCGACGCGAGCGCTCCCGCTCGCGGAGCGCGCGCTCGCCGTAGGGCGCCCGCTCGTGCTCATCACCGATGGCGAGCTCGATGATCCAGCGTCGCTCGGCTCGCTCCCCGCGGGCTCGCGCGTGGAGGTGCTCGCGCGTACGCCCGCGATCGATGCGGCCGTCGTCTCACTCGACGCGCCGCGCGCAGTGGTCGCGAGAGATACTCTCGAGGCGCGCGTTACCGTTCGCGCGGGCGATATCGCCGCCACGCACGCTACGATCGCGCTCATCGCCGGCACCGAAGTGATCGCGACGCAACCCGTCGACACGCTGGGCGCCGGAATCGAGCGGACATTCGTGATGCACGGGCGCATCGAGGGTGCGGCGCGTAGTGTTTCGCTCAGCGCCGTGATCACTGCTCCCGGCGATGCCGAGCATCGCAACGACACGCTCGGCGTAGCGGTGCAGGTTGCGCCGGCGGCCGGTGCAGTGCTGGCGTCGACCTCGCCCGACTTCGACGCGCGATTTCTCATCCCCGTGCTGCGCGGCGCTGTCGCGCTTCCCACGCGCGCGTACTACCGCGTGGCGCCGGGAATGTGGCGGCAGGATGGCACCCTGGCGAGCGTGAGCGAGACCACCGTGCGAGCGGCGCTCGCCGAAGCGCCGCTGGCGATCATACATGGCGACACGGCGCTCTTCGGCGCGCCGCGCACGGTGACGAAGGGATCGTTGCTGCTCTACGCGCCATCCGCGGATACGCTCGGCGAGTGGTATCCGGTGGCGCCCCCACCGTCGCCGATATCGGCGGTGTTGTCCGGGGTGCCGTGGGACAGCCTTGCGCCACTCAGTGTGTCGGCCGGCGTGCGCGGTGAATGGACGGGATTGCTCGTCGCGCCAGCGCGCAGCACCGATCGCCGCATTGCGATTGCGGGTAGCGAGACGGGACGGCGTACGGTTGTAGTCGGCGCGTCGGGACTCTGGCGATGGGCGTTCCGTGGCGGCGTGAGCGCGGACGCCTACGCTACACTCTGGGGAGGTATATTGGACTGGTTGACCGCGGAGCGCCCGGATCCGCGCGCCGCGTTTCCGGCGGACGCGATCGTGCGCGCCGGCGACGCGATTCGCTGGCGACGGGGAACCGGCACCGACACGCTCGTGCGCATGGAGCTCCATCGTCGCGGTGGTGCGCGCACCGACACGCTGCTGTTGCACTTTGGCGCGGCGGGAGCGCTGGCCGAGAGTGCGCCGCTGGACGCGGGGACGTACGAGACGCGCGTGAAGGGTGGCACGGCGCTTCTCGTGGTGAATGCCTCGCGGGAGCTGCTGCCGCGGCGAGCGAACGTTCGCTCGGGCGCGGTGGGCGGCGCGGCGCCATTCGGCGACCAGCCACGACTTCGCGACTACCACTGGGTTTATCTGCTGCTTCTGGGTTTGCTATGCGCCGAATGGCTTCTTCGGCGAAACATGGGATTGCGTTGACGCGCGCGGCGCGAGCCGCCGGCTGAGGAGAGAGAATGGCGAGGATCATGCGGCGCGAGGGGGATGTCTCCAGGCGCTCGCTCTGGCAGAAGATCAAGGACGTGGCGCTGCTCGACGTCGGCGTGCTCGTGCGCGGCGGCGTCAGCGCGGGATCTCTCGAACGCCTCGAGGAGCTGTTGCTCGAGGCGGACTTCGGGGTGCCGGTAACGCTGCGGCTGGTCGCGGAGGTGGAGGGGCTTGCGTCGCGCGGACAGGCGAAGTCGGAGCATGAGTTCCAGAACGCGCTGCGCGAGGGAGTGGAGCGCGCGCTGCGCGCGGGGAAGAGCGATCCGGCGCTCGTGTTCGCGACGCAGGCGCCGACCGTCATTCTGGTAGTGGGCGTGAACGGGGCGGGGAAGACGACGTTCATCGGCAAGCTCGCAACGCGTCTCAAACGCGAGGGGAAAACGGTGCTCGTCGCGGCCGGAGATACGTACCGTGCGGGCGCGATCGATCAGTTGCGGCTGTGGGCCACTCGTGCCGGCGCGCAGTTCACCGGCAGCGCGCCAGGAGCCGATCCGGCGTCGGTGGCGTTCTCCGCAATCGACGCGGCGGTGGCGCGCGCGATTGACGTCGTCATCGTCGATACGGCCGGCCGGCTGCACACTCAGGACGGGCTCATGACCGAGCTACAGAAGGTAGGGCGTGTGATTGCAAAGCGGATTCCGGGTGCGCCGCACGAGACTCTGCTCGTGCTCGACGGGACGATCGGGCAGAACGCCGTGGCGCAGGCGCGCGCGTTCAGCGCGGCGGTGCCGCTGTCCGGGCTCGTGGTGACGAAGCTGGACGGTACGGCGCGCGGCGGGATCGTCGTCGCGGTGCACGAGGCGCTCGACGTGCCGGTGAAGTTCGTGGGCGTGGGCGAGCAGGCCGACGATCTCGTGGAGTTCGACCCCGCGTCGTTCGCGTCGGAGCTGCTGGCGTCGGAGTGAGCGCGCGCGCGGCGGGCTCGTCGATCGGTCTCAACACCGGCGTCATGTACCTGAAGGGAGTCGGCCCGCATCGCGCGGAGCTGCTGCGGAAGCTCGGCATAATCGTCGCGCGCGATCTCCTCTATCACGTGCCGCATCGGTACGAGGACGCGAGCACGATCGCGCCCATAGCGAGCGCGGAGCCGGGAATGGACGTGACCGTGCTGGGCACAGTGATCTCCAAGGGAGTGATTCCCACGCGTAAGGGGCTTCGCATCTTCCAGGCGGTGGTGCGCGACGAGAGCGCGATGATCGAGGTCTCCTGGCCCGGCCAGCCGTACCTCGACCGCGTGATCTCGAAGGGCGACCGGCTGCTGCTCACGGGGGCCGTGCGATTCTTCCACGGCCGGCAGCTCCAGCCGCGGGAGATGGTGAACCTTGGCTCAGATGAGGAGGCGATGATCGAGGGGCGCGTGCTCTCCGTGTATCCAGCCACGGAAGGGTTGTCGTTCAAGGTCATCCGCTCGCTCATCGAATCGCACCTCGACGCGCTGTTGCCGCTCGTGACGGAATACCTGCCCGCCACGGTCCTGAACAGGAGTAAACTCCCTCCTATTCAGGAGGCGCTCCGGTTCGTCCACAGGCCGCACTCGATCGCCGACGCCCAGCGCGGAATGTCGAGGCTCGCGTTCGAGGAGCTGCTGTTCGTGCAGCTCCTCCACCGTCGCGCGCGGGAGCTCGCGCGCGAGCTTCGCGAAGGAATCCGATTCGAGAACAAGCGCGACCTGACGTCGCGACTGAAAGCCGCGCTCCCGTTCGAGCTCACCACCGCGCAGGTGCACGTGACGCGGGACATCGTCCGCGACATGTGCAGCGAGCGACGGATGCACCGACTGCTGCAGGGCGACGTGGGAAGCGGGAAGACGATCGTCGCGCTCTTCGCGATGCTGCTCGCCGTGGAGAATGGCTACCAGGCCGCGCTCATGGCGCCCACGGAGCTTCTTGCGGAGCAACACGCGCGAACGTTCGAGCGGCTGCTCGAGCCGCTCGGCGTGCCGGTG
>JANWLO010000130.1 GCA_025450815.1 Gemmatimonadaceae bacterium
GAGCTTCTGAACTTGTCCGGCGACCTGCGGGCTCACGATCACATCGTTGGTGGTGACGATGCCGGTGAGGACGAGTGGGCCGGAGCGGCCGAAGAAGAGATACGCGGCGATCGCGATGACTGCGATCGCGACGGCGATGATGAGGATGCGTTTGCGTTTCATGGGGCGGGGCGGGGGTTCGGTATTCAAACAAGTGTATGAATCGAGCGTTTTAAAAGTCAAGGGACAGATGCCGCCCGAAGCCGATCGGTTACTCAGCGCTGCGAATTGGGGACGCGCGACTCGCCGCAGCGCGCTGGCGCGATGGCGAGCGTTCGCAGCTCGAACGCGCGCATCGGAACCGACAACACCGTGCCGCAGGACCGGTAGCCATTCGACACATCGCGTTCCAGCAGGTCCGTCTGCCGGGCGTCCACCGCGACGGGAAATCGAATCGTCACGGAATCCGGCCGTCCCGCAGTCTCCACGAGCCGGACGATCGTGCGATCGCCATCCTCGGCGCGCTTGAGCGCCCCGAGCTCCACGCTGCGTGATTCAAACTGCACGCCGCCGATCGCTCGCCCGTGTCCATCGTGCACAGTCACCGGCACCGCGATGAGAGGCGTGTTGAGCGAAGTCGCCGCATCGCGTATCTCGTCGCTTCGCCAATCCCCAGCGTGCGGAAGGATGCTCACCGTGAACGAGTGCACACCCATGTCCGCCTGCGGGTCCGGTGATTTCGGACTTCGCAGTAGCGCGATGAACATCGTGTCGCCATTGGCATTGTAGCCGTACTTCGTGTCGTTGATGACTGCGACGCCGCGGCCGCCATGTGACGCATCCACCCATCGCTGCATCGGCACCTCGAAGCGCGCGCTGTCCACACGCGTGATCGGCCGCGTCGGGCGTCCAATCGATGCGTACGGGATCTCCGCGCGCGTGGAATCGACGTGAAACGCGAGAGGCACCGCGAGCTCGAGTAGCCGGTGTGATTCACGCCAGTTCACCGTGAACGTCACATCGAGGCGCGAGGCGTCGTCGCGAAGCACGTACCGCTCATCCACGCTCGAGGAGTCGCGCTCGCGATGCACGGTAATCTCCTGTCCGAGCGGCGTGCGGACGATGGCACTCACGCGGACGCGCCGATCGAGCCATCCGCGCGCACCGTGGAGATTGTCGATGTTCCATGCATCCCAGCGCTGAGGCTGGTCGTCGAGCATCACGAGGGCGCCGGCGCCGGGCGCCAGCGCCTCGAATCCGTGGCGCTTGTCGTACAGCCTCGCGATGTTGCCGGTGGAGGCGTCGATCTCGACGCGAAGGTCGGCGTTCTCGAGCACCGTGGAGTTGTCGTTGCGAGTCGCCCCCGGCACCGCACCGCGCTCCACGAAGATGACGGCAGCGCTGAGCGCCGGCACGTGGCGCACGAGGATCTCGAGCGTCGAGTCGCGCACGCTCGTCGGGAGCTGATGCCCCGCGCTGTCGCGGGCGGTGGTTCCCGAAGATGCGGGCAAGCGGACGACATCGGAACGGGCGCGGCCGCTCGGGTTGAACACGAGATACGGGGTTCCGCCGCTACCCTGCGGCCTGGTGTCGAGCCTCGAAGCCAAACGCTCGAGCGACGACCGCACGACGCCGCGCGCTATGCGCTCCGCGCGCGCGTAGTCGACGCCCGCGTCGAAGTATACGCTGTCGATCGACGTGCCGGGCAGGATGTCGTGAAACTGGTTGAACAGCACGAGCTTCCATGCGGCAGTGAGTGAGTCGCGCGGATACGGCGAGCCGGCCCTGGTGGCCGCGGCTTCGGCGGAGCCCAGCAGCGCCTCGAGCTCGCGATTCCGTCGCTTCATCGCCGCCTGCGTGGTGTACACTCCGCGATGGAACTCGAGATAAAGCTCGTCGCGAACGACAGGGCCCGCCTTGGCCTCCAATCGCATCGTGGCGAGCGAGGAATCCGGCGAGACGTCGCGAAGCACCGGGAATACTGGCACGCGGCGCAAATCGCGCTCGCGGTCGAGCATGGCCATCGTCGGTCCGCCACCGTGATCGCCCACGCCGTAGACGGTCAACATGCGCGGCGAGGCGCTCGAGTCGCGTGTGATGTCGAACTCCTTCGCGAGACGGTGCGGCGTGAGGTCGTGATCGTACGCGTACAGCATGTCCACGAAAATGCGCGATCCGTCCGGCCCCTCCCACCAGAACGTATTCAACCTCGCCGGCCATCGGTTCGTGTCGTTCCACCGCATCTCTTCCGTCACGAAGTACTCGAAGCCGCTCTGCCGCAGAATTTGCGGGAGCGACCACGCGAAGCCGAACGTGTTGGGCAGCCACGCAACGCGTGATGGCCGGCCGAAGAGCCGCATGTACGTTCGTTGGCCATAGAGCGCCTGCCGCACGAGCGATTCCCCGGACGGAATGTTCGCATCGGATTCCACCCACCAGCCGCCTACAGGATGCCAGCGCCCCTCGCGCGCGAGTGCCTGAATGCGCGCGAGCAGCTTCGGATCGCGTTGCTCGAGCCACACATAGTACTGCGCGGACGACGCAGCAAAGTGCATGTCGGGATACTTCGCCATGAGCTTCGCGACGGTCGTCCAGGTGTGCTCCACCTCATCGCGCCCCTCGCGCCAGCGCCACATCCACGCTGCGTCGATGTGCGAGTGCCCCACGAGATCGATGGTGTCGCGTCGCGCGCGCGCGGCAGCCGGGGCGAGCCGCGCCAGCCACTGCTCGATGATCGCGTGGTAGCCGGCCTTCGCCGGGTCGAGCGCGGCGCGCAACAGTTCTGTCGCTACGGCGCTGTCCGGAACGGCGAGGCTCGAATCGCCGCTGAAATACCGCGCCCACGACGCCGCATCGCGAATCTCTGCCCATCCGGGCTCGCGCACGCGCACGAGCGGAACGTTCCACCACTGCGCGGCGCCCGGCTCGATCGCGAGCTCGGGTGGCGCTCCCGCCTGGCATGGTGCGCACAATGCAAGATGACCGAGAGAGTCCGGCCGCGCCGGTGCCCGGTCGAGCCAGATGCGCTGTGCCGAGTCGAACTCCGCAACGCTCGCGTCGAGCGACATGCCGCCGAGTACCAGGGGGATCGGCACGTCGGCCTCGATGCGCTTGACGTGTGCACGCATCTCCGAGTCAGGCTCCGGGGGCAGAATCGAGCGCTTGCCGTCCGTCGCGAACCAGTCATCGAGGTAGATCGGACGCGAGAGCAGCGTGAGCAGTGCATCGGCCGTGATGTGCAGCGGCAGCCGCCCGACTGAGTCGCGGCCCCGTCGCGCAGTGATCTCCGAGTGTCCTGTGAGTATTCCACGCGCCAGCTCGGCCCAATCCGCGTTCAGGGATACGATCTGCGGCACGTCGCGCTCCGCGTTGAGCGCGGGTACGTTCGTATACCCGAGGGCAATCCTGATTGGCGCTGCATCGTTCGCGCGGCGCCCCACGCAGACGCGAACCGGAGCGATGAGACGACTCGGCGATCGCGCGTCGAGGCGCGCTCGCGATGCGAGGATCGCTGGTCCGAGTGTCACCGCGCCCGGTTCCGGGTGTCGCAACGTATCATTCGCCGAGGTGCGCCTGGCCAGGTCGCGCGTGGCTCCATCGACGGCGCCGCTCAGATCACCAACGGGTTCGGGACTCGCAAAGAGCATGCGTCCGCCGAGCCCGAAGCCGCCGCCGCGATTGACGACGCGGTAGAGCAAGCGATTGGCGCCGGCTGCCAGTGTGAGCGTAAGCGTGTCCGTCGCCGTCCGAAGCTCGCGCGCCACTTCGTGTCGGAGCACGCGTCGTCCATTGAGCCAGAGCACGACATCATCGTCGCTCTCTATGGCGAAGCGAATCGTGCGGGCTTCGGGGCTGCGGATGTACGTGAGCGCATACACGGCGCGGTTGTCGAGATTCGGCTCGGGCAGCACGCTGTAGAGATCGATGCGTCCAAGCGAGTCCGCATCCACGCGTCGCCACTCCATCGGTGCGTGCTCCGGCACGTGATCGCCAGCCTGGGCGTAGAGTGCGGCCGGGTTACCGAGATCCTGTTTGTCGAGTCGCAGCGCACCGGTGTCGAGAGGGAACGGGCCGGCGATGAGCCACGGGGAGAGCGCCACATCGCACTGGCCTGGAAGGATCGAGGCAGCGCTAAGCACTCCGCGATGATCGCGGCAGCCTGGTAAGAGCAGGAGCAAAGTGGCGATCGTCGCGAAGCTAAAGCGGCCGCGGCACTGGTGCGTCGAATGGAGTTCGCGCATTCCTGGTTTCGTGAATGGAAATCGAGCAGGCCACGCGCGCTGCACGATCATTGCCTGATTGACAGAATCACAAATGCCCCGGAGACTGCATGATGCCAACCGACGCCAGGGATCCCACGACGGATCGACCGCGCACCCGTGTTCCCAAGGCGATCTTCGTGAAGGCACTCCTACCCGCCCTCCTGGCGACCTTGCTCTTCGTCTTTCTGTTCACGCGTGCGTCATCCAAACCGCATCCTGTCGTGTCGAACGGCATGATGCGTGTCACGCTCTCGCAGAAGGATGCGTCGTTCCGTCCCATTCCGCGCGCCGCTGGCGGTGCCACCGGTGTCGTGTGGTACGTGCCAACAGCCCCCGGCCTGCGTTTCCAGCTTCGCGCGTACGGACTTCGATCCGGGCGACGCTATGTGCTCGAGATGCAGGTGGACGACGCGATCTACACCGTGGCGAGCTACACCCCCGATACGCACGGGAATCTCGCAATCGACACCACGATCACGCAGTTCCAGGAGGGCGTGTGCGTCGGCGCGAATTACGACCCGCCCAGGCCGGTACTCGGGCATCACAAAGTGAAGTTCTGGATCAAGAACGATGGCAGTCCCGCATCCGGTACCATGCCCGGAACTCCGCCGAATGCGCCGGGTGCTCAGCTCGCCTGTCATGGCAATGGCGACGGCAACTACAACTACCTGCTGCTCGAAAACGAGGTCGCGGACTTCACCGGACGTTGAGAAGCACCACGCGTACGCCCGCTGTTGCGTCGGTGGTGTACTCATCGAGCGCTATCGGCGCATCGAATCGCTCTGCCATCTCGGCGGGCGAGATCGCGTAGAGTGGCGAGCGGTAATCGATGATCACCCATGTGCGATGCGCCGCCAACGCTCGCGCCTCATCGATGAGTGATCCATCTGCCGCCACTCCGCTCACCGGAGGGCCGGCCGCACCCAGATAATATCGAAGCGGCGCGTTCATCTCCCGAGGCTGGATTAGCGCTCGATCGCCAGCGCGCCAATCGTGCTGCAGTAGCGCCGCGGTCGATCGATAGTCGCTGTCGCGAGACACCACCCCACGCTCGGTGCTCTGGCCGAGCAGCATTGCGATGAGCAGCACCGCGACCGAAGCAGCGCGGGCGCGCGCACCAAGTGCCAGCAGTCCGTCAGCGAGTAGCAGGAAAAGAAAGGGAATGACGAACAGCAGGTAGCGGGGAAATTCCAGCCCGCGCGCCACGGACACGATCATGACTGCCAGCGCGGGGACCAGTACGGCGATGACAAGGAGTCGTCGGCCGCCCGGCGGGGCAGCTCTGCGAGGGCTGGCGACGAGCGCGACGACGAAGACGAGTAGCACCGCCGGTTGCACCATCAACAGCTCGAAGAAACGACGATTGAAGCCGGAACCGTGAGCCATCGAGAAAAGCGCGGTCCAGAAGTCCGTGGGGTAGAAGTGTTGTGCGTGCACCGCATTGAACGGGAGCAGAAGCGCGGCGCGCAGTGCGACTTCCGCCCCCATCGGCGTCCGCCACGCCTGCGATGACACGGCGGATCCGGCGCTGATGGAACCGAGATAAATCAGCACGACGATGGCGATGATGCCATTCGCTGCGATCCATGCCGCGCGATCGCGCGCGCTTCGGCGACTGCGCAGCAGGACGACGGTCGCATCGACGTTGATCGCCACCAGTAGTAGTCCGGCAATGAGATGCGTGAACAGCAACGCGATCCCCGCTGCCGCGTAGCACGCGAGCATCGATCGCGCGCGCGGCGATCGCGAACCGGTGGCGGGCTCGTCATCACGCCAGTGCACGTACGCCAGCACGCACGCGGCGCCGAGCAGCGAGACGAGCATGTACATGCGCGCCTCCTGCGCGAAGTAGAGCTCGAGCGGCGAGAGAGCGAGCAAGCAGCACGCAAGCAGGGCCGCCGGTCGTGAGAGCAGCCGCGCACCGAGTGCGTACGCCACAGGGATGAGCGCGACGCTCGCAACGAGCGAGAGCGACCGCAGGGCAAGCACCGACTCCCCAAACACGCCGATCCAGCTCTTGAGCAGCACGAAGTAGAGGGGACCGAGCGGACTACGCAGCACGTTCGTGAACAGCCCGGCCCACGAATCGGTGGCCACCTGCCAGGAATTCGCCTCGTCGAGCCAGAGATTGGACGCGGTGAGTCCCCGCGCGCGAATGACCGTGGCGAGAACCACGAGCCCCAAAACGATCCACCGATCCCGACCCGCGTGTCGATCAGCCACGTGCGCGCGCTTCTTGCCCATGCCGCGACTTGCAAGCCAGCGTCGAACGACCGGAGAGGACTCTCGTGATTCGTGCATCTCTCATGGATGTCCCGAGCAGACGAAGGACGACACTGCTTCCGGCGGCAGCCGGCTGGATCATCGGGATGCTAGTCGCGTTCCACCCCGTGATCCTGTCCGGCTTCGCCGCCATGCAGGGTGATTGGGCGGATTCGCGATTCAACAACTACGTCCTCGAGCACGGCTATCGCTGGCTGGTGCACTCGCCAGGTCACGAGCGGTTCTGGAGCCCGCCGATGTTTTTTCCCGTGCCCAATACTGCTGCGTATTCCGACGTGCTGCTTGGCGTCGCGCCGTTCTACTGGCCGTGGCGCGCCCTCGGCATTCCCCCCGATACGTCTTTCCAGCTGTGGATGCTCACCGTCGCCACCGTGAACTACCTCGCGGCGTTCGCCCTGTTCTCGCGCGGATTCCGGTGCCGCCCCCTCGCCGCGGCAGTGGGTGCAACGCTGTACTCCTTCGCAAGCGTTCGCATTGAGCAACTCATCCATCCGCAGCTCGTCTCACAGTTCTACCTTGCGATTGCGATTCTCGCGCTGCTGCGACTGTTCGACTCCGATCCGGGTGTAGCGTCTCACGACACGACGCCGCTATCAGACGATCGATGGATCTACGTGCTCGCGGGCGCATGTGTCGGGCAGCTCTATTCGAGTTATTACAACGCGTGGTTCCTGTCCTTTGCGCTTCTTCTCGCAGCGCTCGGCGCCGTCCTGTTCGCCGACGGTCGTCGCCGCCTCTCCCTCGTGGTTCGGACGCACGCACGCGCGATCTGCGTGTCGGTGGCGGGAGCTGCAATCGCGGTTGCTCCGCTCGCGATTCACTACTCGCGTGCGGCACACCAGGTCGGAATGCGCAACTTCTGGACGGTCGAAGCGATGCTACCGCGTATCCAGTCGTGGGCATACCTGGGACCCGGGAGCTGGCTGTACGGAGCGTTCGCCGCACATCCGATTTTCCATTTCATTCCCATGGAGCACGAGCAACGGCTCGGCGCCGGAGTCGCGACGACGCTGTTCGCCGTGTTGGGGCTGTGGAGCGCACGCCATCGTCGCGTAGTGCAGTTCGTCACAGCCGTGCCGCTGGCGATGGCGTTGATCGCCACCCAATGGCCTGGCGGATTCACCGCGTGGCGCGCGGTGTACGCGATTGTCCCTGGCGCGGCAGCGCTCCGCGCGGTGTCGCGCATCGGAATGGCAATCGTGCTGCCCATCGCGCTCGGCGTCGCGCTGCTCATCGACCAGCTTACCGGCGGCGAGCCGCACGCGCAAAGACTCCCGCGTGCAGAAGAGCGCTGGGCCGCGGTGACGAAGTCGCTCCTCGCCGCGATCATCCTCGTTGCGGTATTTCTCGAGCAGGGGCAGCAACTGCCGTCCTATGGCAAACTCGCGGCGCGCGCGCGCACCACTCGTGTAGCCAACGCCGTCGGCCCCCAGTGCGCGGCCTTTCTCTCGACGATCATTGGTGGCAAGGAGGATCCGTGGCGATATCACGTAGATGCGATGTGGGCCTCGATGCAGCTCGGGACGCCAACGATCAACGGCTATTCCGGCAACCAGCCTCCCGGCTGGAAATTCTACGACATACGAATCCATCCGGGAGACGGCACACTCATTCCCACGATGGCTGAAGTTGAGGAGTGGGCCGCGCGCTGGCGCCTGAACCCGAACACGATCTGCATGTTGCGCGTGCCACCGGGCTGACGCGCGACGCTTCCTTACCGCGGCAATGGCAGCGGCTTGCTCGTACGCAGAACGTAGTCGAACACCCCGTCGCCATTCCCATTGCACGGCAGCGCGCTGCGCGAGCCGAGCAGCTCGCCGCGACTCGAGCTGCCCGGCGGCGATCCGTCCTGCTTGATCGCCACCGATAGCGGCATCGCGCCCGCGAGGTCCCGCTGCGATGGATCCTCGGTGCCCACGCACTGCCGGTTCATCAGCATCGTCTCGACTCCGTGCGCGGCAAAGCTTCCGTCCCCGCCAGCTTTGCGGCTTGCGACCGCGTACTCGCGACCGTCACCTGCCGTGATCACTACGCGATACGCTCGGCCGGCTGCGAACGCGTGCCCCACAGCGTACCAGTCGAGCGAGCCGCTCACCATGCGATAGTGAAACGTCCCCGCGGGCCCAGCGACGTCCCGCGCATTCGCGGACGCGAGCGCCGCGGAATCGAATCCGGCGAAGGTTGCGGGCATCGCCGGCTGCGCGGCGTCATCGCCCACCGCGTCGTTATTGCCACACGCGGCAACAGCGATCGCGAGCGCGATCAACCACGACGCACGCCGGCGCGCTGTCACGGCTCCGACATGACCGAGAGCGCCGGGGCACCCAGGCGGTCCGCGCCGATCTGCTCCGCCGGTTCGGCAAGCTCGGCGTGCGGATTGCGCGCGAAGCTCAGACGGCCAAGCCCGTGCCGAATCGAGTAGTACGCAACCAGCGCGTAGCCCGACGCGAACAGCACCAGGAACGGCAGGGCGCCCCACTCGTCCGTCACGATCGCGTAGACGATGCCGAGCCCGGTGTAGATCGTGAGCGCAAGCTCCGCGACCACCGTCCAGCTGAAGCGGCTGCGATAGCGCAGCTCCTGCCAGCGCTGGCCACGCTGCGTGAGGTCGTACTTGGGTGTGCGAATGAATCCGGACTTGATCCCGAGCCATGCCTCGAGCGCCGCCTTCGCGTTGTTCACGCTCAGCCCGATCGACTGCGCGAGAAACGCCGGGAAGTACCACATGCGCCGCAGCCAGTCGCGATGAATCGCGCGCTCCGCCTCGGCGTGATACGAGTACGTGCCAAACAGCGAGAAGAGGAAGTACGCCGAGATGGGCCACGCGATGCGAATGTGATTCTGATGCGCGATCACGACCACGAGCGGATTGATGATCCCGACGACGAGCAGCACGGGATAGGTGCTGTTCGAGAGCAGGTGCAGCGCGCCCTGCAGCTTGTGCCAGCGCGACAGCTCCGAGCGCATCAATGTCGGCAGGATTTTCTTGGCGGTCTCCTGCGTCCCCTTCGTCCAGCGGAACTGCTGCGCCTTGAGTCCATGGATGTCGGCGGGAAGCTCGGACGGACAGACCACGCTCGGCACGTACGCAATGCGCCACCCCGCGAGCTGCGCCCGGTAGCTCAGGTCGAGATCCTCCGTGATCGTGTCGTGCTGCCAGCCTCCTGCCTCTTCGATGCACCGCGCGCGCAGCAGCGTGCCCGTGCCGTTGAAGCCGAGCAGGAGGTCGCCCCACGCGCGCCCCGTTTGCTCGATGCCGAACTGCGCGTCGAGACCAATCACAGTCGCGCGCGTGAGCATCGAGTACTCCTCGTTGAGATAGCCCCACCGTCCCTGAGCGATACCAACGGCAGGATCGCGCATGTACGGGAGCATGGACTTGAGGAAGTGCGGAGGAATGACGAAGTCCGCATCGAACAGCGCAATGAATTCGGCGCTGGTGTGCAGTAGTCCATTCGCGAGCGCGCCGCTCTTATAGCCCGTGCGATCGCTGCGGTGGATGTGCTCAATGTCGAAGCCCTGCGCCCGGTAGCGCGCAACGAGCGAGCGCGCCAGCTCCACGGTGTCGTCCGTTGAATCATCGAGCAGCTGGATCGACAGGAGCTCGCGCGGATAGTCGAGCTCGATCGCGGATCGGATGAGCCGCGCAACGACGTATCGCTCGTTGTAAATCGGCAGCTGCACGACGACCGTTGGCAGCTCGTCGCCGCGCAGCTGCGGCGGATGAACGAACCATCGACCGCGATTGCGACGATAGAAGGAGACGAGGACGTAGCGATTCAGGCTGACGAGTGAGAGCAGCAGAAGCGCAACGCAGTAGACAGCGAGCACAGTTCGAGGGAGCATGTTCTCGACGGCGGAAGGGACGACCGAACGCGGCCGCGAATCGGGAAACGCGTACGTGATCGCGATATGCACATCCCGAACCCGCAAATAGGGACCGGGAAGTGTGGCTCACGATTGGCGGAAAATTTTCCTCAATGAGCCATGGGCCTTGTGAGCGATGTCGCAAAATCAGGATTGCCGAGCTCGCTGCCGACAATTCGCGATCGTGATAGCTGTGCTCGTTCCGTCAGCGGCGTGTCATACGTACCTTCTGCGCATTCCTTTCTCTTCCTGAACCGGCGGTGCCCATTGAGCTCGATTCGCCAATCGCTGCGTTCGTTGGTGTCGCTCTTCGCGGTGCACGCCGCCGCAGCTGCGAGTATCGCGCCGCTTCGAGCAGACGCGCAGAAGAAGCAGATAGACTACGCGTCCTTGCGTGATGAGACTGTGCGCGCGATGTCAGAGTATCTGCAGATAAACACGACGAACCCTCCGGGAAACGAGCTCGCCACCGCTCGCTGGCTGAAAGCCTTTCTGGCGAAGGATGGGATCGAAGGCGAGATACTCGATACCGCCGAGCTCGGACAGGGTCGCGCGAACTTCTTTGCGCGTGTCAAGGGCGACGGAACGAAGAAGGCAATCGCACTGGTGCATCACATGGACGTGGTTCCGGCGAACCCCGAGCTCTGGTCGGTGCCTCCATTCTCCGGCACGGTGAAGGACGGCTACGTGTGGGGGCGCGGCGCGCTCGACATGAAGAGCCAGGGGATCATCCATCTGCTTTCGCTCATCGCGCTAAAGCGCGCCGGCGTCCATCTCACGCGCGATATCGTGTTCATCGCGAACGCGGACGAGGAAGTCGAAGGCTCCGGTGCGACGGTGTTTACCCGCCGGCATCCCGACCTTTTGAAGAACGTCGAATTTCTCATCACCGAGGGAGAGGGAACGAACGTCGATCATGGGGTCGTACGCTGGTTCGCGGTTGGGGTTGGCGAGAAGCGCGCGTACTGGCTGCGACTCGTCGCGCACGGCACCACCGCGCACGGCTCCATCCCGCGCGCCGACAATCCCGTGCCGCGCATCGCGCGCGCCGTGGAGAGAGTGGCAGCGTGGCAAACGCCCATTCGCCTGCTGCCGGCAGTGGATCGTTTTCTCAAGGCGCAGGCGACGCTCGAGACGGGTGAGCATCGCGCCTGGCTCGCGAACGCCGCGCACGCCCTCGAGACGCCAAATGGACGCGCGTACATCCTGAGCGACCCGTACCGTAATGCGATCCTCCGCAACACCATCGCACCGACGGTCCTCACAGGATCGAAGCAGACGAACATCATTCCGCCGGTCGCATCGGCGGAGCTCGATGTGCGGCTGCTGCCGGACGAGGACACCGTCGCGTTTCGCCGAGAGCTCGTACGGGTGATCGACGACAGCAGCGTACACGTCGAGGTAATGCCGGGCGTCATGCCCAGCTACAGCGCAGACATCGACACCCCGCTCGTGCGCGCCGTCGAGGAGGAAATCGGTGTTCTCCTTCCCGGCGTGCTAGTCACCACGCCGCTCGCCGCGGGCGCGACGGACCGTCCGACGTACAGCCACGCGGGCATTCAGGCGTACGGGCTCGAGCCCTACATTGTGGAGGACAGCGAGGAAATTCGCGGCGTGCACGGCGTGGATGAACGGCTCTCCATCGCCAACATCGAGTTCGGTCTGAGGCTCATCACCGGGGTGATTCAGCGGATGCAGTGAGGCGTCGATCGGGTGGCACCGGGCGCTCGACGAGGTGATTTCCGCTCTGCAACGGGCGTCACGGTGACGTCGCCCCTATTGCATCCTTCGCGGCTCACTATACCTTCCGCCCCGACGGACCCGTTCCCGCACGAATGAACGAGATCCCTTCACCACTCCGGAGAATCCTCGATGGCCACAAAAAAGAAGAAGGGCGCAAAGAAATCGGGCGCGAAGAAGGCGACCAAGAAGAAGACCGTGAAGAAGGCGACGAAGAAAGTCGCGAAGAAGAAGCGCACGCCGAATGCGGCGTTCATGAAGCCGATGCAGCCGGACGACGCGCTCGCCGCGGTGGTCGGCTCGGGAATGCTTCCGCGCACCGAGATCACGAAGAAGCTCTGGCAGTACATCAAGCGGAACGGACTTCAGGATGCGAAGATGCGTCGCAACATCAACGCCGACGAGAAGCTCGGTCGCGTGTTCGGCGGCAAGAAGCAGGTCTCGATGTTCGAGATGACGAAGCTCGTCAACAAGCACATCAAGTAACGCTCGCGGTAAGCGCGAACTGATGGAGGGGGCGCACTCGATCCGGGGCGCCCCCTCGCTGCATCCGGCCGGGGCTTGTGCTCGACCCCTCCCGGCGCGGAATATCGAGCGTCCCGCATCGCATCGCCCGTCACCCTTCCCAGGTCAGAGCGCAGTGGCAGCCAGGAAACGCAGTCCCTCCCGTTCGAACCGATCCGTCGTCGCCTCCGCGCGAAAATCGCGCGGACCCCGCGAGCCGCTGTTCACCCGCTCGTCGCTCATGTCGCTCCTGAGCGCCGTCGCGATCTTTCTGTTCATCCGCATCTTCCTCATCGCGGCGTACCACATCCCGTCGGAGAGCATGGAGCCCACTCTCCTCGTCGGCGATTTCCTCTTCGTCGACGAGCTCTCGTACGGCGCGCACATTCCGTTCACTCACTGGAAGATTCCGGGCTTCACCTCGCCCAAGAGAAACAGCATCGTGGTGTACGAGTCGCCGGCGCAGCACTGTCTTCCGAATGCGCCGTGCATCTATGATCCGCAGGATTCCACTCCGATCGTCGTCAAGCGGGTGGTCGCGGTGGCCGGTGACACCGTGTACATGCGCAAGGGGATGGTGTACGTGAACGGCATCGCGCAGCGGCAGGGATTCGGAGCGATCACCGATCCGCTCGCCCAGGATGACAGCTCGCCGTACTACGGCTGGCAGCACGCGTTCGAGGTGAAGGGCTCGCGCTTTGGCGCGCCGCCCGCCGTACCGTCGCACGACAACTGGGGTCCGCTGCTCGTCCCGGCGCAGCACCTCCTCGGACTTGGCGACAATCGCTACCGCTCGATCGACGGACGCTTCTACGGCTTCGCCCCGCTGGCGAACGTCCGCGGTCGTCCGCTCTTCATCTATTTCTCGTTCGACACCCAGGACTGGAAGTTCCGCTTCGGACGCTTCTTCTCGCTCATCCGCTAATCGTGAGTTCGAATGCCTCAAGCAGGCATCAACAATTTGGTGGTACGAACCAAACGGATTGGACCGACACATACGGAAACAGCTCTTGTTCGGCAAAGTTTTGATCGCATCCGCTCTCAAGGTTTATCATCCGCTTTTGTCCGCCAAATCCGCTTGGTTCGTTTTTCATATTGTTGGTGCCAGCCCGAGCGGCAGTTACCTAAGCGGTTCGCAACTGCCTCAAGCAGGCATCAACAATTTGGTGGTACGAACCAAACGGACTGGTCGGACACATACGGAAACAGCGCTTGCTCGGCAGAGTCTTGATTGCATCCGCTGTCAATGTTTTTTCATCTGCTTTTGTCCGCCAAATCCGCTTGGTTCGTTTTTCATATTGTTGGTGCCAGCCCGAGCGGCAGTTA
>JANWLO010000131.1 GCA_025450815.1 Gemmatimonadaceae bacterium
CTGACATCCGTGTTCACGGGATAGCTCTCGCCGATGCTCAGCCACGGATCCTCGATCGCCTGCTTGAGTCCCAGCGAGATCCGCTTGTTCTCCGCGTCGATGTTCAGAATGACGACGTCCACTGCGTCACCCTTCTTCACGACTTCAGACGGATGCTGCACGCGCTTAGTCCAGCTCATGTCGGAGATGTGAATGAGCCCATCGATGCCGGGCTCGATCTCGACGAATGCGCCGAAGCTCGTGAGGTTGCGCACCTTGCCGTTGAGCCGCGTGCCCACCGGATATTTGTACGGCAGCACGACCCACGGATCCTGTTCCGTTTGCTTCATGCCGAGCGAGATCTTCTCCTCGTTCGGATCGACCTTGAGCACCACCGCCTCGATTACTTCGCCAATCGACACGAGCTTGGACGGGTGACGGACGTTGCGCGTCCAGCTCATTTCACTGATGTGAACGAGCCCTTCAATGCCCGGCTCGAGCTCGATGAATGCGCCGTAGTTCGTGATCGACACAACCTTCCCCTGCACGCGCGTCCCGACCGGATACTTCTCGGCCACGTCCTTCCAGGGATAGCTCTGAAGCTGCTTGAGGCCGAGCGAGATTCGCTCGCGCTCCCAGTCGATGTCGAGAATCTTGACCTCGAGCTCCTGACCAATGTGCACCATCTCGGACGGATGCGAGATGCGTCCCCACGACATGTCGGTGATGTGGAGAAGTCCATCTACGCCGCCGAGATCGATGAATGCACCGAAGTCCGTGATGTTCTTCACCACGCCCTTCCGCACCTGATCCTTCTGGAGCTCCTTCATCAGCTTCTCGCGCTTGCCAGCCCGCTCGACCTCGAGGATCACGCGGCGCGAGACGACGATGTTCCGCCGGCGCTTGTTGAGCTTGATGATCTTGAACTCGTACTTCTGACCGAGCAGCTCGTCGATATTCGGCACGCGACGGAGCGCGATCTGCGAGCCCGGAAGGAACGCGTCGACGCCCATGAGGTCGACGACCACGCCGCCCTTGATCTTCTTGACGAGCGTGCCTTCCACCGGCTGATCGGTTTCGTACGCCTGACGAATGCGCTCCCAGACGCGCATGAAGTCGGCTTTTTTCTTGGAAAGCACGACCGAGCCTTCCTGGTCCTCGAGATGCTCGAGCAGCACCTCGACCTCGTCGCCGGGCTTGAGGTCGGGATGATCCTTGAACTCTTCGAGCGGAACGGCACCCTCCGACTTGAAGCCAATGTCGAGGATGACCATGTTGTCCCGAATCTCCAGGACCGTGCTCTTGACGATCTCCCCTTCATCGATGGACGCGAGCGTACCCGCGTACAGCTCGATCATCTCTGCTTCCTGCTCCGGGGTGTACTCATCCTCGTCCCACCGGTTGTCACCGTGGGCGAGCAGACGGAGCTGACCCTTCTGCTGGTCGCGCTGCGAGAGCGTCGTGGTTGGGGTGGTCTCTTCTTCTAGATCAGGCATACGGTTGCGATTCTCCTGACCGCGGGATTTAGGCTCGCCGCGACGAGTCAACAGGGTGAATGGAGGATACCGACGACGAAATCGCGCAGCGCAAAGGCGGAGCGCGAACGTAGCCGGGCTCGAATCTTTGTATTCGAATCGGTAAAGCTAGCCGCGACTAGTATTTAGCGCAACCGACCGGGGGTAATTTCTCAACCCCTCGCCGGATCCGCATCGGGGGCGGACTCGCCCCCCTCGAAGACGCGTGCAAGGGACACGATTCGCTCCACCTGCTCGGCTTGGGTCAGGTAGGTCGTGTCGATGAGAATGGCGTCCTTCGCCTGCACCGTTTGCGTGGCGTCCTTCGAGTCGCGCTGGACCAACCGCTCGGTCTCATCCGCGATCTCGGCGTCACTCGGCGCACGGCCGTGACGCTGCGTGAGACGCCTGCGTGCGCGCTCCCACGGATCCGCGATGAGAAAAACCTTGAGGTCGGCGTGCGGGAACACGACGGTGCCGATGTCGCGCCCATCGACCACCACGTGCTGCCCCTCCGCAGCAAGTCGCACGTGTGCGTTCACCCACTGCCTCACACCGTGCATTTGCGCGACGCGCGACACCTGACGGGTGACCTCTGGAGCGCGGATCATCTCTTCCATCTCCGCGCCGCGCCACACGGGCACGAACGAGTGCTCCACCGGACGCAGCGTGATTTCGTCTGCTCCCGCGAGCGCGACCGGTTCGTCGAACGACTCGCCCGCGCGCGAGAGTGCGACGGCGGTCGCGGCGCGGTACAGCGCGCCCGAGTCGACGTGGCGGAAGCCCAGCCGCTGCGCAACCCACTGCGCGGTGGAGGACTTCCCCGACGCCGCCGGTCCGTCGATCGCGACGACGAATGAGCCGCGGTCGCCCCGGACTCGCGGCGACGATGGTGGCGTTGGCGCCGTCATCGCCCCGCCATCGCGCGCGTCGCGCGGCCGATGTCGTCCCAGAAGGCGGGATACGACACTGCGACGCACGCCGGATCGTCGATCTCGATCTCGTTGCCGGGTAGCCCGCCAAGCACGCCGAAGGCCATCGCGATGCGGTGATCGCCCTCCGTGCGCACGGTTCCGCGCAGCGGTCCTCTCGTTCCCGCGACGACGAGTCCGTCGATGCGCTCCTCGGCCACCGCGCCAATCGCGCGCAGATTCGACACGACGGTTGCGATGCGATCGCTCTCTTTCACGCGGAGCTCCGCAGCGCCGCGGATTTCCGTCGTGCCGCGCGCGCACGCACCCACGCACGCGAGCAACGGGAGCTCGTCGATCATCGACGGAACTTCGGCCTCGCCGACGATTACGCCGCGAAGCTCCGACGGCGCGCCCTCGACACTTCCCGTCGGCTCGCCACCCTGCTCCGCGCCAGGCACCGTCTGCACGCTGGCCCCCATGCGCCGGAGGACCTCGAAGAATCCGGTTCGCGTTGGATTGAGGCACACGTTTGGCACGACGATCGATGTCTGCGATGAGAGCACCGCCAGCGCGATGAGAAACGCCGCCGAAGATGGGTCCGCGGGCACGCTCATGTCGAGCGGATGCAGCGCGCCTGTTGCGGGCACGTGCACTCGCGTGCCATCGACCTCCACGCGTGCGCCGAGCGCGCGAAGCATTCGCTCGGTGTGATCGCGCGAGCGCGACGGCTCCGTGATCTGCACGTCGACGCCACCCACGATTCCCGCGAGCAGGATCGCGCTCTTGATCTGCGCGCTCGCCGTCTCCGACGTCCACGAGATCGATCGCAGCGCGCCACCATGAATCACCATGGGCAGCCCATCGCCCGCCTCGATCTCCACCCGCGCCCCCATCGCGATGAGTGGCCGCGCGACGCGACGCATGGGGCGGCGGCTCAGGCTCGCATCGCCGATGAACCGGCTCCGAAACGCGCATCCCGCTGCTATACCGGCCAGCAGCCGCGTCGTCGTGCCGCTGTTGCCGCAATCGAGGTCGCTCGAGGGCCGAGCGAACGCTCGCGCGCCCTTCGACTCGATCGCGATGTCCGCGCCGAGCACGGGAACGGCGACGCCTAGTGCGCGGAGCACGCTGGCCGTGCTGTGCACGTCGGCCGACAGCAGGATGTCGCGAATGCGCGATTTGCCATTCGCGAGCGCCGCGAAAATGAGGGCGCGGTGCGAGAGTGACTTGTCGCCGGGAACGCGAATCTCGATCGGGGTCGTCACGCGGCGCCCTCCGCTTCGCGTCGCCACGCCCGCGCTGACTCCCAGATCGACTTGAGCGCGCGCTCATCGTCAGTGGCCAGCGCATCGCGAACGCTCGCGACGCTGGACTCGAGCCGGCGCAGCGCCGCGTCGAGCAGCGCCGGCTCGGCCCTGACGAGTGCGGACCATTGATCGAAGCTGCTTGCGGCGAGCCTCGTCGAATCGCGCGCGCCCGGCCCGACACTTTTCGGATCGATGTGCTCCGCCGAGAACGTAGACGCAAGCGCGGTTGCGGCCAACTGCGGGAGGTGGCTCACCCACGTCATCATCACGTCGTGCTCCTCGGCGCGCCGAAATTCCAACTGCGCCGCTCCCGCGAGCGTCCACATCCACCGCAGCTGCTCTCGTACATCTCCAGACGCCCGAGACTCGATGCTCACGGTACATCCCGTGAACAGGTCCGCGCGCGATGCGCCGAACCCCGACTCGTGCGATCCGGCGAGAGGATGCGTGCCGATCACTCGCGCGAACGTCGCGTCGTCCAGGTGAAGCGCACCGCGCGATTGCACGCCGCCACAGTGCACGATGTCTGCGGTGCCGGACGCGCCATGAATCGCGGTCGCTGCAACCTGCGCGATCGCCTGGGCCGGCACCGCGAGCACGATGAGATCCGCGTCGGAGACGACGTCCTCGAGACTCGCGCTCGGCACATCGACGCCGCGCGCGCGCGCCTGCTCGCAGTCGTCGCTCGACGTGCTCCAACCGCGCACGGGCGCGCCGGACTCGGCGAGCGCACGCGCGAGCGATCCGCCGATGCAGCCGAGGCCGATCACCGCGACAGTTGGCGCATTCATCGGAGACGCGGCTCGAGCGCGATCGCGGCGTCGGTGTGCTCGTCGCGATACTTGACGATGATCGGCGTCTGGAGCGACAAACCCTGCGCGGCGCCCCAACCTGAAGAGACCGGACGCGCGCCCGGTACGACGACCGCGCCCTCGGGAATCTCGAGTGGCTCGTCGCCGTCCGCGCGGTGCACCGTCTCGCGCACGAGATCGTACACCGGAGTTGCGCGCGTGAGGATAACTCCCGACGCGAGCACTGCGCGTCGGCGCACGACCGTGCCCTCATAGACTCCGCAATTTCCGCCGATAAACACGTCGTCCTCGATGATCACCGGCGCCGCGTTAGCTGGCTCGAGCACGCCTCCAAGTTGCGCTCCGGCGCTCAAGTGCACACGCTCGCCAACCTGCGCGCACGTGCCCACGAGCGCATGCGAATCAATGGTGGTGTTGGCGCCGACGAACGAGCCGAGATTGATCAGCATTGGCGGCAGACAGATGACGCCCGCTGCGACGTGAGCGCCGCGTCGGATGATCGATCCGCCAGGGACGATCCGCACGCGATCCTCCACCGTGAAGTCGCGAATCGAAAAGGGATGCCGGTCGAAGAACCGGAACGCGCTTCCCTCGACGTGGCCCATCTCCACGAGATCCCCCACCTCGAATGCGAGCATGATCCCCGCCTTCACCCAGTGCACTGCTCGCCAGCGGCCGTCGCTCCCACGTTCCGCCGCGCGAACCTCGCCGCGCTCGAGCGCATCGAGCAGCACTGCGACCGCGAGATCCGTGTCACTACGATCGAGGGCGTCGCCCTCGCGCCACGCCTCCGATGCGCGCTCGATGCGCGCGCGCAACGCGTCGACGACGAGCGATGTCATCGCGCGACGAGTCCGCGCGCGACCAGCAGCTCGGCGTTCAGGATGGACGCGCCGGCAGCGCCGCGTACCGTATTGTGCCCCATCGCAACGAGCCGCAGATCGAGCAGCGGATCGGTGCGCACGCGTCCAATGACGACCGACATTCCGCCGCCGGCATTCACGTCACGACGTGGCTGCGGGCGGTCGTGCTCCATCGTGACGACAACGGGGTACGCCGGCGCGCTCGGCAATCCCAGTGATGCGACGGCGCCCTTCCACGATTGGAGCGCGGAGATCGCGATCTCGGGCGTCACGCGCGTCGCGAGCTTCACCGACATGCAGACGGTGTGACCGTGCTCCACGGCCACGCGATTCACCTGGGCGCTCACGATCATCGGAGCCGGCGTGATCGCGCCGTGCTCGAACGTGCCAAGAATCTTGAGCGGCTCCGACTCGATCTTCTCTTCCTCGCCACCGCCGATGAATGGGATGATGTTTCCGAGAATATCGAGCGATGGCACTCCGGGATAACCCGCGCCGGAGAGGGCCTGGAGCGTCGTCACGAACAGCTGCTGCACACCGAACGCCTGGTGAAGCGGCGCAAGCGCGAGAGCGACGACCATTGTCGAGCAGTTCGAGTTCGTCACGATGGCGCCACTCCAGCCACGCACCTCGCGTTGCACCGCTAGTAGATCGAGATGGTCCGGGTTGACCTCGGGGATGAGCAGCGGAATATCCGCATCCATGCGGTAGTTGCGAGCGTTGCTGAGTACCATGCGCCCGGCGCGCGCGAATGCAGCCTCCACTTCGCCGGCTGCATCGCTGTCGAGCGCCGAGAAGACGATTGGCGCGTCCAGAAGCGCCGGGTCGCACATGGTGACCTCGAGTCGCGAAGCGCGCTCGGGCATCTCACCGCTCAGCCAGTGCGTCGCATCGCGATAGCTCTTGCCGGCCGAGCGTTCGCTGGCGGCGACGGCGGTCACCTCGAACCATGGATGACCATCGAGCAGCCGCACGAACGTCTGGCCGACTGCCCCGGTGGCGCCAAGGATGGCGACGGGAATCTTGCGCGCTGGCGAGGTGTGCGAGCTCATGAGGCGAGTAATGTACGCACGAGTCGCATGTAAGCACCCACCGCATCGTGCAGGGCGGCGATCTCGATGTATTCGTCAGGTGTGTGAGCGACGCGAATGGATCCGGGGCCGAGGAGCAACGGAACTCCCCAACGATCGAGCAGCGGAATGTCGCTCGTGTACGAGACGGGCGCACTCTCGAAACCAGGAACCACGTGGAAGTGTTGCGCGGGAATGTGGGGGGAGAATTCGATCTCGGCTCTGCCCACGCACCAACGCTCCAGGATATCGCGAACGTCGCCTGGGTTTCCGACGAGGCGCACCATGAGCTGCGCGACCGCCTCGTCCGGAACGACGTTCGGCGCGCGTCCCGCGTGTAGCGTCCCGATGTTGATCGTCGTGTGCCCCAGTCGCGCGTCGACGGGAAGGTCGAGCTCCCCGAGCGTTGGGAGGAGCTCGAGCATCGGCGCGAGAGCCGACGCTCCGAGCTCCGGATACGCCGAGTGCGCGGCGCGGCCGCACGTGCGAAGGGTCGCGAGCATGGAGCCCTTGGCGCCGGACGCGAGAATCCCTTCGGTGGGCTCGCCGTTGATGAGGTACCGGCTGGTAGCCGGGAGCAGATTCGCGGCGCGCGCGCCGTCGGAGCTCTGTTCCTCGCCCACAACCAGAAGCAGATCGACGCGTTCCTCACCCTCCTCCGCTAGCCGCTGAGCGGCGACCATCATGGCGGCGGCGATCCCCTTGGCATCGCAGGCTCCGCGGCCGGCAATGCGGGTGGAGCTGCGTGACGGCGCGATGAAGGGCGGAACGGTATCCAGATGCGTCGAAAGGGTGACGGTGCCCGGGCCCCGCGATGCCCAGATGTTGGCGCGTCCGGCGGTGACTTCCTGCAGGGTGACGGACCAGCCGCGATCGCGCAGCCATGCGGCGGCGAGCTCTACGGCGGGAGCCTCGGCGCCGGTGATCGAGGATTTTTCGATGAGCGCTTCGGTGAGTGAAACGACGTCGGTCATCGGCGCAAAGTATACGGGATCGAGCCGACCTGACAGCGTCTCTTGGGGTATGAGAGAGATCTGAAGTTCGCATCGCGACGCGCGAGTCGAACGGTCGCGGGAGCATTGACGAGATACTCGGTTGCGGCTATGTTGGGGCAACCGAACAACTACCGAACCACGAGACTCTTGTATGACTGCGGAATGACCTCGGCGCAGCGTGTCTACTTGCTACAGCACAAGGAGTTAGAATGCGTCACCTCAACCGATTTCCGGCGATGATTCGGGGGCGAGTTCGGGAAGATGATTCGAGGAATGATCCGCGCGAGTTGATGCGCATACGTCAGCTCGATCCGCAGAGCACGTGTGGCGAGGGCACGACCGTAATGCAGCTCTTCCGGGTGGATGCTTTGCCGGAAGAGACGGCGCGCGTGCACATGGTCTTTCACGACAGGCACGGGTGGTATTGCGAACACGGTCGGGAGTGTCCAGCTGTGGCTGCGGTTCGCCGGCACCAACGGGAAGAAGCGGTCTAGCTGAGCGGCATGTTGGCAGAGGACGCGTGTTTTTCGAAGTCGAGGGCGGTCACGGAGTAGTACACCGACTCCACTCCGTGCACGAGCCGCATGGCCTCGTGGCGCATACCCAGCTTCTGCATCACGCGGCGCGATGCATCGTTCTCCGGATACGCCACCGCGACGATTCGCTCCAGCGCGAGGCTCCGGAATCCCCAACGCATCACCGCGCTCGCAGCCTCCGTCGCAATGCCGCGGCCCCAGGCAGCTTTCCCGAAGGCGTAGCCAACCTCGATCTCTTCGGTTCCGTCCAGCGGCTGCAGCCCAGCCCATCCGATGGGCGCATCCTGATCCAGCTCGCGCACGCCGAACATCCCGAGCCCGCGCTCGGCCCAACAGGCCACGTACCGGTCCAGTCGCTCACGCGATTGATCCGGGGTCATTGGCCCCGTCGAACCGATATAGCGCATGACGTCCGCGTCGCCGCGAAACGCGGAGATCCACTCCAGATCATCGGTAGTCAGGGGCCGAAGCGTCAGTCGTTCCGTCAGGATCTCGATCATGCGTCAGCTTATGATGCGTTCGTGCGCGGGGCAATCTCGGTAGGCTGCACTCGCGCTTCGTGCGTTCACGATGCGACATTGGGCGACCGCTCTGACGCTCGTCTTTTCCCCCTCGACATCGCCTGATGCCAATCCGACTCGCCATCGCGACCTTGCTCGCGTGCATTCTATTCGCCCCCGTTGGCGCCGCGGCGCAAGCGAGCGCCGATGCCAACCTCGCGCGCGCGCGCCGCATTTTGCGCACGACGCCGCTAGTGGATGGGCACAATGATCTCGCGTGGCGCATTCGCGAGGACAAGGCCGCTCCGCGCGACGTAGAGGCGTACGATCTTCGCCGCCCGACAGCCGGTCACACGGATCTCGCGCGGATGAGGGAGGGAA
>JANWLO010000132.1 GCA_025450815.1 Gemmatimonadaceae bacterium
GCAAATTCTGACGCTTTTCACGAAGCGCGGCGGCGAGCTGGAGCGCTGTGACATTGGGGCGGCGCGATTCGTCCCGCTCATAGGGAAGTATGGCTGGCCCGCGTAGGCGGCTGGCTCCTCGGCTCAATTCACCGCTTATCAGGGTGCTGAAAAACCAGAAACTGCTCGACGCAGAGCCGCTGAGGTGAATTGAGAGACACAGAGGAGTAGGACTCAAGTCTTCCATGGCGGAGTTCCCTGCCGCTTTTCCTCTGCGGCTCTCCGTATCCTCTGTGTCTCTGTGTCCCTCTTTTGTCTTTTTCTTCCTTTTTCAACAACCTGCTATAGTACGAAGGCGCCCAGCACGTCGATTTACCACGCCCCAGGAGTGCTGATGGAAGACAGCTCTGAAGACCTTCCCAAGCCGCCCCGCCGTACGGCAGCGAGGCCGTTCTTTTCGCCGCGGCCTGAAGGAGTGACAGGACCGCTCGAGCTCAGCCGCCGTCGTGCCGCGCAGCTCTTTACGCCTCCCGGATCGTCGCCGGGCACGTCGTCCGCGCCCGCAGCCGACAAGCCCGCGGCGCCCGAGTCGACGGAGGTAGCCGAGCAGTTGGAGGCGCAGCCGACCGGCGAGTACGACGTCGCAGCATCGGATGCTGCCGCGGAATGGATGGTGCCAACCGCGCGAGATCTGGACGAGACGCGCGATGCAGAGTCCCTCGCACAGCGCAACACGATGGACGACGGCGACCAGCTGTTCGTGGAGCAGTTCGAGCCCGAGGAGATCGAGCTGACGAGCGCCTCCGCGACGACGGAGGCCGATGAGCATTCCATCGAAGTGATCGCGTACGACGACGCCAACAGTCTGCTCAAGGCGGCTGCGAGCGAGGGCGAGCGTCCGCAGGTGGATGGGCTGCACATCGAGACCACCGAGTTCTCGTTTCAGGGAGATTCCGCTGGCGAGCGAGCGTTGAACATCGAAAGCTTCTGGGCGACAGAGCCGTTCGGCGCCGCGGCAGCGAGCGCTCCGGCCGAGTCGAGCACCGGCTCACGTGAGGAGCGCGAGGTGGAGCACGCGGAAATGGCGCTCGACGACTCGGAGACAGTGGGCGGAGAAGATGCGCATCCGCTCGAGTGGGGGAACGTCGACACGATGCGTGCGGATCCGGCGCCCCGACTCGCCGACAGCACGCCGCCGTGGGTGGGTCGTCCGACGCCGGCGAGCTCGCAGTCGCTCGAGGAGCTCAAGGAGGCGGAGCCGTGGGCGATGACGCCGGCGATCGAGGAGCTGTCCGTCGTTGAACCGGCTGTCGCTGAGTCATCGATGGAAGACGAGTCGATGGAGGACCGATTCACGCGGGAGCGCGCGATTCCGGAGCCTCCATCGCATGCGGTGGCCGACGTGCTGGAGCGCCTTGCGGCGCGAGTGCGCGCGGGTTCACTCGACGTTCCGTCGGGGTCGGGATCGAGCGACGCCGCGGCACTGGCGGCCGTGCTCACCGCCCTCCTGCGTCAGCCGCATTGACGCAGGCGTTCGCGCACGTCGAAGTGCTCGGCCAGGTGCAGGGCGTCGGCTATCGCGAATTCACCAGAACGATCGCGCAGCGGCTCGGCCTTGC
This sequence comes from Gemmatimonadaceae bacterium, assembly GCA_025450815.1. Classification (GTDB taxonomy): domain Bacteria; phylum Gemmatimonadota; class Gemmatimonadetes; order Gemmatimonadales; family Gemmatimonadaceae; genus FEN-1250. The sequence continues at coordinate 1,599 of JANWLO010000132.1, forward strand.
GGGGTGGGTGCGGAATCGCGACGATGGATGCGTGGAGGTTGCGGCGAGCGGCAATGCGAGCTCCATCGAGGCGCTGCTGGCGGCTGTGCGGCGCGGTCCGGCGGGTGGTAACGTGCACGAGGTGCGCACGCTGCCGGTGGACGAGCACGATGCGCTTCCCAAACCCTTCGTCATTCGCCGGTGAGGACATGACCACTCGCGCGACTCCAGCGCTCGAGTCGATGCTGCGCTCGCTCATTCGCGAGATCCCGAACTTTCCGAAGCCGGGCATCGACTTCAAGGACATCACGCCGCTTCTCGCTGACGCCGTCGCGTTTCGTCGCGCCACGGAGGCGATGGCGGAGCCATTCGCGCAGGACGGTATCACGCACGTAGTGGGAATCGAGAGTCGCGGATTCATTCTCGCGGCGCCGATCGCGCAACAGCTGGGCGCGGGATTCATTCCCGTGCGAAAACCGGGGAAGCTGCCGCACACCGTGGAGCGCATAGACTACGCGCTGGAGTACGGCGTGGACGCGCTCGAGATGCACCGCGATTCCCTGCAGTGGGGGCATCGAGTGCTCGTCGTCGATGATGTGCTCGCGACTGGAGGGACGGCGAAAGCGACGTGCAACCTGATCGAGCTCGCGGGCGCGCAGCTGGTCGGGTGCAGTGTGTTGCTCGCGCTCACTGCGCTACCGGGGCTCGTTAGGCTGCGGGACCGCCGCGTGCACACCGTGCTGCGGTTCTGATCCCGGCCGGGCACGCCCTGTAACAGCAGTCGCGCTGGCGCTACCTTCTTTACGCCGCCATGCGCATTCTGACGATCACGCACAATTATCCACGATGGGATGGCGACAGGGCAGGGGCCTTCGTTGCCATGCTCGCCGCCGAGACGGTGGCGGCGGGGTACGCGGTGCGCGTGGTCGCGCCGCATGCACCCGGCGCGGCGCTCCGCGAGACGCAGCATGGCGTGGACATCGTTCGCGCGCGCTACGGCCCGGATTCACTCGAGCGCGTGGGCTATACCGGCTCGCTGCGCAATCCGATGCGCGCATCGCTGCTCGCGCCCGTGATGTTGCCGCCGTTCATCGCGCGGCTCTGGTCAGTGGCGGCGCGCGAGGCCGCGGCGTTCCGGCCTAACGTGGTGCACGCGCACTGGTGGATGCCGGCGGGGTGGATTGCGCGGCGCATGTCCGTGCCGTATGTCGTCACCAGCCACGGCACCGATGTACGACTGCTCGAGAAGCCGATGTGGAGGAAACTCGCTGCTCCGGTTATGGAGAGCGCGGCCGCGGTGACCACGGTCTCGGAATTTCTCGCGAACGACGTTCGACGATTTTTTCCTGGGCTGTCGGGCAAGAGAGTCGTCACGCCGATGCCGATCGATGTGGAGCGATTCGAGGGTGGTGCGGAGACGCCGAAAGTGTCGCCGCCGAGGGTGCTGTTCGCGGGGAACCTCATTGCGTCGAAGGGAGTGGACGTTCTCATCGATGCGATGGCTATCGTGCGCGGGCGAGGGGTGTCGTGCGAGCTCGCGATCGTGGGCGAGGGACCGGAGGAGTCGCGCCTGAGGGCGCGGGCCGCGCGACTCGGTCTGGGCGACGCGGTGCGGTGGTCGGGGTTCGTGTCGCAGCGCGACATCCCGTCGGAGTACGGCGCGGCGACGGTGACGGTGCTGCCATCGCGCGGACAGGCGGAGGGGCTCGGGCTCGTGCTGGCGGAGGCGTTGCTTGCGGGAAGCGCCGTGATCGGAGCCGCGGCAGGGGGAATTCCGGAGATCGTGGTGGATGAGCGTACGGGGCTCATCGCGAAGGATGGTAGCGCAGAGGATTTGGCGCGACAGATCGAGCGGATGCTCACGGACCACGAATTGCGAAAACGGACGATCGCGGAGGGAAGGGCGCTGGTACGCTCGGCGCACGATCCCCGCGCGGCGGCAGCGAGAGTCATCGATCTGTATCGAGCGATTTCAGGGCGGAGCGGATCACCATGAGCGTGTCGATCAAGCAACTCTGTCCGGGCGACGAAGCGATCCTCGCGCTTCTCGCGATGAGCGACCCGGATTTCGATCTAGATGGGCGTGGCAGCTCGCTGCTGCCGCTCGAGCCAGACGCGGCGCGGAGCTTTCTATCGAATGATGCGGTGCAATTCTGGACTGCGCACGTGGGCGACGAGGTCGTCGGATTTTTGTATTGTATCCTGTTGCCGCTGCGCTCTGCCGAGGGACGCGAACTTCTGCTGTACGAGATCGGCGTACGCAAGTCCGCGCGTAGACGTGGCGCGGGACGAGCGCTGCTCGACTGCATGGAGGCGTGGATGCTGAGCAACGATGTGGGCGAGGTATGGGTATGCGCTGACAATCCCGCCGCGGTCGAGTTCTATCGCGGATTCGGCTTTGACGCGCCGCGTGAGCAGCCGGTGTACATGACGCGTCGGCCGTTTTGAGTGCCGTGCTACATCTGCGTAACGTGCGGTAGCCAGTTCTCGCCGAGCGGGGTGCCGCCCGTGCGTTGCGCGATCTGTGAGGACGAGCGGCAGTACGTTCCGGGCACGGGCCAGCGGTGGACGACGCTGGACTCCTTGCGCGCGACTCATCGCAGCGCGGTGAAGCGACTCGAGCCGGATCTGTACGGTCTTGGCGTCGAACCGAGATTCGCGATTGGTCAACGAGCGCTGCTCGTGCGCACACCGACGGGGAACGTGTTGTGGGACTGCGTCGCGCTCCTCGACGATGCATTGGTCGATATCGTTCGGAGTCTTGGAGGGCTGATCGCGATCGCGATCTCACACCCGCACTACTACACGACGATGGTGGAGTGGGCGCACGCGTTCGACGTGCCGGTTTTGCTGCACGCTGCCGATCGCGAGTGGGTGATGCGGCCCGACTCGGCGATCGAGTTCTGGGAGGGCGAGACGCGAGCGCTCGCGGACGGGCTCACGCTGATCCGATGCGGCGGGCACTTCGAGGGCGGCACAGTGCTGCACTGGGCGGCGGGCGCCGAGGGCCGGGGCGCGATGTTGACGGGCGACATCATCCAGCTGTTGCCGGACGTGCGGTGGGTGAGCTTCATGCGCAGCTATCCGAATCTTATTCCGCTGGACGCGCGGAGGGTGGAGGGGATCGTGCGCGCGGCGGAGCCGTTCGCGTACGACAGGCTGTATGGGGCTTGGTGGGATCTGGTGGTGGAGCGAGGGGCGAGAGATGTCGTGGCGCGATCCGCGGAGCGGTATGTAAAGGCGATTCGTAGGTGAAGCGGACCTTGGATCGAGAAACTTCGTTCAGAGTTGTATTCAATCACTTCTCGACAGGCGACGAGCTAGACGGTGACCGCAGGGGCGTTACGCGATCGACGAGCGATTCCTCGAGCCGGTCAAGCTCCTTACGCAACTTAGTTATTGCGAATCGCGCCCCCGCAACGAACGTGTCATCTGCGGTGCGTGCGTTTCCTGAGTAAAGCCAATCCTGTGTCACGCCATACGCTCTCGCCATGCGAGCAAGCGTCGTCGCACGCGGTGTCGATTGACCAGTCAGGATTACAAACAGGGATGGCGGCGAGATGCCGATGCGTCGAGCAGCTTTGGACATGTTGCCATCGTCGTGCTCGTCGATGAGCCTTCGCAAGCCGCGAGGGTCGAACGGGGTTCCTTTGTGTTTGCGAATCGTCATGGCTGCGCCGAGAGAGAAGAAGACGCGCAAATAGTGGCTGGTGGGGAGCGTTAAGGGCAGGGGGTCTAACGGTCAATTGAACCGATGGCCCCGTGTTTCGCGTCACCACGGTTGAGGCGTTCGCGAGCATTCAGGCGGACGGTTTCATCGGAAGGAACAGGGACGGCAGTTTGCGTAAGCCGTCAAATCCCGGATATTTCGCTGAGCAGGATTGCGTATCATTCTGCGACCTGCGTTACACGACAATCTGATAAGGACGAGGCAATGTCCTTTACGGTGCGGTATCCGTGGTGAGAGAGGTTCCCACACTGCTCGCAAGTTTCCAGGAAGCACAACCTTGTAACTCGCTATGCCCCCGTAGCTCAGGTGGATAGAGCAGCGGTTTCCTAAACCGTTGGCCGGGTGTTCGAGTCACCCCGGGGGCACCTTCATTTCAAGCCGGGCGAACGGGAACCAGAACGCATGACGGAGACCGTACATGTCAACCCGCTGGACTCATTGACCGACAGCGCGCCCAACCGCGCGTCCTGGTTCGCGTCGTTCATCGGCGCGACCGCCGGCGCCATCGCGTTCGCCCTCTGCACGCTTTGGCTCGGCGCGCCAGCCGGAATTGTGATCGCACTCGCCTCCACGCTCCACGCCCTCGCGCGACGCCATCCGCTGGCGTCGCTGACATTCGTGACCGCAGGAACGCTCGCCGCGCTAGCGCTCCGCCCTTCCACGACGCTCGTGCTCGTTGCCGCGCTTGTGTACGGGGCAGGGCTCGCGCTCGTCTCCCGACGGTCGCGTGTCGCCGAGTTACTTGCATGATACGGCGTCACTTAGCTATACTCACCTAACCTCAACCGACAATCGTTTTCGATCGTGGGTGCCCGGCGTCCTCGTGAGAGGCGCAGCGACGCTCCGTATCGATTGTGCATTGCAGCACCTCAACGAGATCTCATGTCAACCTCAGGCAAGAAGAAGCACCGCGATGCCGACGAGCACTTCGATGCGTTCGTCGAATGGCTGGAAGTGCACTCGCGCGAGCTCATGTACGCGTCGATCGGGCTGCTCGTCGTCGCTGGAGGCGTGTGGTTCTATCGGCAGTCGAATGAGCGTCAGGCCGAGAGTGCGGTAACGGCGCTCTCCGAGGCCGAATCGGCGATCACTTCGGGGAATTTGCCGCTCGCACAGAGTGATCTCGAGAAGCTGATACAGCGCTATGGGAGTACGAACGCCGGCAAGCAGGCGCACGTGCTGCTGGCGCAAGTGCACTACGATAAGGGGGAGTTTCAGCAAGGGATTCAGGAGCTCAATGCCGTCACGGGTGACAAGGACGCCTATACGGCATCCGTGGCCATGAACCTGGTGGCCGCTGGACTCGAGCAATCCGCCAAGTACGCTGACGCGGCGGCGATGTACCAGAAGGCGGCCGCCAAGGCGCCGTACAAGACCGATCACGACGTTTTCATGGCCAGTGCTGCGCGAGCATTGACGACTGCGGGCAAGACGGACGAGGCGAAGAAGATCTGGACGGAATTGGCGAACGACGACCAGAGTCCGGCGTCGGCCGAAGCGCGCGTGCGGCTGGGCGAGATCGATGCAAAGGCGGGTGCCTGAGGATCTCGCAGGGTTGAGGCGCCGGCTAAGAAACGACTTGAGGTTCGATCAAAGGCGCCCAGCGATGGGCGCCTTTTTCGTGCGGGGAGGAGAGTGCGGAGAGAGTGGATTACTGTCGCGAGTGGCGCGTAGTTGGCTCGATAGGTCGGCGGCCGCCAACTACGTATAAGATACATTATGTAAACTATGAGATGGGGAGAATTGTGGACAACGGCTCCAGACTCCGCTGCCCCACAGGTCTAACTCCCTTTATTGGTTGAACTTACGAGCGGACCGGGCCCGCTCGTCAGCCAGTCCACTCCGCCAGATCGCCCTCGAATACTATCCGGCCCTCACCAGCCAACGTCGGCAGGCTTTTCGAGCCTTCGCGACGCAGCGTGACCCGCAACTCGCGGCCCGATCTCGTGGCCAGCGTGGTCGCGTCTCCCGTCTCCTTCCACGACGCCAGCACGATCGCCGTCGCCACGGCGCCAGTTCCGCACGCCAGAGTTTCCCCCTCAACTCCACGCTCGAACGTCCGCATCGCCCAGCCGTCGCCGCGCCTCGAAACGAAGTTCGCGTTCGCGCCCCCGGCCCGCCACGGCGCATGTCGCAGCTCGGCGCCGCGTGCGTCCAGGTTCACCTTGTTAACGTCATCGCACAACACCACCAGATGCGGAACCCCAGCGTGCGCGAAACCCATTCGGCGCTCGCCGCCAAGCAACCCCAGCGGCACGTTGTCCATCACCTCGGTGACGGCTGGGAGGTCGATCTCCGGGCCATCAGCACCCATCCGCGTCGCTATAACTCCAGCGTCGGTCTGGAGCGCCAGCTTGCCCTGTGGCGACAAACCCAGATCGTGCCCGAGGCGAGCGACGCAGAGCGTGGCATTCCCGCAGAACGACGCGCGCGTGCCGTCCGCGTTGTAGTAACGCATCGCCACAGCGGCACCCGACAGCGCCGCTGTGGCGATAAAGACCACCCCGTCCGCCCCGACCCCAGTCCCGCGCGCCGAAAGCGCCTGAATGGCCTCAGCACGCTCCAGCGGCTCCGCAGTCCCACTCCTGGAGTCGAAGACCACGAAGTCGTTCCCCGACCCCGACATCTTCCAGAAACGGCGCCCCATTCTCAGATCTTGCCCGTGAGCGTGCGCCAGCGCAGCCGCCACACCATCCAGATCGCCTCCCACACGATCTTCCTGGACATCTTGCTCTGCCCCTCCGTACGGTCGTGGAAGACGATCGGTATTTCGACGAGGCGAAACTGCTTCCTCCACGCAAGGTAGCTCACCTCGATCTGGAATCCGTAACCATTCGATTTCACCGCGTCGAGATTGATCGCCTGCAGCACGGACCTGCGAAAGCACTTGAAGCCGCCCGTGGAATCGTCTAGCGGCAACCCAGTTACCCACCTCGCGTACAGGTTCGCCGCGTAGCTCAACATGAGCCGCCGAATCGGCCAATTCACCACCGTCACCTTTCCCCGGTTGTAGCGGGAACCGAGCACGAGGTCGGCGTCCTCTACGGCCTCGAGAAACTGGGTGAGATGGCCCGGGTCGTGGGAGAAGTCCGCGTCCATCTCGAACACGTAGGCGTAGTCGCGCTCGAGAGCCCACTTGAAGCCCGCGATGTACGCAGTACCCAGACCGAGCTTCCGCGGCCGGTGAATCACGTGGACTCGCGGCTCTCGCTCCGCGATCTCGTCCGCGAGCGCGCCGGTGCCATCCTGCGACCCGTCGTCGACGATCAGCACTTCCAGCCGCGGATCCTCTTCGAGAATTCGAGCCAGAAGCGTGGAGATGTTGTCGCGTTCGTTGTACGTGGGAACGATGACGAGCGCCCGATCAGACACGGCGCCTCCGGTCCGCCGCGACCCCCGCGATGATCCCGAGCAGGGCCAGCGCGAGCGCGACGAGCGTGATCATCTTGCCGCGCTCGAACGTCGGGCTCGTGAACGTCAGCTCGATGTGCCTCGCTCCCGTTGGCAGCACGACTCCGATGAGCACGAAGTCCGTGCGCACCACGAGCGCGCTCTTGCCATCGGCCGTCGCGGTCCAGCCTGGATAGTAGTTCTCCGATACCACCAGCGCCGACCCCGCTGGCGCCGGCGAAGCGAGCTCCAGCGACACTCGCCCGGGCGCATACGACACGGTGTGCACCGCGATCCCCGTCGCCGGTGGCATCGATGTGATCTGCGGACCGGTCACCGGCGCGGCGCTGTCAACGAGCGCGACACGCGGCGCATCGAAACGAGGATCGAGCACGGTGTTGAGCACGGGCTCGTCGCCTGCCTTGACGATCACGGGCGCCACCCACGCGTATGCGTTTTCTCCCGGCAGCTGATACAGATACTCCGTTGAACCCGCGGCGTTCTTCACCGGCCCCGCGAGCCGCGTGAGCCCCGGGATCGGCACGGAATCAACATCGGTGAGCAGATAGCGAACGTTCAGCACGTGCCATAGCTGCGGGTTCACGATATTGCGGTATCCTGAATCCTTGGCCGTGAGCACGTCGTAGCGTCCGAGCTCATTGCCGTGATAGCCGAGCAGTTGGCGAATGCCGTGAATCATCAGGCCGTTCGACTCGGTGGAAAGATACGGATCGCGCTGTGCATCGCTCTGGCGCGAGAGCTGGAGTGCGAGCACGCGTCCCGGCTCCTTGATTCCCTTCAGATAGTCGATGATCGAGTCACTCGCGTAGAGCTGCGCCGCCGGCGCCGAGAATTGCCAATAGAGCTTCTCGACGCTCCACAGGTCGATTGCCACCACCGCCGTGAGAATCCACATTCCCACCACCGGCTTCAGTCGACCGCTCATCAAGGCGAACAGCACGCCAACCGTTGCCGCCACGGCGATGAACGACCGCAGCGATCCGAACACCAGCGCGCCGGCGTTCGCCTCTGCCATGTCCGCTCGCTGCACGCCCGCTATCGTCTCCGCCATCGACGTCAGCCCACCGCTAACGCCGAGCACCAGCAGCAGCGCGGCGGCAATTCCCCACCCCATGAGATACCGTCGCGCGAACTGTAGCGCGATCACGCGCTCCACCGCCAGCGCCGCGAACATCGCAATCGCGAAGGCGACGACATAGAACATCGTACTTGGCGCCCTGAAGAACTTCGTTCCGGGAACGATCGCGTACACGAGGCGGAAGAACGGCGTCTCGCCGCCGAGCGACCAGACCAGCGCAACGATCAGTACGCCGAGCCAGAATCGCGCGAAGCTGCGCCTGCGCACACTCGCGATCGCGCCGAATCCCAGCCCCGCCAGCACGAGCACCGACGCGCCGAGATACTCGCTGTGCAGATGAATGCCGTTGCGACCCCAGTAGCTGCCGAGGATTCCGCTGAACTGAGGTACGTACGTGTTGATGAGCTCCTCGATCGGGAAGGAGAACGTCGTCGCGTACTCGTATCCTCGACCGCCGGCCCGTGGCGACCACGGGACGTACTGCATCACCGGCAGGAACTGCACTGCGCCCATGAGCAGCCCCACAGCAACCGCGACAGCAGCGAGTGCGAGCCGCGTGTATCGTGTCTTTGCCTCGAGCGCCGCGCTATCGGTGCGCGAGGAGAACGTGAGGAATAACGCGAACGCGCCCGAGAGCAATAGCATGTACTGCAGCAGCTGCGGATGCGGACTCAGTACCGCGAGGCCAACGGTGAGCGCGAGCACGCCATACGCCCAGTAGCGCCCGTCGCGCATTCCGCGAACGAGCATCCAGAGTGCGAGCGGGGTGAGTGCGCTCACGAACAGCTTCCCGTCGTGCCCCGGCGATACGTACGAGGCGAGTGGCCCGCCCATCATGTAGGCGAGTCCGCCGATCAGTGCGGGATAGAAGCCGAGCCCCCATGCACGCAGGAAATAGTAGGTGAAGAGTCCGGCCAGAAAAACATGCACCATGAAGCCGAGCGTCATTGCGACGTCGGTGGGCATCATCATCCGGAGCAAAAACGTAGGATAGAAAATGTCGCCGTGCATCGCGGCGACGTACGGCATGCCGCCGAAGATGTAGGGGTTCCACATCGGAAAGCCGCCCGTAGTGCGCAGCGCGTGCGCACCGAACTCGCGGAACGCGTAGCCCGCGAGATACTGATCGCTGATGGGGCTGATGAGAAACTTCCCCGCGAGCGCGGGCCACCCCAGCCAGAGCGTCGCCACCGCGTACACGAGCGCGCTCCACGCGCCCGCAAGACGGGGCGCGCCGATGTCGGCGATCGTTTCAGCGCGCGGAGCTTTGGTCTTCGTCATGAGGGGACAGCCGGCTGCGCCGGACAAAGGCGAGAAAGAGGAGCGGCGGAATCACTTCGAGCGCCGTGAGCCAGAGTCGCGACGCCACGACTACCAGCCAGGCCGGTCCGAGCGCAAACCCCGCCCGCTGGAGCGCGAATCCCATCGCTCCCTCGCGCACGCCAACGCCGGCGGGCGAGAAGATCGCGACGAATCCCAGCAGATACGAGCCCGCGAAAACTGCCACGTAGTCCCGAAACGCGCCAGGCGCGACGCCGAGCACGCCGAGCACGAACAGGCGGAACGCAATGCCGTACATCATCCACGCCACCGCAGTCAGGAGCGCGGAGATGAGCAGCACGCGATGCGGCAGCGGGCGCAGCACGATCGTTCGCCCAAAAAGCCGACCCGCCAGCACGCCGATTCTCGGCAGAGCCGCCGGCGATGCCAGCACAACCATCGCGAGCACCGCAACGATCACCACGAGTACTGGCGGCAGCTGCAGCAGCGCCGCGCCCGCCACGATCGCGACTACGAAGCCGACGATGGTATTGATGAGCGTGAGCAACACCGACGTCGCCGCGCCCTCGGCCGCCGACACTCCGTAGCGCCGCGTCATCACGACGAGCGCGGTGATCGCCCAAACTTTCCCTGGCAGATACTTGCCGAGATTGGAGATTGTCCAAATGCGCGCAGCGTCGAGATACGGAATGTGGTGCTCCCAGCCGCGCAGCAGCACGCGCCACGTCTCGATGAGAATCGCATACGTCGCGAGGACGATTGCGGCGGACGCCGCGAGGGCGAACCAGTTCGGGTGAGCGTGCTCGAGCGCCAGGCTTACCGCGCCCCACTCCTGCACGATCTTTCTGGCGACGAGCGCGACGACGATCGCCGTCAGCACGACCTGGGCGATGCGCCACGCCACGCGCGGCGACGGCTTCGTCACTGGCAGCGGCTCGTTCGATCCGGGCTCAGCGGTCGTCGGCGTCCTGCCTGGAGAGCGCCGCGGCGAGCTGTCGGCGGAGCTCGCGCAGCTCCGCGCGCTGCCCCGCGATCATCTCGCCGATCAACCCACCAACGAGAAACACGCTGCCCGTGATGACGCAGATCTCCACGAGATTGAGCAGCGGGCGAAATCCAACGCCCCAGAACACGCGTACCGCGAGCGCGACGAGACCGGCGAGAACGCCGAGCAGAAAGAGCGCGAAGCCCGTCATGCCGAACAGCAGGAGAGGTTTGCGCCCAAAGCGCAGCTCGAACCACACCGAGAGCATGTCGAGCACGCCGATCGGAATGCGGCCAATGCCGAACTTCGACACCCCCGCGTTGCGCGGATACAACGGCACCGGAATCTCGGTCACCGTGAATCCGTTCTCCGCTGCGATCACGATCATGTAGCGATGCCAGTCCGGCCGCACCGGCAGGATGTCCATCACCTCGCGCCTGTACGCCTTCACCGAATTCAGGTCGCGCACGGGGATCTCGAACAGCGTGCGGCTCAGCCCATTGTAGATGCGCGACACGAACGCCTTTTCGTACTCGCCCTGCTTGTGTCCCGTAACCATGTCCGATTCACCCGCGAGAATCGGCGCGACCAGCCGCGGAATGTCCTCCGGCTTGTACTGGAGGTCGGCGGGATAGAACACCAGCACGCGACCGCGCGACGCGAGATAGCCGGTGCGCAGCGCGTCCGCGATGCCGCGCTGCCGGCGGTGGCGCACGACGCGCAGAAAAGAATACCGTCGCTGCAGCTCGGTGAGCACACGCGGCGTCTCGTCCGCGGAGCCATCGTCGATGACGATGACCTCGTACGCAACGCTCCCTCCGTCGAACGCAGCCGCCGCTTGTTCCATGAACAGCGGCAGATTCTCGGCCTCGTCCTTGGCTGGAACGAGCACCGAGACGTCGATCGCCGCGTGTGGACCGGCCGCGGCGACGAGCGTCATACCCGCTTGCGCATCCGGGCCGAGAGGACGCCGAGCTGGTCGCGGTACTTGGCGACGGTGCGGCGGGCGATCTGGACGCCGCTCTCCTTCAGGATGTTCACGATCGCCTGGTCGGTGAGCGGGTGCTTCGGATCCTCGTCGGCGACGAGCTTCTCGATCTGTGCCTTGATCCCGCGCGCCGACACATCTTCCCCGCCCGTCGTCGACAGTCCCGACGAGAAGAAGAACTTGAGTGGGAGCACGCCGCGCGGCGTCTGCACGTACTTCTCGTTGGTCACGCGGCTCACGGTGGACTCGTGCATGTTGATCACCTCGGCAACTTCGCGCAGCGTGAGCGGCTTGAGGTACTGCACGCCCTTTTCGAAGAAGTCGCGCTGCCGGTCTACGATGAAGTGCATCACCTTGAGCATCGTCTGGCGGCGCTGTTCGATCGCCTGGATCATCCAGTTGGCGGAGTTCAGCTTGTTCGAGATGAACTCCTTGTTCTCGCCGTCGAACTTCTTCTTGTCGCGCGCGATCTCCTGGTACGCCCGGCTCAGGTTGAGCCGCGGGAGGTTTGCGTCGTTGAGCGTGATCAGGTAGACGCCATCGACCTTGTCGACGACGAGGTCGGGGATGATGTAGTTGTCGCCCGAGTCGCTGTAGACGAGTCCCGGCTTCGGATCGAGCTTCGCGATCTCGTCCGCCGCCGTCTGCACATCGGTGACGCTGATGCCGAATCGTTTCGAGATCTCACTGCGGCGGTGGTTGATCAGCTCATCGAAGCAGTCGCGCACGAGGCGGAACGGCACCGACTGTTCGAGCCCCGCCTCGCGGAGCTGCAGCAGCAGGCATTCGCGCAGATCGCGCGCGCCGATGCCCGGCGGATCGAGGCTCTGGATCTTCGCGAGCATCTTTTCACACTCTTCCGCCGTGTAAAGCGGCAGGTCCTCGATGTCGCGCCCGACCTCCTCGGCGGCCTTCTCGATGAACTCGTTGATTCCGCGACGAATTTCATCGAGCGAGCACGCGAGATAGCCGTCCTCGTTGATATTGCCGATGAACTCCTCTGCGAGCTGGTACTGGCGCTCGTCGAGATCGAGGAGCTGGATCTGGTCGCGGAGGTGATCGCTGAGGTCGCGCCGGTCCACCGTAACGGGCTCGAAGTATTCCTTCTCTTCATGCTCCTCGGGGCGGCCACCCGCGTCGAAGCCGTTGAGGAGGATCTCCTCCCAGTCGATCTCGTCGGTGGTCTCTTCCTTCTGCTGTTCGTCCTCCGTGGTTTCCGCGTCCTCGGTGGTTCCCTCCTCGTCGTCATCGTCGTCCTCGACCATCTCGAGGAACGGATTATTGAGGAGCTCCTGCTTGAGGTGCTGCTGGAGGTCGAGCAGCGGCATGTAGAGCAGATCCATCGCCTGGTAGAGGCGCGGATTGATCTTGATTTCCTGCTTGAGGTGCGTGCCCTGCGACATGCCGGATCTCATGCGACACCTCCCCGAACCGGCCGCGCGACGTTCTCGGCGAAGCGCGAGCGAAGCCGCGCCGCGAGCGTGGGCCCGAGGTAGATCTCGGCCACCGTCTCGTCGTACACGAGCTCGCGGACGGTTCCGGAAACCTTCACCTGGCCGTCGAACATGATGTACGCGCGGTCGACGATATCCAGCGTCTGCTCCACATTGTGATCGCTGATCAGCACACCGATGCCTCGATGACGGAGCCCGGCAACGATCGATTGAATGTCGTGTACGGCAATCGGGTCGACTCCGGCAAACGGTTCATCCAGCATCATGAACTTCGGCTGCGTCACGAGCGCCCGGGTGATCTCCAGGCGGCGCCGCTCTCCGCCAGAGAGCGAATAGGCGCGATTGTGACGCAAATGGGCGATGCTCAACTCCCCGAGCAGCCGCTCCAGCCGCGCCTCGCGCTCCCGGGCCGTCAGCTTCATCGACTCGAGAATCGCGAGGATGTTCTCCTCGACGGTAAGCTTACGAAAGATCGACGGTTCCTGGGAAAGGTAGCCGATGCCCAGGCGCGCGCGCCGGTACATTGGCATCTCCGTGATATCACGGTCATCGAGGAGGATGCGGCCTTCCTGAGGCTGGATCAGGCCGACGATCATGTAGAACGTCGTCGTCTTCCCCGCCCCGTTGGGACCCAACAATCCAACGATCTCTCCCTGTTGCAAGCGCAGGGCCACGTCGTTGACGACCCGCCGGCGCTTGTAAGTCTTTACCAGCGAGCGCGCTTCGAGAACGCTTCCATTCTCGAGCGGAACCGATGGCGGGCGCTCGCCCGCGCGCAGCGTCGGATGCTCGCCGGTGTGCTTGAGCACTCCCTCCACGCCCGAGCTCTGGATGGCGTCGCGGTAGGGTGCGAGCTGGTTCCAGTAGTCGGGGGCGATCGTGAGCCTGGAGTCGCCGTTGATCTGTCCGGGCGGGAGGATCAGTAGCCCGTCCTGCGCGAGCCGCGGGAGCACCGTGCGCGCCAGATGTTCTCGAACCTCATCGAGTCCAAGCCGGCCCGCCTCGCGATCCGCGTCTCGACCCTCGTCGCGCACCATTCCGAGGTAGTCGTTGCGATACTGGATGGCGATATCGTTGAAGACGACGGCACCATCATCCTTCGCGGCGCAGACCAGCGCGTGGAGCGCCATGGCCGTCCAGCGGTCGCCGCGCGCGTGCTCCTCGATGAAGCGCTGTACGGCCAGCGGGAGCTGTCGCTCGATCACGGGCGACCCCCCGGCGGTCGACGCGGCGTCGCGGCCGGCTGCGCGCCCTGCGTGCGCGCCTTGAGCGTATCCGACTTTCCGGGAACCTGCGGCTCCAGATAGACGCCCTGCGCCTGATCGATCACGTTCACCACCTGCACCTGCCGGTCGGCAAACGCGATCGAGATGTCGCGACCCTTCACGTAGTTGATGGCCGGACCCACCACGCCCGAGTCCTTCGCGGCAATCTGGTAGAACGATTGCGCGCTTCCCTGCGCGAGCAGCTGCTTCAACTGCGGCTGAGACGACGTATCCGTGGGCGACGGCGGCATGCTGTCGAAGTGCGCGGTGATCGTATCGCCCTTCATCCAGTCGCGCTCTTTCGTATGCAGCTTCGCAGTGTCCGGGAGACTCTGCGCGAATGCCTTGCGCACCGCGCGGATCTCGCGCGTGCGCTGGCCCGGCATGCGCAGATCGATCGAGTCCGCGAGGATGTCGTACTGCGGATTGATCGCGCGAGCGCGCGACTTCCCCCACGCATACGCACGCTGCAGCAGCCCCGTCGCCATGCGGAAGTCTATCGTGTCGGCGGTCATTGTCGCACTGTCGCTCACGCTCTTTGCCTTTCCCTTCGAGAGCACACGCTCGAGAGCGTGCTCCTTGCCGAAGAGATCGATCACTTCGCCGTAGAGCGTGAAGTTCTTCTTGCCGCGCGAGACGATCTTCGGTTTGCGCATGAGCCGCGCGAACTGCGTCTGGCTGTTCATCGCCGCCGTATCACCCGTGGCGATGACGTCCGGACGCGTGATCACCACGTTCTGCGACGCATAGACGAGACTGTCGCCATCCATCACCACCGTGTTGGCGATGACCTCTGTGGGAGCAGACGGCTTGCCGGTCGAGTCCTTCTCGACGACCTCGATCGTCGGGCGCGACGGCGCGATCATCCGCGCCACCGTGCGAATCTTCGGCGCGGCGCGATAGTACTCCATACGCGGCCCCACCAGCGTCGTGCCGCTCGGCAGCAGCGCATGCACGTTCCCCTCGGCGAGCAGATGCTCGTCGATGAGATAGTAGGTGGCGACATCCGAATCGAGCGTGAGCCTGGGCTCCACGTAATGCACGTGGCCGATCAGATGCCACATGTGCAGGTCGCCGAACCACTCCGCGCTGTCGGAGACGAGGGTGATCTGCTGCAATGGACAATGGCCCGTGACACCGCCGCCGACGAAATTGTTGTACTCGCCGCTGGGCAGCTTCGCGGACGTGAAGTGGGTGGAGTCCGTGTTCGGAGTGACGAGTAAGTCGCACTGGCCCGACGGCGCGGCGCCCGGAAGTGCCGACGTCGGCGCGGGCTGCTGAGCCGCGAGCGGTGCCGACGCGAGCAGGAGCGCTACGATTGCGCAGAGCGATGCGCGCTTCACGGGTGCTGCTGCCCCGGCAGCGGAAGCGGGCCCTGACCGCTGAGCACGCGCTTCACCTGGATGTTGATCAGATTCGGATCGGAGATGAAGCCGATGCCGCGCAGCTCGCGCGTGGGCTCGGTCATCACGAATGAGCTGTCGCTGCTGATCTCGTTCGTCGCCTGGTTGTAGTGCAGCTGCTCGGTCGTGAGTCGCTTTCCATCCGTGGTAACGACGACGACGTTTTTGCGCGCGTCCATCGTGGAGCGCGCCGTGATGTACGTGCCTTCCTTGGACGTCAGCACCGCGCTCTGCGCACCGGTGTTCGTGAAGAAGATCGTTTTCTCGTTGCGTACTTCGATGCGCGAGTTGCCGTCGAAGAAGTAGCCCGTGTCAGCCTGCAGCTGCGCCTTCAGCAACCCCTGATTCGTGATGTACGTCGTGATGCCGAACATCACCTGATCCGCGGAGTCGGCGAGCGGATTCCGCGCGGCAATGGGCGGCTTCGTCCCCTCCTGACACGCCGCCAGCGCGCCAAGCAAAGTCACGACGCAAACGAGAGCCAGCCGCTTCACAGGATTCCCGCGCGCATGAGATCGTGCAGGTGGATCATTCCCACCAGCCGCTCGCGCTCCTCGACGACGGGAAGCGCCATGATGCCGTGCTGCTCCATCCTGAACGCGGCGGCGCTCGCGAGCTCGTCGGCGCGCACGATCTTCGGCGTTCCGTTCATCACCTGTGACACCGGCACCGAGAGAAAGTCATCGCCGCGCTCCATGAGGCGCGTGAGATCACCCGCCGTGAGCACGCCGAGCACGCGCCCGTTGTCGTCGACGATCGCGACGGTGCCGCGGCGTTTGGCCATCAGCACCACAGCCTCCCTCATCTCCGCCGCGAGCGGAAGCGATGGTACGTCCGTGCTCACCATGAGGTCGCGCACGCGTGTCACCAGCTTTCTGCCGAGCGAGCCGCCAGGATGCAGTCGCGCGAAATCCTCGCGGCGAAATCCCTTGGCCGAAAGCAGCGCGACGGCGAGTGCGTCGCCGAGCGCGAGAGCGACGGTGGTACTGGTGGTGGGCGCATCGGTGGTGGGGCACGCCTCATCCTCTACGCTCGCGTCCAGAACTACGTTCGCCTGGCGTGCGAGGAACGAGTCGACCGCGCCCGTGATGAGGAGAAGCGGTACGCCGAATCGCTTGAGCTGCCCCACGAGCGGGGAGAGCTCCTCCGTTTCGCCGCTCTTCGAGAGCAGCATCGCAACGTCGCTTGGGCCAACGAGTCCGAGATCGCCGTGCATCGCCTCGGTGGGGTGCAGGAACGACGCGGGCGTTCCCGTGGAGCGGAAGGTGGCCGCGATCTTCTGACCGATGAGCCCCGACTTTCCGACACCGCTCACGAGCAGCTGTCCCTCGGCAGCCGCAAGCAGCTCCACTGCGTCGGCGAAACGCGAGTCGATGCGCAATGCGAGCGCCGCGAGCGCATCGCGCTCCATTCGGATCACAGTGCGGCCGCGCTCGACAAGCTCGGCGGAGTTCACCGCAGCACCTCGAGCTTCGTGTCGACGCGCTCGGCGAGGTAGTCCGAGACGACGCGCTCCCAATCCCCGCGCGCCTTGAGCAGCATCTCCGCGAACTCGCGCACTGCGCCGGAGCCGCCGCTGCGCGTAAGCTGCACCGTGCAGAGCGCGCGAATCTCCGGCGCGGCGTTGGCGACCGCCACCGGGAGCCCCACGGCGCGAAGGACCGGATCGTCCGGGAAGTCGTCGCCGACGAACGCTGTTTCCTCCAGCTTGAAGTCGAAGCGCTCGAGAATGCGCTTGAGTGCGGGGAGCTTTCGCGCCTGAGCGTCTTGCACCAGCTCATCGACATCGAGCTCCGTGGCGCGCAGCCTCACTCCCTCGGATACGCGGCCCGTGAGAATCACCACCTTGATTCCTGCGGCGCGGAGAAAGCGAATGCCGAGTCCGTCCTGGATGTCGTAACGCTTGAACTCCTGTGCCATGCCGCCAACATCGCCGAGGTAGATGCCGCCGTCGGTGAGCACGCCGTCGACGTCGAGACCGACGAGCTTGATGCGCCGCGCGAGAGTGGACGCGATCATCGACGGCATAGCGACCATATCTCGAGGGCGCGGTCGATCACCGCGCCAATCGACTCGAGGGGGAGCATGTTCGGCCCATCGCTCGGTGCGTGCGCCGGGTCTGGATGCGTCTCGAGGAAGAGGCCATCCGCACCGGCGGCGACGGCGGCGTACGTGAGCGGCGCGATGAACTCGCGGGAGCCGCCGCTGCTCCCTCCCTCACCGCGCCCGGGCTGCTGCACGCTGTGGGTGCCGTCGAAGATCACCGGCGCCTGCGATGCTGCGCGCATGCGCGAGAACGAGCGCATGTCGACCACGAGATCGCCATAGCCGAAGAATGTGCCGCGCTCCGTGACGGCAACCTCGGTTGTCTTTCCGGCCCTGACCTTCGCGACGGCGCCGCGCATTCCTTCCGGGTGCATCCACTGCCCCTTCTTGACGTTCACGGGCTTGCCCGTCGCGCCCGCGGCCGCGAGCAGATCCGACTGCCGGCAGAGAAACGCAGGGATTTGCAGCACGTCGGCAACCTGGGCGGCCGGCGCGCATTGCTCGGGGAGATGGACATCGGTAAGCACGGGAAGCCCCGAGTGCGCGCGCACGCGCGCGAGCGCTGCCAGCCCTTCGTCCATTCCCGGGCCACGCGCCGCGCCGAGGTTGGATCGATTCGCCTTGTCGAAACTCGCCTTGAAGATGATTCCCCCCGGAACACGCTCGGCGACACGCGCCAGATGGTCCGCCACGCGGAAGTTCAGATCATCGTCTTCGATGACGCACGGTCCGGCGATGACGAAGAACGCATCGGCCGGAAAGCGAGCAGGAAGCATCAGCCCGCGGCGTGCGCCCGCTGCGTGCGCTCCCGCTCATCGGCGCGAACCTGATTCGCGCTGATGGCCGCGCCGATGAAGCCGGCGAAGAGCGGATGCGGCCGCGTTGGACGAGAGCGCAGCTCCGGGTGAAACTGGCAGCCGACGAACCACGGATGATCCGGAATCTCGATCATCTCAACGAGCGAGCCATCGGGCGAGAGACCGCTGAAGCGCACGCCATGGCGCTCGAAGATCTCGCGATACGCGTTCGAGAACTCGTACCGATGGCGATGCCGCTCGCTCGTATCCGACGCTCCGTACATATGCGCGACCAGCGAGCCGGCCTTGAGCCGGCACGGGTAAGCGCCGAGCCGCATCGTGCCGCCCATGTCGGTGACATGTTGCTGCGACTCCATGAGCGAGATCACGGGATTCCCGCACTCGGGCGCGAACTCGCTCGAGTGGCTGTCCTCGAGCCCGCACTTGTTGCGCGCGAACTCGATCGATGCCACCTGCATGCCGAGGCAGATGCCGAAGAACGGGAGTCCCTTCTCACGGGCGTAGCGAACGGCGTTCACCATGCCGTCGATGCCGCGCACGCCGAATCCGCCAGGGATGAGCAGCGCATCGACCTCGCCAAGCAGCTCGGCGGCGCGCTCGGCGCTCGTGAACAGGTCGCTCGACAGCCAGGTGATGTCGACACCGGTGAAATTCGCGATGCCGCCGTGAATCAACGCTTCCTGCACACTCTTGTAGCTGTCGACGAGATCAGTGTACTTGCCGACGACTGCGATCTGCACGCGTCCGTGCGGGGCGTAGATTCGCGAGACCATCTCGCGCCACGGCGCGAGATCGGCCTTGCGGCCTCCGAGCCCGAGCCGGTCGACCACACGCTCGTCCAGGCCCTGTTCGTGAAAAGAGAGCGGTATCTCGTAGATCGAAGGCACGTCGCGGCTCTCGATCACCGATCCGAATTCAACGTTGCAGAAGAGCGCGATTTTCCGCTTCACGTCCTCGGACAGGGGGCGCTCGGAGCGACAGATCAGGAGGTCAGGCTGAATTCCGATTTCCATCAGCTCCCGCACCGAATGCTGCGTGGGCTTCGTTTTCACTTCACCCGCGGCCGCGATGAACGGCACGAGCGTGAGATGGATGAAGACGGCATTCTCGCGGCCGACCTCGTGCCGGAACTGGCGAATCGCCTCGAGGAACGGCAGCGACTCGATGTCTCCGACGGTGCCGCCGACTTCGACGATGACCACATCATTCTCGGGTGCGACGCGCCGCATGGACGACTTGATCTCGTCGGTGATGTGCGGAATCACCTGTACCGTGGACCCGAGATACTCGCCGCGACGCTCCTTCGTGATGACGTTCTGGTAGATGCGTCCAGTCGTGATGTTGTTCGACTGGGAGAGCGAGCGGTCGATGAATCGCTCGTAATGGCCGAGATCGAGATCAGTCTCCGCTCCGTCATCCGTCACGAACACTTCGCCGTGCTGGAACGGCGACATGGTGCCGGGATCGACGTTGATGTACGGGTCGAACTTGAGCATGGTCACTTTCAACCCTCGCTCGACGAGGAGTCGGCCGAGCGATGCAGCGGCGATTCCCTTGCCGAGCGACGAGACGACGCCGCCAGTCACGAAGATGTACTTGGGTGTCGACTGGATCGTGCTTGTGGTCGGCGTCATGTCGTGTCCGCGCTGAGGTGAGTCCAGTTCTCGTTCGCTCGAAGTAAATCCTCTTCCGTGTCGATACCGCCTGGCGGCGCCTTACCGATCGTCGCGACGCCCAGGGTCATTCCGGCCGCGAGCGGCCGCAGCTGCTCGAGTCTTTCGATTCGCTCCAGCGGATGCTCGGGAAGCGCCACCCAACGCCGCAGCGCGTCCGGTGTGTAGGCGTATACCCCGATGTGCTGCCTGATTTCCCCCTCCAGAAGGGCGCGATCTCCGCCGTCTCGGAGCGCCGGGATCCCAGCCCTCGAAAAGTACAACGCTCGCCCATCGTCGGCACAAACGACTTTCACGATATGCGGCGATTCGAGGATCGCGGCGGTTGCGTGCGAGGCTGCCGTTCCAAGCTCGAAGTGGCCGCCGGCGACGCACGCGACGGCGCCCCTGAGCGCTGCGGCGCTGATAAACGGCTCATCACCCTGCACGTTGAGAACGACGTCGAATCTCCCGTATTCCGCGTGGGAGACCACTTCGGCCACGCGGTCGGTGCCGGACGGATGGTCGCCACGCGTCAGCATGCACTCGGCGCCAGCTTCGTGTCCGGCGCGCTGGACCTCTTCGCTGTCGGTCGCAATCACACACCGGTCGGCGACGCGGAGCGCCAGCACGCGCTCCCAGACGCGGACTACGAGGGGAGCGCCGGCGAGGAGTCGAAGCGGCTTGCGGGGGAGCCGCGCAGCGGCGAGTCGCGCCGGGATGATCGCCAGCGTGCTCACGGCCCAGAATGGATGATGTGCCCGGCCGCAAATTGCACGATCCGTAATTTACGTGGCCGCGCCGAGAAATCAAATGGTATTCGCTACCTGATGATCGAGAGCCCGAGCGATAAGGCGTGGTCGCCGTTGTCCGGATTCACGAAGATCTCACCGCTGAATATCCCGAGCGTGAGGCGCACACCGATGTTGCTGTCGAACCGGCCGAGGCTTCCCACGCCGGTGCTCGCGAGCATCTCGCGCACGGTCACGATGGGCGTGCCGAGAAAGGGGACGTGCATCGTCTCGATCGGAAAGTTGTAGAGTCCCTCGAGGAACATCAGCTGGTCGCCGCCACGGCTGAGAATCGGGAACGTAGGGAGTGTTCCGGATCCGCCAAGATATGCGAAGCGCTGCGGCGGCGCACTGTCGCCCGCGGTGAGCACCATGTGCGTGTGAAAGACGAAGGACTGCGTGCCCAGCTTCGAAACGAACGTCGGAAACGCCACGCGTGCGAACACGGTGGTTTGTGTGAAGCGTTCATCGCGCGGCGCGTCGAGCACGACCTCCAAGTCGGCACCCGCCGCAAGGTCGACGTTGGAATGTTGCCATCCGCCGCGAACGCCTCCGAGCGCGCTCGTGAGCCGCCCACGTTCCACAGGCGGATTCGGGCGCTTCATGTTCAGCGTGTCGCTGCGATTGAACAGGCTCCAGGGACCGCCGCCCCGCACCGACCAATCGTCTTCGGTTCGGCCGCCGCCCGAGAGCTGGAGGTCGCCCTCTGACCACGTCCATTCGTGCTCGATGCGCGCCTCGTATCGAGCAGCGCGAAACCAGTTCCGGTAATCGCTGCCGACACCGAGTGTCGAGATCGAGTTCGCGATATCGGTCTGTATCCACCGATCGTTCGAGAAGGTGCCCTTCCCCGCGAGCGCCGTCGCCGACCAACCATTCGGCAGATTGGCGCGCGCCGTGGCGCTCACATCGTAAGCCCCGAGATTCGAGCGGTACGTGACGGTGGGGTCAACGATGACGCGACGCCGTCCGAGGGTGATTCGAGGTCCAAAAGGACCGGACAGTCCATCGACGCGATCGTAGGCCGGCAGGCGGAGACCGAACAGACCGGGGAGCGCGAGCACGCGGATAGTGTCCTCGGGCGGCGCGGGCGGACGGTAGATTAGCTCGAGCCCCCTGCTCGTGCGCGCAGTGTCGAAGTGCACATCGCGGAATGAGAGCTTCTGCCCGCCCACCTGCGCCTGCTGCGAGTCGTACACGCCGCCGCCGATCGACACGGCGTCGCCATCGATCTTTGCGCCGGGCTGCAGAAAGAGGTCGCCGTTGATCACCACCACATCGCCGTGCACGGTGCTCGCGACGGAAGCGTCCGAGCCAAGGACTACTACCGTGGTGTCGAACACCGAGTCGCGAAAGAAGCGCGTGTTGAACTCCTCGTGCCGCACGATGTAGCGATGCGCGAGCGTCTTCTCCACGATGCGCTCGGCGTCGCTCGGACCGGGGGCGTGAATCGTGAACGTGGTGTCCTGAGCCGCGGCGGCGCTGGCCATGAGCGCGACGGCGGAGATGGCGTGCGCGAGAGCCCTCACGATGTTGCCATCGCCAGGAAATTCTCCAGAATGCGCTTGCCGCTTTGAGTGAGCACCGATTCGGGGTGGAACTGCACGCCCCACACGGGATGCGACACGTGCTTCACTGCCTGGATCTCGTCCGGCGCGTCGCCGGTGGTGGCGAGAATCGCGAGCACGGGCGGCAGCGTTGCGCGCTCGACGATTAGCGAGTGATAGCGCATCACCTCGAGTGGATTGGGCATCCCCGCGAAAAGACCAGTACCGTCGTGCGTGATCTTCGAGACTTTCCCGTGCATCACGCGCGCGGCGCGAACCACGACGCCGCCGTACGCCTCTCCGATCGCCTGATGGCCAAGGCACACGCCAAGAATGGGGATCTCGCTTCCCCACCGCTTGACTATGGGAACGGTGATTCCGGCCTGCGCGGGCGTGCACGGGCCAGGCGAGAGGACGATAGCGCGGGGGTGCATCTCGCCGATTTCCTCGACGCCAATCGCATCGTTGCGAAAAACGACGGGCTCCTAGCCAAGCTCACCCAGGTACTGGACGAGGTTGTACGTAAACGAGTCGTAGTTGTCGATGACGAGCAGCATGTGCGCAGCGCTTGGGAGAAGGCGACATCGGACGTCGAACGGGCGGTGTCAGCCCCGCGGATGATACTGTTTGTGCACCGAGCGGAGAAATTCGCGATCGACGTGCGTGTAGATCTGCGTGGTCACAATGCTGGCATGACCTAGCATTTCCTGGACCGCGCGAAGATCGGCGCCTCCCTCGAGCAGGTGCGTGGCGAAGGAGTGGCGAAGCGTGTGCGGAGTGACGTGTTTGGTGATTTTCGCGAGGTCAACGTACTTGCGCAGGATTTTCCACGCGCCCATTCGCGACAGCGGGGTGCCACGCGCGTTGAGAAAGAGCGCCCCCTTCCCGCCGCCTCGCTCGAGCTTTGGCCTGAGCTCGCGCTGGTACACTGCGACGGTGGCGATCGCGCGGCGGCCAATCGGTACGAGGCGCTCCTTGCTTCCCTTGCCGAACACGCGCACGAGCCCTTCGTCGAGCAGCGCGTCCTTCACGCCGAGCGTGATCCACTCGGACACGCGCAGTCCCGCGCCGTACGCCAGCTCGAGCAGAGCGCGATCGCGAAAGGCGAGCGGCTCGTCGAGCGTCGGTGCGGCGAGCAGCCGCTCGACGTCCGGGACGGTGAGCACGTCCGGTAGCGTGAGCCAACGCTTCGGAGTCTCGAGGCGCTCGGTGGGATCCTTGGCGACCTCGCCCTCGCCCAGGAGAAAACGGTAGTACGTGCGCATCACCGAGACGTTTCGACGAATGGACGCAGGCGCGAGTCCCACGTCCTTGAGGTGGTAGATGTACTCTCGCAGCATCGTGGGCGTGACCGCCGTTGGCGCCGCCGCGCCCTTCGTGCGAGCGAATGTCGCGAAGCGTGCGAGATCGCGGTGATAGGCCTCGCTCGTTGGCGCCGCTGCGCCCTGCTCCACCGCCATGAAGTCGTCGAACCGCTCCAGCAGGAAGTCGCGCGCGATGTCGTCGACCGTGGTCACGACGATACCGGCACGACGCTGGCTACGGCGATGCAGGCTATGCCCTCGCCGCGGCCGAGCCACCCCATGCCTTCGTTCGTCTTTCCCTTCACGCTCACGGCGCCCCGATCGAGCATCATCGCTTTGGCGAGCGTGTCGCGCATAGCGTCGCGGTACGGCGCAATGCGCGGCTCCTCCGCGATCACCGTGACGTCCACATTGCTCGGGCGCCAGCCGCGATCGCGCAGGTGCGAGACCGCCGCTCGCAACATCTCGATCGAATCGCGCATCCGATTGGCCGGATCGTCATCGGGAAACATCGCGCCGATGTCGCCTTCGCCCGCAGCGCCGAGCAGCGCATCGGTGACGGCGTGGGCAACGACGTCCGCGTCCGAGTGGCCGATGAGGGACTTATCGTGCGGGATCTGGAGACCGCCAAGCCGGATCATCGCACCGGGTCCGAAGCGGTGGGAGTCGTAGCCGATGCCGACGCGGACGGAGGGTGCGGGCCGCTTGCGCGCCGGACTGCGCCGCTCCGCGCCGACCGGGCGGTCGCTCTGCCTAGCCATCGCTCGCCCGCGCGCGAGGACTCACGCGAGGACTCACGCCGCGGCGTCCGCGGGCCGGATGATCGAATAATCCTGACGTCGGCGCGCGGCCGTGAAGCCCGCGTCGCCGATGAGGCGCTCCATCTCGGCGATCGTCATGCGGTGCGTCGTGTTCGCCGCCGAGACGACGTTCTCCTCGATCATCAGCGAGCCGAAGTCGTTGCAGCCAAAGCGGAGCGCGACCTGCCCGATCTTTCCGCCCATCGTAACCCAGCTTGCTTGCAGATTCGGAACGTTGTCGAGAACGATGCGCGCGAGTGCGGTAGTACGCAGATAGTCGACGGCGTTGGTCTTCGGCTGCTTCGACATCGTGGGCGTGTTCTCGGGCTGCAGCGGCCAGCAGATGAAGGCGGTGAAGCCATGCGTGCGCGCCTGCAGCTCGCGCACGCGCTCGAGATGCTCGATCCGCTCGGCCAGCGTCTCACCGATGCCGTACATCATCGTGACGCTCGTCTTCATCCCTTCCTGGTGCGCGATCTCCATGATCTCGAGCCAGCGATCCGCGCCGGCCTTCTTTTTCGCCACGAGGTCGCGTACTCGCTGCACGAGGATCTCCCCGCCGCCGCCCGGCACGGAGTCGAGTCCCGCCTTCATCATCTCGCGGATCACATCGCGCGCATCCATGCGAAACACCTTCGCGAAGAAGTCGATCTCGCTGGGGCTGAAGCCGTGGATGTGGATGGTGTGATATTTTTTTATGTAGCGCAGAAGGTCGAGATACCACTCGAACGGTATGTACGGATTGTGACCGCCCTGCATGAGGATCTGCACGGCGCCCAACTGCTTGGCCTCGTCGATCTTCGCGCCGATCTGCTCGAAGGACAGCGTCCATCCTTCCTCGTGCTTCGGCCGACGATAGAACGCGCAGAAGCCGCAATCCGCCACACAGACGTTCGTGTAGTTGATGTTCCGGTCCACGATGTAGGTGACCGTGTTTGCCGGGTGCAGCTGCCGGCGCACGCTGTCGGCCTCCGAGCCAAGCTCCAGGAGCGGTGCATTCGTATAGAAGTCGAGCAAGTCTCTCATGTCAGGCGGCCGGAAGAAACGAGAGCGGGGCGGCGGGAACTATCCCGGCCGTTGCCAGCCGGCGGAAGAATTCCGACAGCCCCGCGAGATGATCGTACGACAGCCGGTAGTCGAGTCCCGACAGATACTCGAGGCAAAGGCGGCGCGCGACGCCGGTAACGGATGATGCCTGCTCCGCGAGCACGTCGAGATGCGACAGCCCCCAGTCGCGCGACTCGAGCAGTCGCGCATGCACCTGAAGCGCCTCGGCGACTTCCGCGGAACGCTGCGCGACCCACACCGCGAAGACGAACGGCAGTCCGGTCCACTCCTTCCAGCACGCGCCCAGATCGTAGACGTACGGATAGTCCGACGTTCCGGGGATCGAGACATCGCCGGCGCGGATTCGGTTGGAGAGCAGCAGCGCCGCATCGCCGATCACGAGTCGCGCATCGTGCGGCTCGTCGCCGAAGCGCGCAATGTCCGTCATCTCTCCGTCGCCGGCGGCGAATCGCGGCGACGACTTCCACACGTGCTCGAAGAGCAGCCGCGTGAGCGCGACGCTCGTCATTGAGCTGCGCGTGAGCAGCACGAGGCCTCCATCGAGCTCCTCGGCGGGCATGCGCGAGAACAGCATCACGCTGCGCACCGGGCCGTCGGAGGTTATCCCGAGGTCGGGGAGCAGCAGGTAGCGCGACGACTCGCGCGCGTATTCGACCGCGGAGATCACGCTCACCTCGAGCTGTCCGCTCGCCATGAGCTGATTCAGCTCGCTGGGGTTGCCGCTCACCACCGGCGCACCGAGCGACACGAGGCCGCGATCGATGGCGCCGTACACCGGGAAGCAGTTGATGTAGCGAATGCGCCCGACGCGCACGTCAGGCCGCCTCGGCGGCAGCCGGCTCGAACGTGCGGAGGGTGTTATAGAGCGAGTCGCGCTCCACGGGCACGCGCCCGGCGCCGCGAATGAGCGCAAGCAGATCCTCGAGCGGTAGTCCCTGCGCAGTGTGCGCGCCGGCCTCGTGATAGATCTTCTCGCGAACCACCGTCCCTTCTATGTCGTTCACGCCCCACGACAGCGCGATCTGCGACAGAAACGGCGTGACCATGATCCAGTGTGTCTTGATGTGCTCGAAGTTGTCGAGGAACAGCCGACCCACCGCGACGTTGCGCAGATCGTCGAAGCCGGTGGTCGCCGTGCCCTGGCGGCCGAGCTTGAGCCCGAGCTCGTTGTTGTCGGGATGATACGCGAGCGGAACGTACGTGAGGAAGCCGCCGGTCTCATCCTGCAGGTTGCGCAGCATCGACAAATGGTCGACGCGATCTTCCGTGGACTCGACGTGGCCGTAGAGCATCGTCGCGTTGGAGCGAATACCCAGCCGATGCGCAACGCGATGCACTTCGATCCAGTCCTCGGCGTTGAGCTTTTTCTCGGCGATCGTCGCGCGCACGCCCTTGCCGAACACTTCGGCGCCGCCGCCCGGGAGCGTGTAGAGCCCCGCTTCGCGAAGCGCGACGAGCACGTCGTGGTTCGACATCTTCTCGATGCGCGCGATGTGCGCGATCTCCACCGCAGTGAGCGCCTTGATGTGCACGTCCGGGTGGCGCTCCTTGAGCCCGCGGAACATCTCGGCGTAGTACTCGAGGCCCGCTCCCATGTCGAGGCCGCCCACGATGTGGAACTCGCGCACGTACGGATTCGCTGCCGCCTCACCGTACACCTGATCCATCGTGTACCGGTATGCCCCGCTCTCCTTGGGCAGACGCGCATACGAGCAGAACACGCACGTCTTGCGGAGGATGCAGACGTTGGTGGGATTGATGTGCTGGTTGGCGGCGAAGTAGACTCGGCTGCCGTGCTGCGCCTCGTTCGCCGCGTTCGCGAGATATCCGACGCCGAGGAGGTCGGGCGTCTCGAAGAGCGTGACGCCGTCCGCGTCGGAGAGGCGCGTGCCGGCCGCGACTTTCGCGGCGATGGGACGCAGCGCGGGATCGCTCAGTCGCGCGAAGGAGACGTTCGCGGGAACAGGCATCTCAGCGCTCGAAGCGGCGGACGGCGAGCGTGACGTTGTGGCCGCCGAATCCGAAGCTGTTGCTGAGCGCCGCCGTGACGTCGCGACGGCGCGCGGTGTTCGGCGTGTAGTCGAGATCGCACTCCGGATCCGGCGTGCAGTAGTTGATCGTGGGTGGGATGATCCCGTCGCGCACCACCAGCGAAGAGATCAGAAACTCGATGGCGCCCGCCGCACCGAGCATGTGGCCCGTGCACGACTTGGTCGAGCTCACGCTCAGATCGTCCGCACTCTCGCCAAACACCGCGCGAATCGCCTTGGTCTCATTGAGATCATTGGCCGGCGTGGACGTGCCGTGCGCGTTCACGTACTGCACCGTCTCCGGCGTGAGCCCCGCGTCCTCCATCGCCCGCTTCATTGCCCGCTGCGCGCCCTCGCCGTTGGGTGCGGGCGACGTGAGGTGGTACGCGTCGCCGGTGGCGCCGTAGCCTACGATCTCGGCGTAGATGTTCGCGCCGCGCTTGAGCGCGTGCTCGAGCTCCTCGAGGATGAGCGTTGCGCCACCTTCTCCCATCACGAAGCCGTCGCGCGTCGCGTCGAACGGCCGCGACGCCGTCATCATCTCGTCGTTCCGCTCCGAAAGCGCGCGCATGTTCGCGAAGCCGCCGATCGACATCGCGGTGACAGCCGCTTCCGCGCCGCCGGTGATCATCAGGTCCGCGTCTCCGTACTGGATCGCGCGATACGCGTCGCCGATCGCGTGCGCGCTCGTGGCGCACGCCGACACGGTGGCGTAGTTCGGGCCGCGAGCGTTGAACTGCATCGACACGATCCCCGCCGCAATGTCCGAGATGAACATCGGAATGAAGAACGGGGAGATCTTCGAGGGTCCATACGCGCGGTAGGTATCGTGCTGCTCCTCGAAGGTCTTGAGGCCCCCGATTCCGCTCCCGATGATGACGCCCAGGCGGTTGGGATCGTAGTCGGTGGTATCCGCGAGCTTCGCGTCACGCATCGCCTGCACGGACGTCGCAACGGCGTACTGCGTGAAGAGATCGGCGCGCTTGGCTTCCTTGCGCTCCATGTACGCGAACGGATCGAAGTCCTTCACCTCGCACGCAAACTTCACGGCGAAAGGTCCGGAATCGAATTTGGTGATCGGTCCCGCGCCGGAGCGGCCCTCCAGCAGGGACTGCCAGGTCGTCGCCACGTCGTTTCCGACGGGCGTTATGGCACCGAGGCCGGTGACGACGACCCTGCGCTTGCTCACGCCGTCTTGGTCTTGAGGTAGCTCAATGCATCACCCACGGTGCGCAGCTTCTCCGCATCTTCGTCCGGAATGTCGATGTTGAACTCCTTCTCGAATTCCATCACCAGCTCGACCGTATCCAGACTGTCGGCGCCGAGATCTTCCATGAAGCTCGCGTCGTTCGTCAGTTTCTCGCGCTCGACGCCAAGCTCCTTGGCGATGATTTCCTTGACCTTTTCTTCGAGATCCGCCATGGACGTGGTCCCCTCTAAGTGAATTGTGCGCGCCGCAGCGCAAAAAGTGCTCCCGAAATCTACATCACTAGCCCGCCGTCCACCACGAAGACCTGCCCCGTGATGTACGATGCGTACTCCGACGACAGGAAGACGCACACCCCCGCGATATCCCCCGCCGTGCCTAGCCGGCCGAGTGGAATCTGCGCACCAAGCTCGGTGCGTTCATCGTTCGTCATTGCCGCCGTCATGTCCGTCTCGATAAAGCCCGGTGCGACGGCATTCGTGAGAATGTTCCGGGACGCAAGCTCCTTCGCCACCGACTTCGTGAGCCCGATGAGCCCCGCCTTGCTGGCGGCGTAGTTTGCCTGTCCCTTGTTGCCGGTGATTCCGACGACGCTGGTGATGTTGATGATCCGTCCCCAGCGGCGCTTCATCATGCCGCGCGATGCAGCGCGAATCGTGGCGAAGGCCCCGCGCAGGTTGGCGTTCAGCACGGAGTCCCAGTCGTCGTCCTTGAGCCGCATAAGGAGGTTGTCGCGAGTGATGCCGGCGTTGTTGACGAGTATGTCGACGGAGCCCATGTCACGCTCCACACTCTCAACGAGTGCGGCGGCGCTCGACGAGCTGGCGATGTCGCAGGCGAAGCCGCGCGCGTCAGCGCCGATCGCGCTGGCGACCTCGGCCGCATTGTCAGCGTTGCGCCCGGACACCGCCACGCGCGCTCCCGCCGCGGCCAGCATCGCTGCTATCTCCCGCCCGATTCCGCGAGTGCTGCCGGTGACCAGCGCCACCCGTCCCGTGAGATCGATCTTCATCACGCGACCATCGCCAGTAGCTGCCCTACTTCCGCCGGAGTGCCGCACGACATGGTTCGCGCTCCCGGAACGATGCGTTTGACCAGCGTTGAAAGTACGGCGCCAGGACCCATCTCGACGTACAGCGCTCCCGGCAAATCCTCTGCCGTGTGCAGGACGAGATCCGCCCAACGCACGGGGGACGTAAGCTGGCGGAGCAGCAGCTTTTTTGCATCTGCTGATCCCGCAGAGGGATACGCGCTAACGTTCGAGTAAACTGGGAAGTCGGTGGCCGCGATCGGCGCCGCATCGAGCGCGATCTTGAGCCCCGCCGCCGCCTCTTCCATCAACGGCGAATGGAACGCTCCGCTCACGTTGAGCCGGATCGCGCGCTTCGCGCCAAGCTCCTTCGCGATCGCCATCGCGCCCTCGACAGCCTCGATCTCGCCGGAGATCACGATCTGCTCGGCATTGTTGTAGTTCGCCGGCACCACGTCTCCGATCTCGAGAGCGCGCGTACACGCCGCCTCCACGTTCTCTGCGGAAAGTCCAAGAATCGCCGCCATCGCGCCAGGTCGCTTCGTACCGCTTTCGAACATCAACTCTCCGCGCCGCCGCACCAGCCGCAGCGCATCCGCGAACTCGAACGCGCCCGCGGCGTGGTACGCCGTGAACTCGCCTAGCGAGTGGCCAGCGGCGGCGCGCACGTGCGGCCGCACGCGCTCCGCCACTGTGGCCCACACGGCTGCGCCGTGCGTGAGCAGCGCCGGTTGCGCGTTGCGCGTGGACATGAGCTCATCATCGGGTCCATCGAAGCAGAGTTTCGAAAGCGGGAAGCCGAGGGTGCGGTCAGCAGCGTCGAACACGTCGCGCGCCGGCGTGTACGCGGCGGCGAGATCCTTTCCCATCCCGGACTTCTGCGACCCCTGCCCGGGAAAGAGCAGCACGATATCCACGGCTGACTCGCTCAGAGACGGACGACCGAAGACGCCCACGTGAAGCCGGCGCCGAACGCGACCATGAGCACGATCGATCCCTCTCCAACGAGCCCGCGCTGCATCGCCTCATCGAGTGCGATTGGAATCGAGGCGCTCGAAGTATTGCCGTACCGCTCGACATTTACGTAGACCTTGTCCATCGGGATGCCGGTGTGCTTCGCCGTCGCCTCGATGATCCGGAGATTCGCCTGGTGCGGAATGAGCAAGTCGATGTCGCCGACGTTGAGGCGCGCGAGATCGAGCGCGCGCCCGGCGGACTCCGCCATCGAGCGCACCGCGTGCTTGAACACCTCGCGCCCCGCCATGTGTACGAGATGCGTGCGCGCCTCGAGCACCGCCGGCGACATCGGCGTGGTCGCGCCACCCGCCGGACGATACAACAGATCGGCGAGCGTTCCGTCGGAGCGCATGAACGTCGACAGAATGCCGCGCCCCTTCTGCGAGCGCCTGATCACCGCCGCTCCCGCACCGTCCCCGAACAGCACGCATGTGGCGCGGTCCGTCCAGTCGCAGATAGCGCTCATCTTTTCCGAGCTCACCAGCAGCACGGTCTCGGCCGCGCCGCTGTTGATCATTCCCTCGGCGATCGTGAGGCCGTAGATAAAGCCGCAGCACGCAGCCGATATGTCGAACGCAGATGCGCGCGTAGCGCCGAGGACGGCCTGGATGTCCACCGCGGTGGCCGGGAGCAGACGGTCGGGGCTAGCCGTACTCAGAATGATCACATCGAGCTCGCCGGGCTGCACGCCGGCGCGCTTCATCGCGATGCGCGCGGCGTCGGCGCCCAGACTGCACGTGGTCTCGCCGGGGCCGGCAATGTGCCGCTCGGAGATCCCGGTGCGCTCCATAATCCATTCGTGGGTCGTCTCGATACCGATCGCCGCGAAGTCGTAGTTGGTCATTACGCGGGCCGGCACCGAGCGCCCCACCGCGGAGATCTGTGCGGATGGACGCTTCATGCGCTCGCCACCGCCGCGTGTCCCAGGCGCCGGCCGATGTGATCGTTCATCCGCGATTCGACCGCGCGCACCGCGACCTGAATGGCGTTCTTGATCGCGCGCGGCGACGAGCTGCCGTGCGAGATGATGCTTACGCCCTTCACGCCGAGCAGTGGAGCGCCACCGTAGTCGGAGTAGTCGAAACCCTGGAAGGTGCGCGCGATCTTGTCCTGTTCGAATCCCGCCGCCGCGAGCATGCTGAAAATGAGCGACGGCACCGATTCGTAGAACTTGAGAAGCACGTTGCCGACGAAGCCGTCGCAGACGACGACGTCGAGCGAGCCGCGCGCACTGCCGGCGCTCAGGATGTCCCGACCCTCGACGTTGCCGATGAAGTTGAGTCCCGCCGCGGACAGAAGCTTGTGAGCTTCCTTCACCGCGGAGTTGCCCTTCTCGGATTCCTCGCCGTTGCTGAGCAATCCCACTGCGGGATCGGGGCGCATGAGGATGTCCTCCGCGTACACGGAGCCGAGCCGCGCGAACTGCACGAGCTCCTCGGCCGAGCAATCCACGTTGGCGCCGGCGTCCACGAGCACCACGGGACTTTTGAGCGTTGGGATCATGGCGGCGATCGCGGGTCGCGTGAGGCCGTGGTGCAGCTTGAGCAGAAAGACGGAGGACGCCATCTGCGCGCCGGTGGTGCCGGCGGAGACGAACGCGTCTGCCTGATCAGCGGCGTGGAGCTTGAGCCCCACCACCATGGAGCTGTGCGGCTTGCCGCGAATCGCTGCCGTGGGCCGATCCGACATCTCGATGACGTCCGGAGCCTCGACGATGCTGATGCGATCTCGACGTGCGGCAAAGCCCGCGGGATCCGCAGTGTCCAGGCGATCGAGCTCGCTCTGAATGACGGAGGTGCGGCCCACGAGTACGATCGTATGCGCTGAGTCGAGCTCGCCGATGGCGAGCAGAGCGCCTGCAACTGGCGACCGGGGGGCAAAGTCGCCCCCCATCGCATCCACGGCGATCCGCGCCAATTCTAGGCTTCCTTGGCTTCGACCCGCTGCTCCCCGCCGTAGTAGCCGCATTCGGCGCAGACACGATGCGGACGTTTCATGCTTTGACAGCGCGGGCAGCGCTGTATGGCAATTGCCGGCGCTTTCTTGTGAGTATTGCGGGCGCGCTTCTTTCGCTTGGAGGTGCGGCGCTTCGGGACGGCCATGAGTGCTCAGTAAGTAAAGAAGAGGTTCGGTGCTCGAAGATCGTTCGAATCGGTCAGTCGTCAGTAGTGCCGCGGACGGTCCGAAGCTCTGCCCAGCGCGCATCCACCGCGGGCGGGCAGTTGCAAGGTCCAGCGTTGAGCTCCGCGCCGCATGTCGGACAGAGCCCCTTGCAGTCTTCCCGGCAAACCGGAAAGCGTGGCACGGCGAGCAGCCACTGCTCGCGTACCGCAGGGCTCAGGTCGAGCGTGCGCGCCCGAGGTTCCAGCACGTAGATCTCCGGATCGTCGATCTCATCGCCCGCTACCGCGTACAACACATGCACGTTCTCGGCGACCTTCACCGTGGTTTCCGTGAGACAGCGTCTGCACGGCACTGTCGCGGTTCCTTCGATCGCCCCGCTCCAGTAATAGCGGCCGGGGCCGGCCACGGAGAGCCGGCCCGACGCGAGAACCGCCGTTTCGGGGAGCATGTCGCCCTCGATCCACACCGGATCATGAGCGTCCAGCGCACCCGCAACCGTGGCGGCCTGCTCTTCCAGCGACCGTATGTCGAAAGACAGCATAACCCATGAATCTACTTGAAGATGACACGCCCGGCAAGACGCGAGTCAGCGCGCCGCGAGCAGTTCGGCCTCGGAGAAAAAGAAGCGCGATTCCCGGGTCGCATTCTCGTCCGAATCGGACGCGTGTATCGCGTTGCGCTCCTTCGACTCCGCGAACAGCGCGCGCACGGTTCCCTGCTCCGCCTCCTTTGGGTCGGTTGCGCCGATCGCCTTCCGGAGCGCCGCCACAGCGTCCGCCTTCTCGAGCACGAGCGGCATGCAAGGACCCGAAGTCATGAAGGTGACGAGCGACTTGTAGAACGGGCGCTCGCGATGCACTGCATAGAACTCCTCGGCCTGCGCGGTGGTGAGATGGAGCACCCGGGCCGCGCGCACGCGAAAGCCCTGCGACTCGAGGTGCGCGACGATCTTGCCGCTCTTGTTGGTGCCGAATGCATCGGGCTTGACGATCGTTAGTGTGATGCCACCGGTCATGGTCAGGATCCAATGAGTT
Source organism: Gemmatimonadaceae bacterium (assembly GCA_025450815.1). GTDB lineage: Bacteria > Gemmatimonadota > Gemmatimonadetes > Gemmatimonadales > Gemmatimonadaceae > FEN-1250. Next base: position 35,641 of record JANWLO010000132.1, read on the forward strand.
TGCGAACGATGTCGCGGCGGGTGAGAAAGCCGACCAGCCGGCCCTCGTCCACCACGGGAACGCGATCGACGTCCTTGTTGGTCATTAAACTAGCCACCTCTGCGAGCGGCTGGTCGGGCGAGACGCACAGCACCTGTCGCGTCATCACGTCTCTTACCGTGCGGCGCGCTCGCTCGAACGCCGTGTGAGGCCGGGCGGACGAGCCGTGCAGCGACGCGAGGCTGAGCATGTGCCGCATGAGCTCCCGCTCGCTCAACATGCCCACCAGCATCCCATCCGCCTCGACCACTGGAAGCGCGCCAACTCCCGACCGAACGAGATCGCGCGCGGCGTCGCGCAAGAGCGTATCCGCGTGAGTGGTTTGCGGCGAATCCGTCATGATCTCGCGCACGGAGAGCTGCGGTGCGAGCTCCACCTCGCTCAACACCCTGAGCGCGAGCAGCTCCTCTCCCGAATGCACGGCGAGTATGAGCTCCGCGACGCCGGGGCGCGAAAGCACGCGCGAGAATGCGCCGAGCGCCTGCAGGTAGCGAGCGGCCATGCGCGGTGGCGCAAGAAGCACGACGACGATGCGCGCGGACTGATCGCGCGCATCGCCGTCCGGCGCGTCGCGCGCGATCGGCTCGGACGAAATGCCGAGAGCGATGCCAAGCTGCTGCGCGGCTTCGGTGCGATAGTGCGCGATGAACGCGCGATCGCTGTGCACTGCGAGATCCTCGCCTCGTCCCTCGACGATGCGCGCGCGCAGCGACTCGGGCTCCTTGACCACCCCCGTTGCCGCCAGCCGCTCGACGAGGTTCCACACGGCATCCGGCAGCGTGCGCTGCTCGAGCGGAATCACGACGCGATCCGCTCGCAACAGCTCCGTGAGCTTCATAACCGCTTGCGCAGCAGCTCGACGAAGTCCTTTGGCCGGCGCGCAATGCCCATTCCGGCCTTCTCGAACGCCTCGAGCTTCTCCGCTGCCGTACCCGCCGATCCGGAGATGATCGCGCCGGCGTGTCCCATGCGGCGGCCCGGTGGTGCGGTCTGCCCCGCGATGAAGCCCACGACGGGCTTCTTCATGCGGTCGTGCACGAATCGCGCGGCCTCCTGCTCGTCCGTGCCTCCGATCTCACCCATCATCGCGATCGCCTTCGTGTTCGGATCGCTCTCGAAGGCCTCGAGCACATCGATGAAGCTCGTGCCGTTGATTGGATCACCGCCAATCCCAACGCACGTCGACTGGCCGATTCCGGCTCGCGTGAGCTGGTCGACGACCTCGTATGTGAGCGTTCCCGATCGGC
>JANWLO010000133.1 GCA_025450815.1 Gemmatimonadaceae bacterium
AGCTCTTCGTTCATGCGCGGACCAGCGCTCGCGCCGCCGCGCATTCGCGAGGAGCTGTACTCTTCGCAGTCGAACGGATGCGCGGAAGGTGGATTCCACGTGTTGGGCGAATCGGGGATCATCGATGAAGGCGATCTCGCGCTCCCCAACACGCCCGACGCGCGCGACCTCATCGAAGCCGGCATTCGCGACATCCTCGATCGCGGCGGCCGCCCACTCTCGCTCGGCGGCGACCACTCCGTCACCTATCCGGTGCTCCGCGCTCTCGGCCCTCGCGCGCACGATCTCACGATTCTCCAAATCGATGCGCATCCGGACCTCTACGCCGACTTCGAGGGCGACCGCTTCTCTCACGCTTGCCCGTTCGCGCGCATCATGGAAAACGGGCTCGCCCGCCAGCTCGTGCAGGTGGGAATCCGCACGATGAACGCGCACCAGTGTGCTCAGGCCGAACGCTACGGTGTGCACTCGATCGACATGCGCGCATGGGCCGCTGGTGAGCGGCCAACCGTGCACGGCCCGCTCTACATCTCGATCGATCTGGATGGAATCGACCCGGCGTTCGTGCCCGGCGTCTCGCATCGCGAGCCCGGCGGGCTCACGGTGCGCGAGGTCGTGAGCATCGTGCAGACGCTGCCGGGATCGATCGTCGGCGCCGACATCGTGGAGCTCAATCCGTTGCAGGATGCGAGCGGTGCGTCGGCGAGCGTGGCCGCGAAGCTCGTGCGCGAGGTCGCGAGCCGAATGCTCGAGGTCTGATCGGCTAGTCTCCGAGTCGCACCAGCATCGCAGGGGTGAGCGCCCAGAGGAGCGTCGCACACCCCGCGCGCGGCGCCCCCTTCACGTCGAGCAGCACCGCGCCGCCCTTCTCGATATCGACTCGCGGCTCCATGCGCCCCGCGAGCAGCCAGGTGACGAGCATCCCGAGATGCGGATCGTGACCCACCGCGGCCACCGACTCCGCAATGCGCTGGCGGCCGAGCCAATCGGCGAACGCCTCCGGCTCGCTGTCCGGCGCGAGCGATGGCACCGTCGCCACCGCGATCTCGCCGTACGCCTCCGCCACGATCGCTGCGGTCTGCTGCGCGCGCACGAGCGGGCTCGCACCCAGCACGTCGATCGACTTCACGGTGCGCCTCAGCCCTTTCGCGACGCGCCTCATCTGCCGCTTGCCATGCTTGGTGAGCGGGCGCTCGCCGTCGTTGCGTCCCGATGCGGCGAACTCCTCCCTGTCTTCCGCGATCGCGTGTCTGATCAGGAGCAGCTGCATCGTAGCCTCGATCATCATGTGGTAAAGGCACTCCCGCACATTCCGTTCTCGCGAGCGAGTCAACAACCGTACTCCCGGCCAGTACACGCGAACTCTGGTAAGCTCGGCCGTGTGACTGCGATCTTTCTCCTCACACAGCATCGGAGACGGATCGTGAGAGTACCACTCGTGCAATTGATGATCGCCGCGGCGATAGTCGCAGCCCCAGCCGCCGCACAGAACGGCGCACACGCCGACTACGTCGCGCATCTCGCGCCGATGAACGTCAAGGCGAGCGGCCATAGCAGTTCCGCCTTGGCGACGTTCAAGATCCGCGGCGACAGCCTGACCATCGACATCGCGGCGCGCGGCGTCGCGCCCGATCTCGCTCACCTGCAGCACTTCCACGGCTTCCCCGACGGGCACGCCTCGGTGTGTCCCACCAGCGCGCAGGACAAGAACGGCGACGGCGTAGTCGACCTGATGGAGACCGAGGCGACGGCCGGCACGACGATGGTGCCGTTCACGGCTGATCCGGTGAGCATGGAGATCGTCGTGAATACGTATCCCAAGGCGTCCGCGAACGGTACGTACCACTATCGCAAAACCGTCTCGCTGAGCGCGCTCGAAGCGGCATTCGGAACGAAGTACCCCGGTCAGAAGATCGCGCTCGACCATCGCGTCGTGTTCATCCACGGTGTTCCCGCATCCACGAAGCTTCCGTCAACCGTGGCGTCGCTCGGAGACATCCCCGCGCAGGTAACGATTCCAATTGCCTGCGGAAAGATCGAGCGCGTGAAGTAACGCGCCCCTCCCCGCGCGCCCGCCGCGGGATATATTCGCGGGCATGCCGGTAGCCACCGTAGTTTCGCGCGCGTGCAGCGCGCTAACGCTTGTCGTAGCGCTCGCCGCGATTCTCCCGCTCGCCGCGTGCGCACAGAAGCCTGCGGCCGCGCCGCTGCCGATCACGATGCTCACCCCCGGTGTCTACCTCATCGTCTCGCCCGCGGGCAATCTCGTCGCGCAAACGGGGCCAAGCGGCATCGTGCTCGTGGGCGCGCAGAGCGGCGCGGCGACGCCGGGGATCGTCACGGCGCTCAAGACCGTGACGCCCGTCGCCGTGCGCTACGTTCTATTCGCTCCCGGCGACTCGCTCGCGGGGCAGGACGATGCGGGGTGGAGCGATCGCGGCGTCACCATGGTCTCGCACGAGCGCATGCGCATGAAGGCTGCGCACGTCACATCGGCGCTCGGGTTCTCCGAAGTGCTGCAGATCTATCTCGACGGCGAGTCCGCGCACGCGGTGCACCAGCCGCCCGGACACACCCGCGCTGACTTCATCGCGCACTTCGAGAGCAAGAACGTGCTCTACCTCGGCAATGCCTTCGTGGCGCACGGCTACCCGCGCATCGCCGTGCACGACGGAGCATCCATCGACAGCCTGATCAAGGAGGTCTCGCCGTTCGCCGAGTTCGAAAAGGTGCAAATCGTGCCCGGTCGCGGCCCGGTGTCGACGGCGAAGGATGTCGCCGACTATCGCGACATGCTCATCGGCATCCGCGCACGCATGAACACGCTCGTGACGCAGGGGAAGTCGCTCGCCGACGTGATTGCGGCCAAGCCATCGACGCCGTGGGATGCGACGTACGCTCGCGGCGGCGTGCCACCCGACCGCTTCATCGAGAGCGTGTACCTTTCGCTCAAACACTGATCATGTCGCATCTTCGGGATTCCAACACAGCTCGCCGACGTCGCGCGGAGCTGAACGCCGTGCCTACGTCGTGATCGAGATCGCGATTGCTTCCGGCGCAACGTCTGCTGGCAGCATCGCGGCCATTCGCTCGAGCGCCTGATCGGCGAGCTCGCGATCGCCGGGCGCAGCGTCCGCCGCAGTTACCTGACGCCGCAGCGCGTCGTGCATCTCGCGCGTGAAACCGTACGGCCGGTCGTGCAGGAGCACGATCGCGAGCGCGCGGTACCGCTTGAGATGGCGGAGCCGAGTGATGAGCGACTCGACCTCATCCGACGAATGATTGTGGACGGCCCGCTCGAGCACCGCCCACTCCTGCCGCGTGAGCGCTGGAGGGAGCTCCTCGCTCACCGTCAGCCTTCCGCCTTCGCGACGCCCTGCGCGTCGGTGACGGGAGCGGCCGGGACGGCTGCACCTGCGGGACGCTGGCGCTGCCAGGATGTAGTGCGCGGCCGCGCTCGGCCGGCCAGCAGCTCCTCGTGATACGCGAGGATGCGGCTCTTTACGTTGGCATTCGTGTCGGTGGATTCCGCCCGGAAGGGAGCGTACCGGTTGCGCGTGTCGTTGGACACGGTAAACCACCACCAATCCTGCGGATGCGCCACGGACTGCTTTTCGACAAAACAGCTGAATGTGCGCCCGGCGTCTTCGAACTCGAACTCCTTCACACGCATCTCCTGTATACAGTTCAGTAATCTAACCTGATTCCGAACCGAGTGGAGCCCCAACGCGGATCGAACTGCCGTTACCGGGGCTGAGGAGAGGCGATTAACTCGCGAACCTCCTGTTCCAGCTCCACGCGAAGCCGCTCGAGCTGACGATGACGCGCACTTCTGATCGATCCCAGTATCGTACGCGCGATGCCGAACATCGACGCCATCACCGCTGCGCCGGCCGCCACGCCGGCCACCACCGAATGCGTCTGCCCCGCGACGAGCGCAAAGGCGGCCATGTCGAGGCCGCTCGTGCCGCCGACTATCCCGCCGTACAACCCGCCGGCGATGTAGCCGATCCGCTCGTCGATTCGAATTTTCGTTCGCCCGTTGCGCGCGACGACGGTGACGAAGACGTTCCGTCCCTTCCGCGACTGCGCGCGCGAGCTCCACGTGAGTGTCTTGCCGAACGTCCCGACATATCCGTCGTCGCCGAGCGTACGACGGATGAGATCGACCACCACGTCGTAGTCGTTAGACGAGATCTCTCCTTCGATCTCGACTTCCTGCTGCAGACGAAATGGCGCGGCAAAGAGCGGCGTGAGTATTGGTCGCCGCGCCGGTACGAGTGGCTGCGGCTCCGCGCGCGCTATCGCCTCGCGGCGGGCGGCGCCTCCGCGCGCGAGCCCCAGCTCGGCGGCGGCGCGCTCGACGTGCTCGCTCGAGATTCCCGCTTCCACGGCGGAGTCGCGTACGCGCTCCATCGCTATTCCGCTCGTAAGACTTGCCGGAACGGCTTCCGCCGGTAGTGCCTCAACCGGCGGCGCAGGGTGCGATGCGGTCGCGGCCTGCAGATCCGCTGCGCGCTGCCACACTGCCTTCGCTTGGCGCTCGGAGAGCAGCGGCGGCGCGAACACGCCGCGTCCGCCCGCATTCCACGCTTCGTCGAGCGCGCGTGCGAGCGCTGTGCCGGTGGCGTAGCGTGCGTCCGGCGACTTGGCCAGGCAGGCATCGACCACGCTCGCGAGCGCCGTGGGCAGCTGCGGCGCGACGGACGAGAGCGATGGCGCGCGCTTCGTGACGTGCGCGACGATCACGGCGGACGCGCTCTCGTTGTCGAACGGGAGCCGGCCGCTGAGTGCCTGGTACGCGACGACCCCGAGCGAGTAGAGATCGCTGCGCCCATCGAGCGCGTCGCCCGACACTTGTTCGGGGCTCAGGTAGTGCACGCTGCCGAGCACTTGGCCGGTCATGGTGAGCGGCGCCGCTGCGGCAACGCGCGCGATGCCGAAGTCTGTGACCATCGCGCGCCCGCTCGCGGCGTCGAGCAGGATGTTCTCGGGCTTGATGTCGCGGTGCACGATGCCGCGCTCGTGAGCGTAGGCGAGCGCATTCGCGACGTCGCGGATGATCGGCACCGCCTCGGCTGGCGAGAGCACGCTCCCTTGGCGCAGCCGCTCGGCCAGCGACTCGCCGGCGATGTAGGCCATGACGAAGAACACGCGAGAGTCGATCTCGTCCGCGCGATGGATCGCGACGATGTTCGGATGGGAGAGGCGAGCGGCCGTGCGCGCCTCGCGCAGGAATCGCTCGCGCACTTCGGGCTTACCCGCGAGCTGGAGCGGGAGCACCTTGATCGCGACCTCGCGATCGAGCTTAACGTCGTGCGCGAGATAGACGATGCCCATGCCACCTCGCCCCAACTCACGCTCGATGTCGTACTGACCGCTGAGCGAAGCGGCAAGAGGGGCGATCTCGGGCGGCAGCGAAGTCATTGAGGCGCGGTGGGGGGAAGAGCCACCGCAAATGCTATCCCGGCTCGAGCGCGGGGGAAAGACTCACCGCGCGGAACGTTGTCGGCACCCGGGCGAGTGCCGGCGCGTGGAGCTATTGGACCGTAACTGTTCCCGACATTACGGACCGCCCGTGCACGCTGCAGTAGTACGAGTAGATGCCGGCGCGAGGGAAATTCTGTCGGAAGGTACCGGTCACCTGCACCGAGGATGCGGAGAGGTCCGTGTTGTCGAAGACGACGCTGTGCGCATTGCCGCCTGTCCAGACCCAGGTGACTGAGCCGCCGGGACTTACGAGCGTCGCGTTGGGGCTGTAGCCGTTATCGAAAATCACGACGCTGGCCGTGTCGAGGGCGCCCGCGCTGTCGGGAGTGCCGCCGCCGCCACCGCCCCCTCCGCCTCCTCCGGTGGACGTACCCGTTTGATTATACGGATCTAATGTCGATTCGCCGAAACAACCGACAGAAACGATCGCCGTGAGCGCGAGAAATGCCAGAAGACCACGCCGCATCTTGCCTCCTCGCGGAAACCGCCGCGAACGCGGAAAAACGACTAAAATAGGCCGAAAAGGGCTTGACCAACCCCCTGTTCGGGGGATACTAGAAACGTTGCACAAGTTAGGACGAACAGAACTGCCGTCGGATACGTATATTGGGCGCGGATGGAGGAAACTTTAGCCGTCCGTGCGGTGTTAGAATGACAGCGACCCGTCCCCTTCTTTTGAGCACTTGACGCTTGGCGGCGTGCCGATGAGCCCGCCAGGACAGGGAGAGTTCTTTGACTATGGCAACAGCAACCCGTACTCGTTCGCGCCGGCGCACGGCCACCCCGGCTGCAATCTCGGGTGCGCTTCGTGACGCAGACCTGATTGATCTCTATATCGCCGAAACCGGCCGCATGCCGGTGCTTGCGGCGGAAGACCAGAAGCAGCTCGCCCGCCTCATGCGCGACGAGAAGCGCTCGCGCGCCGAGCGCGAAGCGGCGCGTGAGAAGCTCATCGAGGCGAATCTTCGCTTCGCGTTTTCGGTCGCCAAGAAGTATCAGAACCGCGGGCTCGATCTCGAGGATCTGATCAGCGAGGCGAACGCGGGACTCGTGCGCGCTGCGGACAAGTACGATCCGAACGTCGGCGTGAACTTCATCTCGTACGCGGTGTGGTGGATTCGCCAGGCGGTGTTCGCGGCGATCGCGACGCACGGCCGCGCGATTCGTCTTCCGCTCAATCGCACTGGTGATCTCACGCGCGTCACGCGCGCGCAGGCTGCGCTTCGCGATGCCCTGCGTCGCGAGCCCACGCCGGACGAGATCGGAAAGGTTGCACAGCTCGCACCTGACGTCGTACAGAGCCTGCTCGGCGTCGTCACGCCGGAGCGGTCGCTGGACGAGCCGCTGGGTGGCGCGCGTGGTGAGCGTGATGGACAGACGCTCGCGAGCGTCGTTGCGTCCGAGGCGTCGGGCGAGGGCTACGATGCACTGTCGAGCGCCGAGGATGAGTCGCGGCGCGCGGCGCTGTACCGCGCGCTGGAGCAGCTGCCGCCGCGCGATCGTCGCATTCTCGTGATGTACTACGGTCTCGAGGATGAGCCGATGACGCTCGACCAGATCTCGAAGCTCTTCGGCGTCACGCGCGAGCGCGTGCGTCAGCTTCGCGACCGCGCGCTCAAGTCGCTCCGCGCGCACGATGCGGCGGCGACGCTGCACGACGAGTGGGCGGCGTAGCGATGTAGCGGCAACGATCGGCAGCGAGAAACGGAGCGTCCTCGGCCACTGCGGTTACCGAGGGCGCTCTTTCGTTTCCGGGATTTCGCTGGCGGCGAGGACGCGCGTGACGAAACGCTGTCCCTCGCCTATTCGCTCGACCTCGATCCCTATCGCATCGATGGACTGCTGGATCTGCGTCAGGCGATCGCCGAACTGCGACAATTCGGCGGCGGCGGATGCTGCGCGCTCGAGACGGCTGGTGTCGCGTCGCGATACGAGAAGCCACACGGCGTTCGCACCGAGGAGCATCAGTCCGGCGTGCACACTGGCGTGAACGAGCTCGCCCTGTGCGGCGGCAACCACTCCGCCGGCCAGGTTGAGGACGGTGAAGATCGCGGCCGCCGCCAGCCAGCGTTTGGAGCGCCTGCTCGCGACCAGCGCCTCGTGCGATTCCGAGCTGACTCCCATCGTGTTGCCAGCGGAACGGGTTTGCACTACGGACGTGCCGGTGCTGTATGAGCACTACGCCGCACGGACATCGACTGTTTCAGTCGCGTACCGCGCTGCTTGCCGCGCGTGAGCGTCGTCGCGACATTCCCGAATGTCGAAGCGAGCGCGCCAGCGGCCGCAAATACACAAGTTCGGTGGGGCCTCATTGGCCAACGCGACCGCGGTGCGACACGCGGTCGCGTTGATCGTACGCCATCGCTCCGAGCCAACCGTAGTCGTGCTGTCGGCGATGGCCGGCGTGACGGACGCGCTGCTCGACATCGCGAAGCGCTCCGTGAGCGGCGATGCTGCGGGCGCGATGTCGGGCACGGCAGCGCTGCGCGCCCGCCACCTCGACGTCGCGCGCTCCGTGCTTCGCGGCACGAAACAGCGCGCCGAGGTGGTGCGCGTGATCGCCGAATCGTTCGCGGAGCTCGAGACGCTCGTGCGCGGACTCGACGCGGTGCGCGAGCTCACGCCGCGTACCACTGACCTCATCGTCGCGCGAGGCGAGCGCCTGAGCGCCACGCTCGTCGCGGCCGCGCTCCGCGCCGCGCGGGTGAAGGGACGCTACGTCGACGCGACCCGCGTGATCCACACCGACGATGCGTTCGGTAGCGCCACCCCCGACTTCGCGGCGACGGACCGGGCCGCTCGCGCCGTGATCCGTCCCCTGCTCGCTCGCGGCGAGATCGCGATCGTTCCGGGATTCCTCGGTGTGTCCCCGGACGGCGCGGTGACGACGCTCGGCCGCGGCGGATCGGATCTCTCTGCCACGCTGCTCGCGCGCGCTCTCGACGCGCACACGGTGTCGCTGTGGAAGGATGTGCCTGGGCTCCTCACCTGTGACCCGCGGCTCGTGCCGCACACGAGCGTGATCGCGCAGCTTCATCCGCGCGAAGCGGCGGAGCTAGCGTACTACGGCGCGAAGGTGCTGCATCCGCGCGCGCTCATCCCGCTCTCGCGGCGCGCGATGCCGCTCTACGTGCGACCGTTCGCGAATCCCGAGCTCGCCGGCACGGAGGTCTCAGCGCGCCGGCCGGCTCGGCGGTATCCGGTGAAGGCGCTGTCTATCTCAGCGGACCAGGCCATGATCACCGTGGCCGGCAACGGGATGCTCGGCGTGCCGGGCATCGCGGCTCGCACCTTTGCGACGATGCAGCGTGAGGAGATTTCCGTATCGCTCATTTCGCAGGCGTCGTCGGAGCATTCGATCTGCTTCAGCGTACCGGCGGCCGCCGCGGCGCGCGCGCGGCGCGGGCTGACGCACGAATTCCGTGCGGAGATCGCAAACCGCGAGATCGATTCGGTGACGTCGCGCGACGACGTCGCGACGATCGCGATCGTGGGGCTCGGCATCGGCGACACGCCGGGCACCGCGTCGCGCGTGTTCGAGGCATTGTCATCGGGCGGGATCAACGTCGTCGCGCTCGCGCAGGGTTCGTCGGAGCTCAACCTTTCGGTGGTGGTCGACGCGTCCAATGGCGTCACCGCGCTGAGGCGCATCCACTCGGCGTTCCAGCTCGACCGCGTGGGCGGCGGCGGCGCGAACGGGGGCGACCATGTGGACGTCGTGTTGCTCGGCTACGGCGCGATCGGGCAGCGCGTGGCGGCGTTGATCGCCCGCAACGGACGCCGAAGCGGCACGCCTCGAGTCGTAGCGATAATCGATCGCAGCGGCTACGTGTTCGATGCGGAAGGACTCTCCGCTCCGCGCATCGCGCGCGCGACGGCGGCGAAGCGCGCGGGGAAGGGAATCGCGAGCCTGCCGCGCGGGCACGGTGCGTCCGGCGCCGAGTCGCTCGCGCACATTGCGCGGCACGCCCTCGCGCGACCCGTGTGCATCGATGTTACGGCGGACGAGACGACGCCGCTGCTCATGGACGCCGTGCGCGCCGGGATGGACATCGTGATGGCGAACAAGCGGCCGCTCACGGGCTCCCGCGCGCGGGTGCGCGAGCTGCGCGCGCTGGTGGCGGAGCGCGGAGTGCGCATCCGCGCGGAGACGACTGTGGGCGCAGCGCTGCCGATTCTCGACACGTACGCGAAGCTCGTGGAGTCGGGCGATCGTGTGCGTCGCATCGACGCGTGTCCGTCGGGTACGCTGGGCTACCTCTTCGATGAGCTCGGACGCGGCGTAAAGTTCTCGGCCGCGCTGCGTGGCGCGATGGAGCTCGGCTACACGGAGCCGGATCCTCGCGACGATCTCTCGGGGATGGATGTGGCGCGCAAGGCGCTCATCCTCGGGCGGATGCTCGGATTCCCAGGGGAGCTATCGGACGTCGCGGTGGAGTCGCTGGTGCCGAGCGATGCTGCGCGGATGCCGCTGGCGCGCTTTCTCGCGAAGCTCGAGACGTGGGATGATGCGTGGGCGGCGCGAGTGGCGCGCGCGGCGGCGCGTGGCGGGCTACTGCGCTACCGCGCGCAGGTGACGGCGCGAACGGTGAAGGTGGGACTGATGATCGCGAACGCGGAGAGTCCGATGGCATCGCTGCGCGGCACCGACAACCAGTTCGTGTTCACGAGCGATCGTTATCGCACGAATCCGATGGTCATCTCGGGGCCGGGCGCGGGGCCGGACGTGACGGCGAGCGGAGTGCTGAACGACTTGCTGCAGCTGGCGGCGCGGGGGCGTTGAGCGCGCGTGTCAGAGCTTCGCGCGCTCGTACTGCCTGGGCCACGCAATGTCGACGCCGAGCTCCCGCGCGGCGCGGAGCGGGAAATAGGGATCGCGCAGCTCCTCCCGCGCGAGGATCACGACGTCCGACTTACCTTCGCGAATGATTTCATCTGCCTGCTTCGCTTTTGTGATGAGCCCAACGGCGCCCGTGCGCACGCCGCTCTCTCGCTTCACGCGCTCAGCGAACGGCACCTGGTAGCCGGGGCCGAGCGGAATGCGGGCGCCGGCGACGTTGCCGCCGGTGGAGCAGTCGACGAGGTCCACGCCAAGCGGGGCGACCATGCGCGCGAGCGCTACCGACTGTTGGACGTCCCAACCGTCGTCGGTCCAGTCGGTGGCCGAGATTCGGAGGAAGAGCGGCAATCGCTCGGGCCACACGCCGCGTACGGCCTCGGTGATTTCGCGCAGGAATCTTGTGCGGTTTTCGAAGCTGCCGCCGTACGCATCGGTGCGCGCGTTGGAGAGCGGCGAGAGAAACTCGTGGATCAGGTACCCGTGCGCGCCGTGAATCTCGACCACCTGGAAGCCGGCTTCGAGCGCCCGACTCGCCCCGTCCGCGAAGGCGCGCACGATATCCTGAATTCCAGCGATCTCGAGCGCCTGCGGCGTCTGGTAGCCCGCGCCGAAGGGAATCGCGCTCGGCCCCACGATCGGGCTCCAGCCTCCGTGCGCAGCGCTTACCGGCTTATTGCCCTTCCACGGCGATGCCGTGCTCGCCTTGCGCCCCGCGTGCGCGAGCTGGATGCCAGGCGCCGCTCCCTGCTCCGCGATGAATGACGTGATGCGCGCCAGGAAATCGATGTGCGCATCTTTCCAGATGCCGAGATCGTCTGGGGAAATGCGACCATCTGGTGTGACGGCCGTGGCTTCGGCGAACACCAGCGCGGCGCCGCCGACGGCGCGCGATCCCAGGTGGACGAGGTGCCAGTCGTTTGCAAAGCCGTCCCTGCTGGAGTACTCGCACATCGGCGAGACGACGATACGATTGCGCAGCGTGACGCCGCGCAGCACGAGCGGAGTGAAGAGAGAGTCGGTCATGGGGACGAACGGCGCGGACGCGCGCGCTGTTCCACACGCACGACACTGGCGCAGCGGTGGCTCGGACTGCAATTTCGACGCATGTCCGACACCCCCAACATCACCACCGCCCTCAGCGATCGTTACGTCATCGAGCGCGAGATCGGCTCGGGCGGCATGGCCGTCGTCTACCTCGCGCGCGACCGCAAGCTCGATCGCGAGGTCGCGCTCAAGGTGCTCCGCCCCGAGCTCGGCGCCGTCCTCGGCTCCGAACGTTTTCTCGCCGAGATCAAAATCTCGGCGCGGCTCGATCATCCGCACATCCTCACGCTCATCGACTCCGGCAACGCCGACGGGTTGTTGTATTACGTGCTGCCGTACGTGCGCGGAGAGTCGCTGCGCGCAAAGCTGGATCGCGAACGACAGCTCGGCCTCGACGATGCGCTCACGATCACGAAGCAGGTGGCGAGCGCGCTCGACTACGCGCACCGCCAGGGGCTCGTGCACCGCGACATCAAGCCCGAGAACATTCTGATCCAGGAGGGCGAGGCGATGCTCACGGACTTCGGCATCGCTCTCGCGGTGAAGGAGGCCGGCGGCAATCGGCTCACGCAAACCGGTCTGTCGCTCGGCACACCGCAGTACATGAGTCCCGAGCAGGCCACCGGCGACCGCGGCATCGACGCGCGAAGCGACGTGTACTCGCTCGCGTCCGTGCTGTACGAGATGCTCGCGGGCGAGCCGCCGGTGACCGGCGCGAGCGCGCAGAGCATGATCGCGAAGCTCATGACGGAACGTCCGACGCACCTGCGCGTGCTGCGCGACACGGTGCCCGAGGCTGTCGATGAAGCGGTGGCAAAGGCGCTGGCCAAGACGCCGGCGGACCGGTTCGCGACTGCGGGCGACTTCGCGCGTGCTCTCGATGTAAGGGTCGCGACGGAGGCGCCGCACGCTGCGAAGTCCTCCCTGGCGAGCGCGCCGAAGCGTCGCCCGGCGATCCTCGCGGGAATCGCCGCCATTGCGATTGTCGCGATCGCCGCCGGAGGAGTGTACGCGTACCGGAACAAGGCGCCCGCGCACGCGAGCAGCGCGATGCTCGGTCAGAAGACTCAGCTCACCGTGAGCGGCGCGGTGCTCGTTCCCGCGATCTCGCCGGACGGCAAGCAGCTCGCGTACGTAACGAAGCATTGTGCGACTGCGGGGTGCACTTTCTCCGTGGTGGTGCAGGATGTTGGCGGAAGCACCACGCGCACGATCCTCGAAGGCGCGACGTCGGCCTATTTTCTCGAATGGAGTCCCGATCGGCGCAACCTCGACATGCAGGGGACGATCGACGGACGCGCGGGCACGTTTCTGCTCTCCGCGCTGGGCGGCGCGCCGCGCTTTCTCACGGGGGGCGTCGCGACGTTTTATGCGGCCGGCGATTCACTGCTGCTCGGCCCACTCGTTCATCCGGACTCCGTCTACTGGATTCGAGTCGCCGGGCTGGATGGCATCGTGCGCGACAGCATCCGCGTGGGCGGAGGCGGCCAGGGGCTGGCCGCGATCTCTTCGATGCCGGGGACGAACTGGATCGTGACGCTCGTGCTGCAGCAGCCGCACGGCCTCTGGCAGGTGATCGATCGCTCGGGAAAAGTTGCCGATCATGTCGTGAACGCATGCACGTGCGGCGGCATCGCGACCGCGGATGCGGTGTGGCTCGCGCGCGCGGGCGGCGGGAGCGGCGAGTCGATCGTCCGCATCGCGATGGACCGCGCGACGGGGCAGCTCGCGACGCATCAGGACACGATGGCGACGGGACTGTTCACGAGCTTCACACTTACCGCTGACGGCTCGGGGATGGTGATGGACGAGGGTACGTACGACTTCAGCGTGTGGGCGCTCGGCATGGCCGATGCACTGAGCGGCCGCTATCCCGATGACAAGCGCATCGCGCACGCATCGAGTCCGGTGAATGCGTTCGTGTCGCCTGACGGCGCGCGCCTGCTCGTGCGTCGCAACGTGCCCACCGGCGGCGGACACGCCGAGCTCAGATACAGCATCATGCCGTTTGCCGGAGGCTCGGAATCGCCGCTCGGTGTCGCCGGCCTGACTCGCGCGGCGTTCTGGACGGAGTCCGTCACCGTCGGCGTGTCGACTCAGACAGCGAGTGGTTTGCGTCTCTCCGAGGTGGACGTGCGCACGGGCGCGCAGCGTAACGCGCTCGAGGTTCCGGATTCGGTGATCAGATCCGCGGCGGCACTCCCCGATGGATGGGCGTGGATCCCCGCAACCTCCGATCGAATCCTCGTGAATCGCGGCGGCCACAAGCGCGATTATCCGAAGCCGCCATGGTATGCGTTTCTCTTCGGCTTGACGGCGGACCCTGCGCATCAGCGGTTGTTCTTTCTTGGAACGAACAGCTCGACCGGCGACTCGATCGGCGTCGCGACGCTGTCACTCTCCGATGGTGCGACGGCTCAGTGGACATCGATGTTCGGAGAGGGCGGACACATCACGTCGCTTCCGGATGGCTCGGCGTTCCTGGTTGCCGAGCCGACGCAGGAGTCGCTCGCGTTCTACAAGCTCACCGCTCCGGGGCAACTGCAGCGGTTGGGTGGCTCCACGCGCAACCGGTCGCTCACCGCGTCCGATGACCTCTCTCGCGCCACCGTGCAGGTGGTCGACTATCGCGCCGACGCGTGGCTGAGCAAGGTGATCAGACAGTAGTTGACGAAGCGATCGTTACATCTCTTGCGCGGCGTCAGTCTCTCCTGAACTGCCGTCCGTTCAGGGAGGTCGCATGTGTCATCGCCCGCTCACCGCGCTTACCGCGTCTCTGTTCGTGCTCGTGGGATGCGGCGGTGCATCGTCCGACACCAACACCGGACCGCCGCCCACCGGGAGCCTGACGGTCAGCATCGTTGCGCCGGGTGGCGTGAGCACTCCGGTGACGGTGACGGGCGCTGGCGGCTTCTCGCAGTCGCTGTCGTCGACGCAGACGATCTCGAATCTCACGCCGGGAAGCTATACCGTATTCGCAGCACTCGGCGCGAGCACCGATCCTGTCGTCGGCGACGCATATGCTGCGACGGTGACGGGAAGTCCCGCGGCCGTGGCCGCTGGTTCGACGACAACCGCGACGGCGACGTATTCATCGACAGCAATTCCCGGCCGGCTCTGGGTAGCGAACCAGAGCGGCAACTACGTCACGGCCTTCACCGCGTCACAGCTTGCGACCTCGGGCTCGCCCGCACCTTCGGTGATGGTGGGTGGGAGTCACAAGGTCGGCAGCAACGCAAGCAGTCTCGCTTTCGATGGATCGGGCGGCCTGTGGATGTCCGATGGGCGTGACTCGCTCTGGTACTTTACCGCGGCGCAGATCGCGAGCAGCACTTCGGCCAACCCGACCCGCACGCTGGTCGGCGCAGACAGCTCGGTCACAGCGATCACGAGTCTCGCGTTCGACGGCCAGGGAAATCTCTGGCTTTCTGATCAGCGAGATCGCGTCTCCGAGTTTTCCGTGGCGCAGCTGGCTGCCGGGGGAATGGCCATTCCGAACATCACGCTCACCTCGGCGTTCGGGTCGATCGCGAGGCCGTGGGCCGTCGCGTTCGACGCACACGGCAATCTGTGGGTGTGCAACTACAGCAATAACTCTATTGCATCGTTCACGCCCGCACAGATTGCGACGAGCGGCTCGCCGCTTCCCTCAGCTGGAGTCACGGGCACGCCTGGCCTATCCGGCCCACTCGGCATCGCCTTCGACCACGGCGGCAATCTCTGGGTGGCATCGATTCTCGATTCTCTCGTCGAGTATCCGGCGAGCAGTCTCTCGAGCGTCGGATCACCCGCCCCGACGGTGGTGATCACGGGCCACGAGCTGCAGACGCCGATTGCGCTCGCGTTCGACGACAGCGGAGCGCTCTGGGTGGGAAGCTATCAGGGCGGCCATTTGATGCGATTTCTATCGAGCCAGCTGCAGGCATCGGGATCGCCGACACCGAGCGTGACGATCACGGGGTCGACGCTTGCACTTCCCGCGGGCTTCGCGTTCGCGCCGCACGACACCGGGCTGCCGATTCACTGACAGTGCTGAAGCAGTTCACGCATCGCGATGGTCGGGCGCATCACGATGCGGAAGGCGGGCTCAAGCCGATAGCATGAGAGCCGATAGCTGTGAGACGTGAGCCCTTACCGCCCCTTCTCGCGCATCCATTTCCTACAGGCGAAAGGGATGGGCAGAATCGCCACCGGCGCAAGCTCACGGCTGAAGGCCATCGGCTCACAAGCTTATAGCTTGGGCCCGCCTTCCGCCTCTCGATCCAGACCTGCCTCGCGATGCTCGCGTAGCTAAGCTCAGGACTCAAAGCTTTCGGGCTCACAGGCTCACAGCTCACTTCCGCCTAGTGCACATGCTCCGCCGGCGCGGGCAGATTCACCAGCACCGCCGTGATCCCCAGTACTACCGCCGCGAGCGCGATCTCGAAGGTCGCCGAGCGACGCAGCCGGGAGCCGGCTGCGGTGGTGCCGAGCGATGGCTTGAGTCGCCGGTTGTTGAAGGCACCGAGCGCGAAGACGCAGGCGACGACGCACAGCTTCACGATGAGCGTGCGTCCGTAGATGCTCGTCCATAGCGCCGGCACTGTTCCCAGGTGCAGGTACGCGGTGGTGAGCCCGGTGAGCACGAGCACGCCGGCGCTCCAGAGCGCGATCGTCGAGAAGCGGCCGACCAGCACCGACACCAGCGGACCACGGTCCGCCTCAGCGAGCTCACCGTTCAGCACAGCGGAGAGCCCCGCGACGACGAGCACGAACAGCGTGCCGATCCACATCGATGCGGCGAAGACGTGCACCGGATTCACGATGTCGTGCAGGTCCGTGGAGATAATGCCGCGAAGCGCGACGACGATCGTCGCGAGCGCGGCGACCACCCATGCGCCGGTGCCGTCGCGCGCCGCGCGCGAGGCGAGCACGAACGCGATGAGCGCTACGAGGATCGCGAGCTCGCCGACGATCGCGGATGGGCGTCGCGTGAGCGCATCGACGAGCGTCACGTGCTTCGCGGCCATCGTGTTGCTCGCCGAGATGCCGATCGCAAGCGCGCGCAGCAGCGCACCCGCGATGCCGACGCGTGCGGCGACGCGCCCCGCCGTGCTCATCGCGGATGCGTTCCTGGCGAGCGCGGGGCGAAGGAGAAGAAAATAGAAGGACGCGGCGCCGACGATGAAAAACGTGCCCACGAACTCGACGTAGTCGTGGATGACATCGCCGAAGGTGAACCCTGCGTCAGCGACTAGCGCGGCGCCTTGAATTAGCATCCCATTGGTGGTGAAAGGGTGAAAA
>JANWLO010000134.1 GCA_025450815.1 Gemmatimonadaceae bacterium
AAATCTTCTTGTCATCCGCCGCGTCCCAGTGAATGAACACGCCGACGATGACGACGAGGTCTTCGACCTTGTCCTTCGGAATGACACCGGCCTCCACCGAGTCGACGACGGCGCGCGCGACGGCGGCCTGCGCGGGTCCGAACATTTGCACGGCCTGCTTCGCGCCCTTGATCGTGACCTTGTTGAAGAGGATCGTGTCCGGCTTGGCGGGGAGGTTCGGCGCGACCACGGCGAGCAGCGTGGTGAAGCCGTCCTTCTGGTTCGACAACGCGCTTGTGAACGCCTGGCCCGCGTGACCGGACTTCGAACCGATCATGAGATCGATGTGCGCGACTTCGTTACCGTCGCCGACGAGCGACTCGCCCAAAGAGAATTCAGCTGCCATGATCACTTACCTCCGTACCGATGTGTAAGGGTTGCTACGCACGCGTTCGCGTGAAGACTCGTTTGGCGCTTGAGAGTCGAACCCGCCATCCAGCCGCGAGCGCCAACGGAAATTTCGCACCGGTGCTGCGCGCGGGCGGGTCGTCAACATGACCTGAGCGGGAGATGGTGTCAAGGCGAGCATCCACCAGAGTCGATGCGCGGGTTCCGCGTGCCGCCCATCCAGTGCAATATTCCGCCATGCGAGTTCCCATCGTGACGTTTCGCTTGGCAAACGGGCTCTTCGTGACGCTCTCGGAGGATCACACGGCGCCCATCGTCGCCGTGAACCTCTGGTATCATGTCGGCTCGGCCAACGAGCGCGCAGGGCGCACGGGATTCGCGCATCTATTCGAGCACATGCTCTTTCAGGGATCGGCGCACGTGGGCGCGAACGAGCACTTCGAGATCGTGCAGCGCGCTGGTGGAACGTTGAATGGATCGACCTGGCTGGACCGGACGAACTATTTCGAAACAGTGCCATCGAACCAGCTGGCGGTCGCGCTGTGGCTGGAGGCGGATCGCATGGGGCAACTGCTGCCCGCGATGACGCAGCAGAAGCTCGACACGCAGCGCGACGTCGTGAAGAACGAGCGGCGGTGGAGCGTGGATAACCAGCCCTACGGCACGTGGTGGGAGCGGCTGCCCGCGCTGTCGTTCCCGCCGGAGCATCCGTTCCATCATTCACTGATAGGGTCGATGGAGGATTTGTCGGAGGCGAGCCTGGAGGACGTCGCGCAGTTTTTCGCGACGTACTACACGCCGGACAATGCGGTGCTGTCGATCGCGGGTGATTTCGATCCGGCGGAGGCGAGGGGGATGGTGGAGCGGTATTTCGGCGGAATTCCGCGTGGCGGTGGAAAGCCTCCGTTACGGCCGATGGAGGTTCCGGCGCGGTTCGGGGAATGGCGGCGGGAAGTGGTGGAGGACGTGGTGATGTTGCCGAGGTTGTTCTTGGCCTTTCGGGCGCCTGTGTTCGGTAGCGATGCCCACTATGTCGCGACAGTGCTCGCAGCAATCCTCGGTACCGGCAAAGGCAGTCGATTCCAGCACTCTCTCGTGCGTGACCGCGAAATCGCCTCCGAGGCGTCCGCCTTCACCTTCGACCTCGCCAAGGCCGCCGACATCCTCATCGCCGATGTCACCGCCCGCCCCGGCATTTCCGCCACAAGGCTCGAGGCCGAAGTCGTGCGCGAGATCGACCTTCTCCGCACGAACGGCGTCACCGCCGAAGAGGTCGAGCGCGCCGTCGCTCTCCTCGAGACCGCGCTCGTGAGCGCGCTGCAATCCGCCGGCGACCGCGCCGACAAACTCTCCATGTTCGCCACCTACTTCGGCGATCCCGAGCTCGTGAACGAGCAAACGGCGCGCTATCAGCGGGTCACCGCCGCGCAGGTGAACGCGCTTGCCCGGGACCTGCTTGGCGAGGACAACCGCGCGACTCTGTTGTACGTGCCCGCCGAGTCGCAGGCAGAGACGTCTGCGGACGCAGAAATCGGAGAGACCGCGGGAGCAGGTCGGTGAGCACCAGCGCCTCCAGCCCAGCTCGCCCTCGAGCGGGCCCGCCGCGCGACTACCGCTTTCCCTTCTTCGAGCGCGTGACGCTCGACAATGGGCTAAGCGTCATCGTCGCGCCCGTGCACAAGCTTCCCATCGTCTCGGTCGCCTTGGTCGCGGATGCGGGCGCATCGTCCGAATCGCCGGGCGCTGACGGCGTGGCGCAGCTCACCGCACGCGCGCTCACCGAGGGCACGCGCCGCCGTAACGGCGACGCGCTGGGAGAGCAGTTCGAGCGATGGGGCGCTGCGATGGGCGCTGCTGCGGACTGGGATGCGGCGGTGGTCGCGATGACCGTGCTGGTGCCGCGCCTGGATGAGGCTATGGCGCTTTTCGCGGAGGTGGTGCTCGAGCCGGTGTTTCCCGAGCGGGAGCTGGCGCGGCTAAAGGCCGAGCGCCTCGCGGATCTGCTTCAGCTTCAGACGGAGCCGCGCGGACTCGCCGACGAGATGTTCTCGCGCTTCGTTTACCGCGCGACTTCACGGTATGCGCGTCCGGAACACGGGTCGGTCGCGTCCGTTCAGGCGATCGACCGCGCGGTCGTCGAGCGATTCTATAACGCGCGCTACCAGCCGGCCGGCTCGACGCTGGTTCTCGCGGGCGACGTCAGCGTTGCGGACGGAGTTGAGCTCGCGCAGCGGCTGTTTGGCGAGTGGTCGGGCACCACGACGGCGGCCGAGGCGGTGGACGATGGCCCAGCGCGCACCACGCGCGCCGTGCACATCGTGCGCAAGGAGGGCGCGCCGCAGTCGGAGATTCGCATTGGCCACGTGGGTCTTCCACGAAATCATCCGGACTATTTTCCAGCTCTGATTTTGAACGGGCTGCTCGGCGGGCTGTTCTCCTCGCGGATCAATCTCAATCTTCGCGAGGTGCACGCGTACACTTACGGCGCGCATTCATCGTTCGAGTGGCGGCGTGGAGCCGGCCCGTTCGTCGTGTCGACTGCGGTGAAGAGTGACGTGACGGCTGCGGCGGCGAGCGAGATCCTCATCGAGATCGCGCGCATTCGAGCGGATGCAGTGAGTGAGGATGAGCTGACGCTGGCGACGAGCTATCTCGACGGCATTTTTCCGATTCGCTACGAAACCACCGACTCGATCGCGCGGGCGCTCGCGGCGCTCGCCATCTACGAGCTGCCGGCCGACTACTTCGACAGCTATCGCGCCAACATCCGCCGTGTGACCGCGATGGACGTGCTGCACGCTGCCGACCGCTATCTCCACCCTGGCCGGTTGCAGCTCGTGGTCGTTGGCGACCCATCGGTGATCGAGGCGCCGCTGGCTGCGCTAGACGCCGGGCCGGTAAGCGTGCACGACGCCGAGGGGAAGGCGGAACAGTGATTGGACGGTGATGACACCTGAAGGGGAGGCGCCGGGAAAGATCGGCAGCCGTCGCGAGTACACAGGCCGTGTAATCAATCTCGACCTCGATCGGGTGCGTTTCCCGAATGGAACGGTTGGAGAGCTCGAGATCATCCGGCACTCGGGCGCCAGCGCGGTCATCCCGTTTCTGGGCGATACTGCCGGCGACGATCCGATCATTCTGCTCATCCGGCAGTATCGGTATGCGGCTGACGGGTTCATCTACGAGATTCCGGCGGGGCGTCTCGAGCCCGGAGAGCCGCCGGCGGAGTGTGCGAAGCGCGAGCTGCGCGAGGAAACCGGATGCACCGCGGCGAAGCTCGAGCATCTCTACACGATGTACACGACGCCTGGCTTCACGGATGAAAAGATCCATCTGTTTGCGGCGACCGGACTCGTACGGGGCGAAAGTCACCTCGAGGCCGACGAATTCGTAGAGGTGGTGCCGATGGCGATCTCTGCCGCGCTGCGGATGATCAAGGACGGCACGATCACCGACGCGAAGACGGCGCTGAGCATCCTGTACGTGGCGGGATTTTACCTCGGACGCTGACGCGCGCATTCTGACGCGCGTTCTGACGACTCCCGTACAGAGTGTCCCCACAATTCGTGTTTTCGTCGTCCACGAAAGTAGACAATAATAACTAGCGATGGTAAGCTTCTTAACGCCTCCACTAACACAAGCTGTTGTGTCCGTGTGATTTAGCTGCGTCGCCACGAGCGGCGGCGGCAAGGGCACGGCCCCTGCTTTTCATTGCGCACGGAGGAAGCGGGTCGTGTGCGAGAACGAGCTTCCCATCGGCAGGCGAATTCATTTGTATTGGGGGAATCCCGAGATGGCCAACGTGGCGATGGAAGCGACGAATCTGGCGCCGGTAACGTCGGTTCGTGCGCAGCTGCAGGCTCTCGACGACGGGGAGCTGGTCGCTTCCTTTCTGACGGGCGAGGAGCGCGCGTTCCAGGAGCTCGTGGAGCGCTACCAAACGCGCCTGCTGAACTTCATCTATCGCACGATCGGCGACCGGGAGCGCGGGGAAGACCTGGTTCAAGAGGTGTTCATCCGGGTGTATCGTCACATGGCCCGCTTTGACCGGTCGAAGAAGTTTTCGACCTGGATCTATACGATCGCCTCGAATCTCGCGAAGAACGAGCTTCGGAACCGGTCGCGCAATCCGCTGGTCTTTTTCCAGACGATTCGCAAGAACTGGCAGGACGATGACCGTCCGCTGCAGTTCGAGGACACGAACTCGCGCCCTGACGATCTGTACCGGCGCCGGCATCTGCGCTCGCTCGTCGAGGCGTCGGTGGCGCGGCTACCCGAGCATCATCGGCAGGTGTTCATCCTGCGCGAGCTCGAGGGCAAGTCGTACGAGGAGATCGCGGAGATTACGAACTGCAACCTCGGCACCGTGAAGTCGCGGCTCAACAGGGCCCGGAATGCCTTCGCCCAGATCATCGAGCCCGGGCTCCGCTAGGGCGAAATCGGGGGCACTTTCCTCGCTGGCGGGGTTGTGCTCCGCGGCACATCATTCGGAACCCGAGTCCCCCTCGTGGGTACAGTGTTCGGACCAACCGAAGTGACGCTGCCCGAATGGATTGCCTCGATTTTCGTAATCAGTATCTCGCGTACGTAGACCAGACGCTCCCTCGCGCGGCCCAGTCAGCTGCGGAGGGACATCTTGCCGTTTGCGGACAGTGCGCACGGCACGATTTGGCGATGCGGCGCGGACTTCTGGTATTGCGGAATCTCCCGTCGGTGGAGCCGTCGTCGGACTTCTTCGACCGGCTCACCGAGACTCTGCAGCGGATGGAGCGCGCCGAGGAGCGCGCGTCGCGGTATCGCGGGCCGGGTGTGGGATCATTCGCTGCGGCTGCGGCGGGAGTGGTGGGCGTGGGCTTTCTCGCCGCGGTGGTGTTCAACTGGACAGCGCAGGCGCGCAATCTTTCGCTTGCTCCAGTTGTCGCACGCATGCCGGCCGTGGCTCCATTCCCGGTGTCGAACTCCAGCTTCGTCGCTAGCGCGAGCGCCGGATTGCCAATCTGGCCGGCGGCGATGCTCGGTGACCAGGCGCCTGTCCGCTTCGCGAGCGAAGAGCTGCTCGGGCGCTAGCTCGCTAGCCGCAGTGCTGCTCAGCTAGGGGTGTTCAAGGAATTGTGTGGTACGTCGTGGGAGATCGGCTCCGATTGGAATGACCTGCATATCGGCAACGCCGAAGAATAACTCTCGTTGGTCAAATCTCACGCGTTGTCGCTCACCCGAGCAGCAGTCGACGAGTCAGGTTCACCACTGCCCCATGCCGGCCCATACGATTGGATACGGACAAGAACGGAAGGAACGGACACTGACGGAAAAGGCGATTGCTTGGTGGGCACTCCATCGCTACAGCCTCATCCCCGTCAAGAGTAGTTTCCGCTTCTGTCCGCCTGATCCGTTCGCGTCCGGATCAGGGATGTATTCGCCAGCCCGAGCGGCAGTTGACGACAGCGGATCGCCACTGGCTCATTCAAGCAACAGAAACAAATCTGGCGCGATGGCTGAGGCCATAGCATCAGAATTATTCGCCGCCTGTTTCATCCATGGGGGTCGGCGAAGCCGGTGAATAACTCTGCGCTGAAGAAGTAGGACAGGGAAGATCTCCTATTTGAACAGCGTTGACGCCAGCTGTCGCTACCGGGTGGGCGGGGTGCGCGCGCCCGACGCCATCATCGTCTGCATGATCTCCGGCATGTGCGCGCCCACGAAGTTGATGTTCGTCATGACCACCGGCGGCACCTTGCTCGCGTCGAGTTTCCCCGACTGTTTGAGCTGATAGCCCTTCACCGCCTGCTGCAGCGCGACCATCGAGATCATGTA
>JANWLO010000135.1 GCA_025450815.1 Gemmatimonadaceae bacterium
CCAGCCACCGGATGCGGAATCAACAGCGGGAGATCGATCACCGCCGCCAGCGCAGCGCGCCCGCGAAACTGTCGCCGCTCGAGCAAATAGGCCAGCGGCGTTCCGCCGAGAATTGCGAGCGCGGTGGCGGATGTCGCGGTCACGGCGGTCAACGCCAACGACGACCGGAGCTCGTGATCCGTGAACAGCGCGTGCACTCCGCCAACGCCACCGGCGCCTATCAGCCGGAAGATGGGCGCCACCAGGAAGAGCAGAAATATCGAGCCGCAGAACGCGGCGATCACACTGGCCGCGCGGTGCGCCTGTCGCATGGAAGCCAAGCTAGCCGCAGCGGATAGTCCCGCAAGACGCCAATCACCTGAAACCGCTCTCGCGGAAAACCGTATATTCTCTGCGTCCCTCCCATCCCAAGCCCGGATCCCGCCATTGCCCGAGCCAGCGCTCGACATTCAGCAGGTACGGAAGTCGTTCTCAGGGCACGTCGCCGTCAAGAATCTCTCGCTCCAGGTGCCGCGCGGCTCCGTCTACGGGCTGCTCGGCCCTAACGGCGCAGGCAAGACGACGACCATCCGCATGATCCTCGACATCATCGAGCCCGACTCCGGCACGATCACCGTGCTCGGCGCATCCAGCCTGCGCGGGCGCGTCGGCAATCGACTCGGCTACCTCCCCGAGGAACGCGGACTCTACAAGAAGATGCAGGTGCGCCGTGTGCTGCGCTTCCTCGCGGAGCTCAAGGGCGTGAACCGCCGTGAGGCCGATCGGCGAATCGAACGATGGCTCGCGCGACTCTCGCTCACGGGCGAGGATCGCGATTGGGGGAACGCACGCGTCGATGAGCTCTCCCGCGGCATGCAGCAGAAGGTGCAGTTCATCGGCGCGCTGCTGCACGAGCCCGACCTGATCATCCTCGACGAGCCGTTCAGCGGTCTCGATCCCATCAACGCGCAGGCGCTCAAGGACATCGTCGTCGACCTAAAACGCGAAGGACGCACGATCATTTTCAGCACGCATCTCATGGACAACGCCGAGCGGCTCTGCGACGCCGTGTGCATCATCGCGCAGGGCGAGAAGGTGCTCGACGGCACGATCGCCACGGTGAAGGCCGAGCATGGCGGCCGCTACATCGCCCTCGCGCTCGGCGAGGATCGCACGGCTGCCGGCGACGTTGCCGCGGTGCTCGGCGACCGCACGCTCGTGCAGCGCGTGGACGACTCGAACCGCACGGTGGAGCTCGAGCTCGCGCCACACGCGAACGCGCAGCTGCTGCTCCGCCGTCTCATGGACGCGGGCGCCGTAGTGGAGCGCTTCGAGCTCGTACAGCCGTCGCTGCACCGCATTTTTCTCGACAAGGTTGGCGCGGCGGCTGTGGAGCCGGGGATGGGCGGAGATGGCTAAGCTCATCGCGGTGATCAAGCGCGAGTACCTGGAGCGCGTGCGATCAAAGTGGTTTCTTCTCAGTACCATACTCGGCCCGTTCTTCTTCGGGGTGATCTTCATCGTGCCGATGGTGATCTCGGCGCGCACGCGCTCGTCCCCGGATCTCTCGCACATCGTGATCCTCGACGCCACGGGCACGCAGCTCGGCCATCGCGTCGCCCGCACGCTCGCGGGCGGGATCACGGGCGACGTCTCGCGCGCGGACGTGCGCGCGGTCACGCCATCCACGCTCGCGGCGGCCGAGAGTACGGCGACCCGCGATGTGATGCGAGTGAACGATCCGATGCTCGGCTACCTCGTACTCGACTCCACAACCATCGCGGGAAAGGCGGAGCGCTACGCCGGCCGGAACGCGTCCACGCTCGTGGACGTGAAGACGATCGAGGACGCGGTACGCCGGAGTCTTTTGGCGCAGCGCCTCGAGCACGAGGGGCTCGATTCGTCGCGCATCCGCACGCTCACGGAGGTGAACCTCGAGATGAGGGCCGAACGTCTGACGGAGCGCGGGCGAGAGGTTGGCGGGCTTGCGAGCGCGATCTTCTCGTACGTGATCGCGTTCGTGCTGTACATGATGCTCGTGATCTACGGGCAGCAGATTTTGCGCGGAGTGATGGAAGAGAAGACGTCACGCGTGGCCGAGGTCGTGATCGCGAGCGTGTCGACGGACACGCTGCTCGCGGGAAAGGTGATTGGCGTGGGCGCGGCGTCGCTCACGCAGATCGTGGCGTGGGCGCTGTCGACTGCCGCGGTGTACGAGGGGCGGGGCCTGGTGCTATCGCGGTTCGGAGTGGGTAGCATGTCGATTCCGATGCCGCATCTCGGACTCGTGGCGGGCGTGCTCCTGCTCCTCTTCTTCGTGCTCGGCTTCATCTTCTACGCGGCGCTGTTCGCGGCGATGGGAAGCACGGTGTCGAACGAGCAGGACGTGCAACAGGCATCGATGCCGATCATGCTGATGCTGATCGCGTCGATCGTGTTCGTGCAGCCGATATTGCTCGATCCCACGAGCACGTTCTCGAAGGTGATGTCGTGGATTCCCTTCTCCGCGCCGATTCTCATGCCGCTGCGGATGACGCTGGTGCAGATTCGCTGGTACGAGCTCACGGCCACGCTCGTTGGACTCCTGGCGGGATGCGTGCTCGCGACGTGGCTCGCGGCGCGGATCTATCGCGTGGGGATGCTGATGTACGGCAAGAGGCCGACGCTCCGCGAGCTGGCGCGGTGGGTGCGGCGCGCGGCGTGAGCGCTACTGCGGCGCCGGAGGGGTGCGAGGAGTGCGGTAGTCGCGCACGCGATCGGTGCGGCGCTTGAGCTCCTGAATTGCCGTGCGGCGACGCAGAGCGACGCCGAGCACGGCGTTCCAGATCGCCGCGAAGGCGACGAGCACCCACGCGGAGAGCGAGAGTACCGTGACGGTTTGGTAGCGCCACGCCACCGTTGCGTACTCGGGGAGCCGCAGCGAGGTAGTGTCCCGCCACGCGGCCAACAGCGAGAACGCGATGGCAACGAGCTCGATCGCGAAAATGAGGAAGGCGAGCCACGCGATGCGGCGCGGAGCCGCGCCGGCAGCTGCGTAGAGGCGGCTCCGGCGCGCGATGATCAGCGCAAACGTCGTTCCGACGATCCATTGCGCACCGCTCGCGAGCGGCACGATCTGCTCGGTCGTCAGTCGCCGCGACCCGTCGCGCGTTTGTCGCGCATCAGCTCTCCTTCCTCTTGAAAGCACGCCCGAGCAGGTAGCCGATGCCCGCCGCGATCAGCAGGGCGCGCGCCGGATTCTCCTTCACTTGCTTCTCGAGTCTTCGCTGCACGGATGCCATATTGGCGGCGCGCAGCCACTCCGCTGTGGTCTCCATTCTCGTTGCGACGCTATCGCTCGCCTCCGCGACCTTCTCCTTGGTACGCGCGACGGCCCTGTCCAGCTTCGCCGTGTCCGTAGTTCGCTGCCGAAGCCGCCCCGCGCCCGTTTCGAGCCGATCCGCAACGGTGGCCTTGAGCTGCCCAGCCCGCTCACGCGCGGAGACGCGCTCACGTCCGATGTCGGCGTCCACGTGGTCGTGCATCTCATTCTCCATGATCGCTCCCCGGTTGTGAGTGAGATCCCCAATCGTGCAGAGCGTATGCCAATGCCGGCAAAAACGCTAGCTCGCGCAGAACGTGTCGAACGCGCCCACGAGATCATTCGCGATCTGCGCGGCCGTACGTCCCTCGATGCGGTTCCGCTCGAGCATGAACACCACCTTGCCATCCTTGAGCAGCGCGATCTGCGGGGATGACGGACGATACCCGGTGAAGTATGCGCGCGCACGCTCGGTGGCGTCGAGGTCCTGTCCGGCAAACACGGTGGTGAGCGCATCCGGCTTGGTCGCGTGCTGGAGCGCCGCGGCGACCGCGGGGCGGGCGTTGCGTGCGGCGCACCCGCAGATCGAGTTGACGACCACCAGCGTCGTGCCGCTGCCGTCCTTCAGCTGCGCGTCGACATCGGCGGGAGTGCGAAGCTCGCGAACGCCGAGGCGCGTGAGCTCTTCGCGCATCGGGGCGACGAATCTTTCATCGTAGGGCATGGTGACACATGGTGAGAGACATCGCGAAAGGTAATCAGGGCGACGCAGCGTCGCGCTCGTGCTCGCGTTCCTGTTCGCGCTCCAGCTCACGCTCCTCATGGATCTTGATCGCCGTCGTGTCGCGGTGCTCGTGCTTGAGCAGCGCATAGCGAACCGTCTGCACCACTACCGCCAGAATCGCGCTGAACACGATGATGGCGACGCCATGGTAGATCAGCGTGTCGGTGACGATCGAGGTCCAGTCGGCGCGCCGCGCGTGCTCCGTGCCGATGCGCTCGACCCGAATCTGGATGAGCGCCGCGACCATCACCGCCTCCACCGCCCACTCGGCGATCGCAAACAGTGGCGCGCGCCAGAGCCACTGCCGCACGGGATGGTTCCCCAGGTATACGGTGGCGAGCACGAGAAGCAGGACGAATCGCCCCGCGAACGCGAGGAGCAGCGCGATGAGCCCGAAGTTCGCGCTGCCGCGCGCGAGCACGAGCCAGATGTAGGAGTGTACCGCGATCCCGGTGATGAGCGCCATCGGGATGAGCGAGCGCGGGATTCGTTGCAGCAGGGAATCGACGCGCGGACCGGCGAACGGATTCTCCGGGAAGAAAGGCGTCATTCTGCAATGTAGCGTGGAGCTGGCGCGCTACGCGCCCTCTCCCTTCTGCGCGGTGGGGCGCTGCGCCCCCGGGTACATGCGCCGCAGCCGCTCGCCCGGAGGCAGCGTCTCGTCGACCACGGGGTCCTCCCCCCGCCGGTCGCGCAGCTCCTTGGTGAGCCTGTTCATCTCCTCGAAGGCGACCGACGCGCGCTTCTCGGCGTCCACCCGCTGAGCCGCGAGCTTCTGCAACCGGTACGCGATGCTGATGACGCAGATGAAAAGCACTGCGACCAGCATGCCGATGTAGAGCGTCGTGTTGTGATTCACGGGATTCTCCTCCTCGCTGAACACGACCGTGCCACGGGGGCGCAACGCCCGTCGTCGGCCATTATGACTGGACGGGAGTGGCGCCCGAGACCCTTCGAGTGCCATTGAGGGTCCGCGCCGCGGCTTGCTCCATCTGGTCCAGCTCGAACGGCATCGAGAGCGCGGTGGCCTGCACGGCGGCTGCGTCGATCGCGGATGCATTCAACACCAGCAGCTTCTTCGCGAGCGGCGGCTGCTCCCGCCGGATTGACGGCAGAAAGGTGATGTCGCGCAGCCCCGGCGCATCGAGGTCGCACACGGCCAGGTCGAACGCCTCGCTCCGCACGCACGCGAGCGCGGCCGCGCCATCCGAGGCCGCGGTCACGCGGAAGCCGCGCAGCCGCGCGAACGCCTGCACGCTGCCGCGCATCGTCGCATCGGACGTCACGAACAGCATCCGCATCCCCGCCAATGGCGACGGCGACACGAGCGTGCTCGCGATCCCCGCGTGCTCGCCGGTGCTCGGATCGTAGGCCGGCAGCGCGACCCGGAACGTCGTACCCTCCGCAGAGCTGCGCGGAATGGTGATCGTTCCGCCGTGCGCCGCGATAATGCCATAGCTCACGCTCAATCCGAGCCCCGTGCCATCGGCCTTCGTGGTAAAGAAGGGCTCGAAAATGTGCGCGCGCACCTCCTGCGGAATTCCCGGACCGCTGTCGGTGACCTCGAGCAGCACGCGATCGCTCTCCGCGCGCGTCCGGATGCGGAGCGATCCGCCGCCCGACGGCGTCATCGCCTGCGATGCATTCGTCAACAAATTGAGAAGCACTTGCTGGATCTGACGAGCGTCCGCGGTGACGTACGGTAGATCCTCCGCGAGCGAGTACTCGCACTGCACGCCGCGCGATTTCAGATCGTGCATGCGCAGCCGCATCGTTCGCTCCACCAGCTCGTTGAGGCAGATCGACCCCACCTCGCCTTCGCTGCGCCGCGCGAACGTGAGCAGGTCGCGCACCACCTGGCTCGCGCGCATCGTCTCGCTTCGGATCACCTCGATCGACTCGCGCTGCGAGTCCGTCAGCTGATCGCGCTCGAGGAGCTGTGCGAAAGCACTGATCGTGCTGAGCGGATTGTTTACCTCGTGCGCTACTCCGGCGAGCAGCTCGCCGGCACTCGCGAGCCGTTCGCTCTCCGCCAGCCGCGCGCGCATCTCGCGATCCGCCGTCATGTCGCGGCCCACCACGAGCATCTGCGGCGGATCGGCCTCCGGGAGCATTCGCGCCGCCAGCGATGCGATTCGCACTCCGTCGCCATGCCACACCCGCACCTCGAATCGCGCCTCCTCTCCGGCCATCACGCGCGCTACCTGGTCAGCCAGGTGCGACCGATCCTCCGGGAGCACGAGCTCCTCGAGCATTCGACCCACGAGCTGCACCGGCTGCATCCCGACCAGCTCCTGCACCGCGTCGTTCGCCTCGCGAATGCGCCCGCTCTCGAGCACCGTGAGCACAGCGTCCGGCGCAGCGCGGAAGAGCGTGCGGAATCGCCACTCGGCCTTCCGCAGCGTCTCCACCAGCTCCGAATTCGCCAGCGCCACGGAGAGGAGGTCCGCCATCGCCTCGACGTGCGCCATCTCCCGCTCCGTGATCGACCTCCGCTCCTTCACGAAAAGCATCATGGCGCCTATTCGCTCGGCGCGACGGTGCAACGGGATCGCCACGAGGCCGCGGGCTTCGCTGCACACCGCCACGTCGTCGCCCGCTCTCTCCGCGCGCGCGTCGCTGGTGCACCACGGCGTACCGTTTCTGGCGACGCGGCCGAGCGTGCTCTCCTGCACTGCGAACGCGGCGCCAGCGAGCGCATCGCCGCGGCCGTGCGTGGTCGTGATCGCGATGCGCTCATCGTTCACGATGCCGATCGCGCCGCCGTCGGCGCGCAGCACGTCCACGGACGCCTCGAGGAAGCGCTGCAGCACGCGCGATGGGTTGAGCTCGAGCGAGATCTGCTGGCCGAGCGCCCACATTCGCTGCAGCACGCGATGCGCCTCCGCGAGCTCCTCCGTGCGCAGCGCAACCCGCTGTTCCAGAATTCCCGACAGCTCGCGCTCGGCCAGCGCGACGTGCTCCAGCACGATCGTGGTGCGATGCTGCGTGTACAGCGCGTGGCCGGCGCGCAGCGCGAGCAGCAGCCCGAACGCGAGCAGCGCAACGCCGAGTGCCGGGCTCGGCGCGCCACCGAACGCGAGCGACGCGCCGCTCCACGACGCGATCAGGATTGCGGCGACGATCGAGAACGTGCGCACCTTGGCCGTCTCGCTCGCGTACATCGGCGACTCGCGCGACTCGCCGAGCGGCTGCTGCGCGCGTGGCGTCACGGCATAGATCAGACACATCTCGGTGAGCGTCCACAGCACGATGACCGCGCGCGGCACTGGTAATCCGTCAAGGATGACGACGCGGCTGTAGAGGAAATTCGCGAGCGCGAGCGTTACGAGCCCGAGCGTCACGCCGGACGAGATTCGCGCTCCGAGCGCCTCGCCGCGCCAGATGAGCACGAGCGCGACGAGGACCATGTTCGCTGCGGCGAGGATATTCCACGTCATCGCGATGAGCTGGAGCAGCGCCGACGCGCCCGTGCCTTCGGTGGGCGCGAGATCGGCCTGCGCCACGAGCATCGAGACGGCGACGACCAGGAGAAGCGCGTCGATCAGAGCCTCGAATCGCATCCAGTTGCGGTGCCGGTGGCGCGCGAGGACCGCCGTGAGACCGATCATGATCGTGACCTGCATGATCACTCCGGTCATCGCTTCGAACAGGGGACGAACGGGTGCGACGCCGGCCTGCATGGCGGCGAGCGTCCACGACAAGCGTCCGAGGAACGCGAATGACGCGGCGATGGCGATCGCGATGCAGAGGGCGCGTCGCGTACCGGTAGCCTTGTCGGCAGCCTTCGCCGAGACGGCGACCGCCAGCGCAAGCTGGAGAACGAGGAGAATGTCCGCTGTGAGGGCAGCCCGGTGGCTCCACGGGCTGGCAAATATCGCGAACAGGAGAGTGACTGCGCACACCCCCTGCGCGGAAGTCGCCAGGGATATGGGCAGCCACCGCTGGAGTGGGCGCGTCATCACGCTATAGACGCGCGAGAGCGGTTCCCGTTGCTACAAAGGTGATAGCGCGGAGTCTCATCGTCAGAACCCCGCCCGTGCGCCGAGGTAGATGCTGCGGCCGATACCCGGAATGATGCCCGGGCCGGGATATTCCGTGGTGCGCATGGTGAAGTAGTAGAAATTGGCGACGTTGTTCACGCCGAAGTCGAGACCGATGGTGCGATTGAGCTGCCACTTGGCGGAGAGATCCACGAGCTGGTACGCGGGGATGATTCCGACTTCTGCATCGAAGCTCGCAATCGTGTTGTTCGCGTCGCTGAACTGCTTCGACACGTAGCTCCACTGCACGCCGAGCGATCCGCGGCCCCTCCCGTACGTGAGCCCCGCGCGATTAACCACGCTCGGCGCGAACTCCACGCTGTTGCCGGAGAACTCTCCATTCGCGTAGCGCGCGTGGGTGTAGCCGAGCGCATCGTAGAGATCGAGGGCGCCGAAAGTGGGCGCGGTGTGCACGAGCGAGGTGAGCGAGAGGTTGACGTACGACTCGATGCCTCGATGCTTGCTCGTGGCCACGTTGGTGCGCTCGGTGAAGGGGGCACCGAGCGAGTCGACGCCGGAAACGAGTCCGATGCGGTCGTGGTAGATGAGGTCGAAGACGCCGACATCGAAGTGAAGAACATCGCCGATCGAGCCGCGCCATCCGAGGTCGATGTTGTAGCCCTTCGGGTCCTTGAGATTCGGATCGATGCGCGTGAGGCTCGCGAACGGTGTGAGGAAGGAGTATTCGATGGGCCGATACGCCTGCGTCGCATTGGCGTAGAGCGTGGTGGTCGCAGTGGCGTGGAACTGCGCGCCGGCGCCGAAGAGCACGAACGTGCGATTCTTCGACTGCGGCGTGACCGTCGTGTCGGTGTAGCCGCGCGCGGTGGAATGCAGGAACTCGATGCGCGCACCGGGAGTGATCGACAGTCGCGGGCTCACGCGGAATTCGTTCTCCGCGAACGCGGCGCCGTTGAAGTTGCCGAATTTCATGTCGGTCTCGTATGGGCCCCCAACGATATTCATGTCGAAGTCGGAGCCGGTGCTACCGGGCCCTCCCTCCTGACGGTGCAGCTCGCCGCCGAACACGCGGAAGCCGGTGGCGAGCGACTGCGTGAGGCCGAACAGATTGTAGGAGTGCAACAGCCGTGTTTCGTTGGTGACGTTGGTGAAATACTCCCACTCCACCTCGCGCGGCGGGTACTCGAGGGTCGCCGGATCGATGACATCGCGAGCCGCCGGTCCCCCGTCCTCGTTGCGCCAGACGAGGTAGCGCTGGCTGGCCATCGCCGAGAGCGTGGAGGTGAGCTTCGTCGTTGGTGAGAAGGTGTACGTCGCCGTGAGCGAGCCGATGTTCCACGGGCTCGCGAGCCAGTTGCGCGCACGGAACGACGAACGCGCATCCTGGTTGAAGTCCTCGTTGTCGAGCCCACCGGCCATGTGAATCCGGTTGCGCAATAGCGAGTAGGAAACGCCGATGGAGAATTTCTCCGAGGGGCGCCAGGTAAGCTTTCCCGCCGCCGAGAGCTGCGAGAGGTCGGAGTTGGGACGCCAGCCGTTTTGGCCGCGGTATTGACCGTAGGCGAAGTACGTCCACGCGCTCTTTCCGCCATCGAGTGACAGATATGAGTTGAACATGCCGAAGCTGCCGCCGGTCTCGCGCGCCTTGACGGTTAGCGGCGTGTTCGGCGCACCGTCGCGCAGCACGTAGTCGATCACGCCGCCGAACTGCGGACCGAATTGCAGCGATGAGCTCCCGCGCACGAGATCGACGCGCACGAGTGCTTC
>JANWLO010000136.1 GCA_025450815.1 Gemmatimonadaceae bacterium
CCACGATGCGAAGGAGATTCCGGGCGGCCGAGGCGCCAAACGAAACCGAGTAGCCTCCGTCCTGCACCACGCGGATTCCCAGCCAGCGCTTTCCCGGCGTCTGCCCATCCCAGAGCGCCTCGAACACCACGTAGTAACCCCACACGATGGCGAATCCGAGGAGTATGGAGAGAGCCATCGCCCAGCCGGCGGACGACCTCGCCGCGGACGCACTCTTTCCGCTGAACGCGGCGCCGACCACGAGGACTATGATCGATAGAACGAATCCGGCGGTGGCTATGATCAGCTGATCCACGACCGCCGCCGCCGCGCGCGAGCCAACACCCGCGACTGTGTACGACAGCACCGTCTGCTCCGGCGTCTCGATCTGGACGCGGCGGTCGAGCGAGAGAGTGCTCACAGCCCGAATTTCTTCATGCAGCAATTTGAGCCTGGTGGCGCTGCTGTCCAGAGCGCTGGCGGGGGCCGCTCACTATCTTCAGGCACCCTTCCCGACTGACGGGCACTCCTCCCAACACCGCATTTCATGAGCATGACCTCGATTCGATCACGCGCGCTTGCTCGCGTCTCGCTCGTCTGCGCACTCGCGGCCGCGAGCTTCCTTTGCTCGCCGCTTCGCGCGCAGGACTCGGCGAAGGCCGGTCCACCGCCCAAGCTCACCGCGGCGCTCCCCGTGGATCCCGCGATCACCATCGGCACGTTGCCGAACGGACTGCGCTACTATATTCGCGTCAATCATCGACCTGAGAAGCGGGCGGAGCTCCGGCTCGTCGTCAACGCCGGCTCCGTGCTCGAGGACAGCTCCCAGCGCGGGCTGGCGCACATGGTGGAGCACATGGCCTTCAGCGGCACCGAGCACTTCAAGCGCCAGGCGCTCGTCGACTATCTCGAATCCACAGGCGTTCGCTTCGGCGCCGATCTCAATGCATCCACGAGCTTCGACGAAACGATCTACCAGCTCACGGTACCTACGGACAGCGCGGTGCTCTTCGCGAAGGGCTTCCAGATTCTGGGCGACTGGTCGCGCAGACTCACCTTCGATTCCACGGAGCTCGCGCGCGAGCGCAACGTCGTGATCGAGGAGTGGCGGCTGGGTCGCGGCGCATCGGCTCGCATGCGCGACAAGCAGTTCCCCGTGATCTTCAGCAACTCGCGCTACGCCGAGCGACTCCCGATTGGCGACAAGCACACGCTGGAGACGGCGCCGGTGGCGACCGTGAAGCGATTCTACGACACGTGGTATCGGCCCGATCTAATGGCGGTCGTTGCGGTCGGCGACTTCGACAAGTCCGCGGTGGAACGAATGATCAAGGCGCAGTTCGCGAGCTGGCCCGCGAAAAAGGGAGAGCGCCCGAGGCCGGTCTACCCCGTGCCGGATCACGACTCCACGCTCGTCACGATCGCCACGGACAGCGAGGCGACACGTTCCACCGTCGCCGTGTACTATATGCAGCCGCTGCTCCCGCAGCGTACCGTGGGCGATTTCCGAGAGGAGATGCTCGGCTCCCTTTACAACGAGATGCTCAACGCGCGCTTGCAGGAGATCGCGCAGCGGCCCGGCGCGCCGTTCATTGGCGCGTTCTCCAATCAGGGGCGGCTCATCCGCTCCAAGGATGTGTACGCGCTCACCGCGATCGTTGCCGACACCGGCGTGGAGCGCGGACTGCGCGCGATGGTCACCGAGGGCGAGCGCGTGGCGCAGCACGGCTTCACCGCAACCGAGCTCGATCGCGCCAAGCGCGACATGATGCGCGGCATGGAGCGCGCGTACGCCGAGCGCGACAAGACGCCGTCGGAGTCGTTCGTCGAGGAGTACATGGGTGCATTCCTCGAGAAGACCGCAATCCCCAGCATCGCGCAGCAGTACAAACTGTACACGCAGCTCGTGCCGGGCATAAAGCTGAGCGAGGTGAACGCGCTCGCGCACAAATGGCTGAGCAACCAGAGTCGCGTGATCGTCGTGAATGCGCCGCAGAAGGCCGCGAGCACGCTCCCCACCGCGAGTGCGCTGCGCTCCGTGCTCGACAGCGCCGCGCACCTGAGCGTCGCGGCGTACACGGACTCGGTGTCGAACGCGCCGCTGGTGGCTACGCCGCCAACGCCTGGTACGATCGTGTCGTCGAACAGGATCGCATCCGTTGGGGTCACCGAATGGAAGCTCTCCAACGGTGCCCGCGTGCTCGTGAAGCCCACCGATTTCAAGGACGATGAGCTGCTCTTCCGCGCATACGCGCCGGGCGGCACATCAGTGGTTAGCGACTCCGCGTACCTCGACGCAACGCTCGCCACCGCGGCCATGGATGCCGGTGGACTCGGCACGTTCAACGCGACATCGCTGCAGAAGGCGCTCGCCGGGAAGTCGGTATCGGTGAGCGAATTCATCGGCGCGATTCAGCAAGGGCTCTCGGGCGGAGGCTCGCCAAAGGACATCGAGACGCTCATGCAGCTCATCTATCTCTCGTTCACGGCGCCGCGCGAGGACAGCGCAGCGTTCGAGGCGTATCGCAACAAGATCGAGGTGCTGCTCGCGAACCGTGCGGTGAGCCCGCAGGCGGCCTTCGTGGACACGCTCGACCTCACACTCGCGCAGCACCACCCTCGCGCGAAGCCGCCGTCGGCGCAGGACATGGAGTACGTGAATCTCAGGAAGGCCCTCGACATCTACCGGCAGAGCTTCGCGGATGCGAGCAACTTCACGTTCATCTTCGTGGGCACCATCGACACGACCGCGCTCAAGCCGCTGGTCGAGCGGTACATCGCCAGCCTTCCGTCCACGCACGCAGGAGAAAAGTGGAAGGACGTCGGGATGACGTACCCCACAGGCGTGATCACGCGCGAGGTGAAGCGCGGGATCGAGCCCAAGTCGCAAACGGCGATCGTGTTCACGGGCCCGTTCCAGTTCACGTGGGATGACGTTCAGCAGTTGAATGCGCTCTCTGACCTGCTCCAGATCAAGCTGCGTGAGCGGTTGCGGCAGGACCTGGGCGGCACGTACGGCGTTGGGGTGAGCATCAACCCCACGCACTACCCGCGCGAGACGTACGCGCTACGGATCGACTTCGGGTCGGCGCCGGAACGAGCCGACGAGCTGCAGAAGGCGGTGTTCGCCGAGATCGACAGCGTGAAGGACCACGGCGCGAGTGACAAGGACCTGCAGAAAATTCGCGAGACCGATCTGCGCGAGCGGGAAACCAATCTGCGCCAGAACCGCTTCTGGCTGAGCCTCCTCGCCTCGTACGATTTCAATGGCTGGGATCCGGCGCTGATTCTCAAGTACGACGATTCGGTAAAGGCCCTGAGCTCGGCGCAACTCCAGGCCGCGGCCCGAAAGTATTTCGATTCCTCGCGCTACGTCGTCGTACAACTGCTACCAGCGCATTGATGGCGCCGGACGTTTGAGTAAGGCAACGATCTCCCTCCCCTCGAGGAATCCCATGCATCGCCTGTTGGCTCCGATCGCGATCCTGCTGGCCGCGGTGAGCTCGAACGCCCAGTCGCCGCGCGTCACGCCGGCGGGCGATCCTTCCGTCAAGAGCGACACGATCTACAAGCTCGCGGTGAATCCGGCAGACTACGCCGATCAACCGTACGTGTATCTGCTGGACGACGGCATCGTGACGTTCGAGGCGGATGGGAGCGGAACGCGCACCTATCGCCAGGTGATTCAGATTCTGACGCCGGAGGCCGCGGAACGTTGGGGAGAGCAATCGTTCGGCTACTCGACCGGTCGCGAAAAGCTCACGCTCAACTGGGCGCGTGTGGTGAAGCCGGACGGCACCGTTATCAGCGAGAAGCCGGTGCACGAGCAGGAGTCGTTGGCGCCGGTCGCGATGGAGGCGCCCGTCTACTCCGACGAGATGATCCATCGCATTTCGCTGGGCGGTGTCGCGCCGGGAACGATCGTCGACTACAGCTACTCCGTGAAGACAATCAAGCCGGTGATTCCCGGGGATTTCTTCACGTCATGGAGCGTGAACACGGGCCGGCTCACGCGGCGCTCCCGCCTCATCGTGGACATGCCAGCGTCGATCAAGCCGCGAATCGAGGAGAGACATCTCACCTTCGCGCGTAAGGAGACCGAGTCGAACGGGCGGCGCATCTATACCTGGGCGCGCGCGGAGATTCCCAAGCCCGATCTCGAACCGCTCGCTCCGGACTCGAGCTATGGCGAATCGCTCGCGATCGCGTCGCCGATCAAGTGGGGCGATATCGCGAAGTGGTACGCCGGCCTCGCGAAGGATCGTTACTCGCTGACGCCCGCGATCGACTCCGCGCTCTCGCGCCAGCTCGTTGGCTCGAAGACGCTCGACGACTCGCTGCGTGCGGTGCACCGCTGGGTGGCGCAGGACTTCCGATACGTGTCGCTCTCGCTCGGCATCGCCGGCTTCCAGCCGCACTTTCCATCCGAGGTGTTCGCGAATAACTACGGCGACTGCAAGGACAAGGCGACGTTCTTCATCGCCCTCGCGCGCAGGATGGGAATCACGGCGTACCCGGTGTTGCTCAGCAGCACAGGAGGCGTAGATCGCGCGCTGCCGAGCGGGAACCAGTTCGATCACATGATCGCCGCGGTCGACCGGGGCGGACAGCGCACGTACGTCGATCTCACCGCGGAGATCGTGCCCTATGGCTCGCTGCCGCCGGCCGAGCAGGGCGAGTTCGGGCTCGTGGTGCACCCGGACGGGTCGAGCGAGGAGATCACATTCCCGAGCGCTCCCGCGCAGGGGAACAAGGCGGAGATCCACCTCGTGGGCTCGTTGACGCCGGACGGAATGTTCGCGGGCAAGTGGACGCGCCAGGCGTCGGGTGCGCAGCAGTACGCGCTGCGCGGCTCGATGGTGAAGTCGACCAAGCCCGACTCGGCCGAGCGCGCACGGACGACGCTCGCGATCGCGAATGCGATCTTCGATGGCTCGGCGGGCGACAGTCTGCAGCTGTTCGACGGACGGGACCTTGCGGCCGAGCCGAAGATCTCGGTGCTGATCCGGCACGGCAAGGCGGCTGCGGACGCCGGCGGCACGGAGATTCTGACGATCCCGATCCGGAGCTACTCGTACCCGAGCTTCATCTCATCGCTGGAGGCGCGGGGCCCGCGCAAGTCGCCGATCGATGCGGAGAAGGTGTGGGGACCGCGCACGGAGATCGAGGATTTGCGGTTGACGCTGCCGGCCGGCTGGAAGGCGAAGCTCCCCGCGAGCGACACGGCGACGAGCGTGTTCGGCTCTTACGCGTCGGAGTACACGCAGAACGGACGCGAGCTGCACATCGCGCGCCGGCTCACGGGAACGGAGGGTGTGTTTCCGGCGACGAAGATGGACGAGCTGATGACGTGGCTGAAGAAGATGTCGGCGGACGACGCGAAGTATGTGATTCTGGAGCATTAACGAAAACCGCAAGCGCCAGTATGCAGATGGGGCGATCGCTCTCGAGACTGGAAGGTGGAGCTAGTCCGGTTGAGTAGGTGATACTACATCCAGCCACTCGCCGCTCGAGCCTCGTGCAGACGAAGCCGCACCTGCGCTTCAGCTGCGATCGCAAGCGAAGTGCGTTGCTCTGCATCGACTAGATCGGAGACGTCCTTCCGCATCTCTGCCGTCGCATCCGGCAACTCCCGTGGTGCTTTCGCGAACAATCTGCCTCTTTCCGCTACGATCGTCGGCGAATTCCGCAGCGCCGCGCGTTCTGCCTGAGAAAGTGCCTGTTTCGGAATCAAACCCGATGCCTCTGCGGCCAATCGCCGCGCCCGCAAGAGCTCGACTGCAAGTCTATACCGCCAGTACTCGACGAGGCGAAGTCTCGCGCGCTCTCCACAGCTTGGGAGAACGCTCAACGTAGGCCAAAGCCAATACACCTGAGTGTAGCCGCAGATTTTGAAGTCGGCCAATTCACTCTTGCGAGAAGCGCTGCTCGACGGAGCGGAAAGCGGAATGCTCTGCTCAGCGCGCGTCTGAACTGCATTCGCTGCGGCATTCGCTATTTGATCTGTGAACTGCCTCTCAGTTCCAGGAATGCACCAAAGACTTGCCGCCTGCATGATTTTCCGCTCGTGTAAACGGCAACTCTTCCGGATCAAGCCAATTCGTATCCTGCTGTGAAATACCGGTGTCAGTCATGCCAAGGCAGTCCTAATAGTAGGAGGCCTCCGACCCGAAGTCAGTTGGTATTCAGGCGGTGGCCTCGGGGAATTGACTCACGCAGCGGCGGTTGTCGTTGGGGTGATCTTGGTCCGGAAGGCGCGTTCCAGCAAGGGCAGGTGCACGTTCCCTTCACGCGTCGGAACTGATGCTCCACCGCAAGCAACGCGGCCGCACACCAGCGGAGCTACTGATCGCTCGTTTGCCAGCGATCGACACGCGCCATCACGCTATCGATCAAGTTCGTCGCCTTGAAAATCGTGACGAGCTCCGGCAACACGCCGAGCCGCCGCAGCGTCAATGTCTCCTCGAGGCCTTCTCCCAGTCCGCAGCAGATTCGTCATGCAGTTCTCCGCGTGGATCACGTCCAACCTTTACGAAGGACATGCCTCAAGACGGCGCTCGCGGTTCCGATAGACAATAACAGCGCCACTCGCGACTCAAAAACGCCACGGGCATCGTCTATCGCCGATACTACGAAAAGAGCGATAACCATTACAACGGCAGCAATAACGGCGTCTGTGGCAGCCACCTTTGGACTCCATGGCTGTCGGAGCACCATGCCTACAAGGCCGCCTGCTGCGATGCCGAGCAAACTTGCTAAGAACACGGTGGCCACGAGAATTGCGGTGGCGGTCCCTGTACCGATCATTACTGACCTCCTCCACAGAAGTCGTCAACTTTCCCGAGGAAGTGATTCCACTGCGCGTCCTCAAAACCACTTCCTCCATGTGATAAGGTTGGACGTCTCAACGACGCCAAGATATGTCAGCGCAGTGATAGCACTATCCCCGGATCTGTCACTCTTTTATTGCAGCGAAAGGCGCGGTCTAGAGTTTACGGAAAGCAGCTAAAGAATGCTCTACCCACTCCGAGGCAGAAAGGTGATGGATCCTTCGATTTGAGGACCTGACCATCTCTGATATCGCATATTGAGTATCAACTGCTCGTTAGTTGTGCTTTGTGCGGAAAGCTCCTCGCGCATGTAGCCCGTCGGGATGTGA
>JANWLO010000137.1 GCA_025450815.1 Gemmatimonadaceae bacterium
GACGCGGCCGCTGGCTACGGAGTCCTCGAGCAGCTTCGAGGGGCGCTTGAATCGCGCCGCCGTGCGTGCCTTGCCGATCGCGATCGACTCGCTCGCCGGCTGAGTGTTGTCGAGGCGGTGGAAGACAATGAGGCCGCCGGAAGCGTCTACGACCGCGACGGCAACGTTCCAGCCGTTGCGCGATCCTTCTGCCTCGGCCGCGGCCACCATGGCCTTGGCACCTTCGAGTGTGAGCGCGGGAACGGATCTGGTGTGTGGCATCGGGTCGAAGTGTGAGGGAGGGAGCGGTGCGGATGTGCAGCGAAAATATATCGCCCTTGAGAGAGGGGCAGGGAACAGAGCGCGGCGGAGTAGACTTATGCATTCGAGCGAACGAATCTCACCACCCTTCCTGCCCTGAATGCGCCATATCGCCGTCATCGTCGGCAGCGCCCGTCGCGACTCGCTCAACCGAAAGCTCGCGACCGCGCTGACGACCCTCGGCTCCGATCGCTTCGACTTTCACGACGTGCGCATCGACGACTTCCCGTTTTTCGATCAGGACGCCGCGAAGAATCCGCCGCCGGCGGTGCTGCGGATGAAGAAGGAGATCGTGGCTGCGGACGGGGTGATCATCGTGACGCCGGAGCACAACCGATCGATCACGTCGCTGCTCAAGAATGCGATCGACTGGGGCTCGCGTCCAATGGCCGAGAGCTGCTGGATCGGGAAACCCGGCGGTATTCTCGGGATGTCGACCGGACAGACGGGAACCGCGGCGGCGCAGCAGCATTTGCGGAACATTCTGTCGCCGCAGCAGATG
The DNA here is from genome assembly GCA_025450815.1 of Gemmatimonadaceae bacterium. Lineage (GTDB taxonomy): Bacteria > Gemmatimonadota > Gemmatimonadetes > Gemmatimonadales > Gemmatimonadaceae > FEN-1250. The sequence continues at coordinate 803 of JANWLO010000137.1, forward strand.
ATCCTGATGGGGCAGCCAGAGGTTTATCTGCAGTACAAGGAAGGGATGTTCGACGCTGCGGGAGGGGTGGCTGACGGGGCGGTGAGGAAGCGGCTGAAGACTTTCTTGGAGCGGTTCGCGGTGTGGGTGGAGCGGGTTGGCTCGCCCGGCGTGTGATCGCCGGGGTTGAGAAGAAGGGGCGAGCTACTGAGATTCAGTGTTGGAAAACGAAGGTGTGTAGACCCGGTAGCTCAGCTGGTTAGAGCAACGGACTTTTAATCCGTAGGTCCTGGGTTCGATTCCCAGCCGGGTCATGAAGCAAACGCAGCGAACGAATCAGTTCTTGCTGGACATGCGCCAATATCGCGTTTGAGGGAGACAAAAAATGAGCATCCGCGAGGATGCCCTTTTTCATTGTCGCAATCGTTGATGCCGCGCCTCAGGGACTCGGCACCCACAGAACCGGCTTCCCTCCCGATTGTCCCCCGATGACATTCGTCGCATTAATGCTGGTCGCGACGTCACCTGGAGCGCCGGGAGGCAGAACCAACGCGCTTCCGCTGACGCTCATCACCAGCGCAATTCCGTTTGGGCCAGGAGTGGCAGATCCCGAAAAGGCACCCGGAAAGTTCCCCGCAATGGTGCCGGAGTCGTTGATTGCGTACGGAATTCGCTCTTCCAAGAACGAAGCATCCGCCGATAGCTGGACCGCTTCGCTCAGGGTATCGAAAACGATGCCGAGCAGATTGGGGGGCACCGCACGTACCTCGCTGCCAACCGAAATGCCGTGGTTGTTCACTCCGGAGACAAAGCTTTGGAGAGCATTGTCGCTCGAGAGTCTACGCCATCCAGTCGCGTGCGACCACAAGAACGCCTGCGTCGATAGGACCGTAGCGCCTGTATTTGGATCGACAGTCGGTGCGCCGGCAACCCCAACGAACCGGCCGTTCGCTGCAGCGGTGAACTCGGATAAGTTGCCGCCAGGAGGCACGCCGGCGTCGATTCGCACACCGCCGACCCAGATGGCCGCGTGTTGCTCACCATTTACTTCGACACTTCCCACCACCGTTTCCGATGCACAGCGGCAGATCGCGGTTGCAGCACTCGGCGCAGTATCGAGGACAATGAGCTGTCCGTTTCTGAACATGACCGCGTGGCCACCAAGATAGCCTGCGATCGTGCCGTCGTTTGCGATTGCCTCAGGCACAAAGGGAAGATCGTCCCTCGTGTGCGCTGCGCCCCGCCATATCGCACCGGCACCATCTGCAATGCCTACGGCGTCGCCCGCGTCGTTGACATCCGTGACGATTCCCGCAGCCGCACCGGGTAGCTCGACAGGGGCGTAGCTCGCGAACAAATCCGCAGGGATATCCGGGTTACGATCCAGCTGTCCAGGCTTGGACGGCGCCAACGGGACGTCCGCGCGGCAAGCGGTGCATGCTACCAAAGCAAATACCAACCTGATCAGTGCTCCGCGCATGTAGCTCTCGACGATTCGATTGTGTGGTTTGGAAGCACCGCCTGTCGCGATGATGCAGATGGCAACCTCATCGCAATCACGCGCGCGCGACCGAGAGTCTATCGACACCTAGTTGACTCCAGATGAGAGGGAGGCCGGCGGTTCGACCACCACATCGCTACTCGTTTCGTGAGCGCGCTCGTTCGAAGTCACGCGAGACCTAACGAGTCCTGCGAAAAAACGACGACACCGATGCGTCGAAGCCACGGAAAGCGACCATTGTGCGCTGTCCGATGCATAATCGCTGCCATTGCTCGGAGGCGCATGCGAATCGGACACCAACAGCACGTCGCCGGCATGCTCTTGCGCTCCGCCGGCTTATTCTTCGCTGCCTAACCATCCAACGAGGGCTTCGATTTGCACGGTTCCTTCGAGTTGAACATCGTGCCTCGAGCGTCGATGTCGCGGTGAGCGCAGTCCTACCCGATGCGAATCCCGATATCGCTGGGGAATCGGATCGAGATGCGTTGAAGCAGAACGCCGGGCCGAGCTACGGCGTGATCGGCGCCGTCAGCGTCGTGCATCTCCTCAACGACATGATGCAGTCGGTGATCGTCGCGATCTACCCACTACTGCAGGGGCAATTCCACCTCGGATTCGCCCAGATCGGTCTGATCACGCTCACGTTCCAGATGACCGCCTCGCTCCTGCAGCCGGTGGTCGGCATGGTCACGGACAAGCATCCGTTGCCGTATTCGTTGCCAGTCGGCATGTGCTTCACGTTGAGCGGGATGTTGCTGCTCTCGGTGGCACCGACGTACCCGATCCTGCTCCTGGCGGTGGCCTTGATCGGTTGCGGGTCTTCGGTCTTTCACCCGGAATCCTCACGCGTGGCGCGCATGGCATCGGGCGGCCGGTTCGGACTCGCACAGTCGCTGTTCCAGATCGGTGGCAACCTCGGACAGGCGCTTGGGCCGGCGCTGGCGGCGATGGTAGTGCTGACGTACGGACGCAACCACGCGAGCTGGTTTGCCCTGGCGGCATTGCTCGCGATCGTGATTCTACTGCAGGTCAGCCGCTGGTATCGCGCGCACCTCCATGATCGGCTCAAGAAGCACGCGCCGGACGAAACGTCGCGGTTCTCGCCGCATGTCGTGCGTCGCACGATCGGCATCCTGCTGGTGCTGATGTTCTCGAAGTTCTTCTATCTCGCCAGCATCAGCAGCTATTACACGTTCTACCTGATCCAGCACTTTGGCGTCTCGGCGAAGACGGCGGACCATCTCTTGTCGGTATTCCTGCTCGCGGTGGCCGTTGGTACCCTCATCGGTGGTCCACTCGGCGATCGCATCGGACGCAAGCCCGTGATCTGGTTTTCGATCCTCGGTATCGCGCCGTTCACACTAGTGCTCCCTCACGTCGGTCTCGCGTGGACGGTGGGGTTGAGCGTGATGATCGGACTTGTGTTGGCATCGGCCTTTCCCGCCATCATCGTCTATGCGCAGGACATGCTGACGAACCGGATCGGCATGGTATCCGGTCTTTTCTTTGGATTCAGCTTCGGAATGGGCGGCGTCGGCGCCGCCGTGCTCGGCGTAGTCGCCGACCATTACGGCATCGTGTTCGTGTATCAAGTCTGCGCCTTTCTGCCGCTACTCGGGCTGTTCGCGGCGTTTCTGCCGGACGTGCGCCCACCGGGCACTGGAGCAGCGGCGATTACTCGTTCGGCAGCGGCGCACGCCGACTGACCGAGCGCGTGTGGTCCCACTCACCGCCCAACTCCGCCATCACCCCGGCATACAGCTCGACCCCATCCCACAAATTCTGCACCCTGAGATTCTCGTTCGCCGCGTGCTGATTGTCGTCGTAGTTCGCGATCGGCAGGATGATCACCGGAATGTGTAGCGCGTGCTCGAACATGTAATTGGGCGTGCTGGCACCCATCGTTGGCAGAACAATCGGACGCTCGCCAATCGCGTCCGTGGCCGCCCGCACCACCGCATGCACCACAGGGAGGCTCATGTCGGTACGACTCGCCGGATACCCGCCGCCGTCCCATTGCACGCGGGCGACTCTGGCATGGGCGAGCCGCATCTCCGTCGTCACGCTGTCCTCTGTCACGAAATACCCCTCCTTCCGCAGGTGCGCGTTCACGAGCTCGCGAATGTGGTCGGGCGTCTCGTTCGGCACCAATCGAAAATCAAACGACGCGTGCGCCTCGGTGGAGATGACGTTGGCGGCCTGCGGCCCGACGCTCCCGAACGAGATCCCGCGCACGTTGAGCGCGGGGCTCATGAGTCGCTCGGCCAGCGGCGCATCGTGCGCCTCGGTGCGGGCGAGGCCGAGCGAGCGGCGCAGCGCCGAGTCGATCGGTGGGACGAGCGCAATCGCCTTGCGCTCGGCCGCCGACATGGGGCGCACGTCATCGTAGAAGCCGGCGATCTTGATGTGGCCGTCATCGTCTCGCATGCTGGCGATGAGATAGGCGAGCATCACGCCGGCATTGGGCGCCCAGTTTCCATAGTGCCCGCTGTGCAAGGCGCGCGTGGCGCCATAAACGGTGAGCTCCATGGATGTCACGCCGCGAACACCCAGCAGGATCTGCTGGCGTCCGCTCTGGTGTTCGGGGCCATCGCAGAGCAGGAGGAGATCACCCGAGAGCGCATCTCGATTGCGCTCGAGAATCTGTGGCAGGTGCGTGGAACCGGCCTCCTCTTCGCCCTCGAAGAGAAATTTGATGTTCACCGATGGAGCGCGTCCCGAGGCGTGGAGCGCGTCGAGCGCAGTGAGCATCGCGACAATGCTCGCCTTGTCATCGCCGGCCGATCGGGCGTACAGTCGTGCCTCTCCATCCACGCGTGCACCGCTGTCGGTGGGGAGCGGCATCGGCACTCCACCGTCAGAGAGCGGCTTGTCTCGCAGCGTGGGCGACCATGGCGGCGTCGCCCACTGCGATGGGGTCACGGGCTGACCATCGTAATGCGCGTAAATCACGACGGTGTGTTTTGCGCCCGGCACCTCCAGCTCGCCGAATACGGCCGGCGACGCGCTGTCGAGCTCCAGCAGGCGCGCCTTGACCCCACGCTGCTGGAGCATGCCGACGAGCAGCTCCGCGTTGCGGCGGATGTTTGGATGGTCGCTCGCGATGTTCGGTACCGCGAGCAAGGTCACGAGCTCGTGGAGTATCGTCGGCTCGTGCGCAGCGCGATAGTCCCGGACAGCCATGCGAAGCGCTGTCGATGCGCGCACGGCTGAACTGTCCTGTGCACCGGATATTTCCGGTGCGACGAGTGGCGCAATGAGCGCAAAGGCAACCAGCACCTTGAGGCGCTTCATGATCTCATGTTCATGTCAGACTGGGTGGGTGTCGCCGGATCGCTCTTCGTGATGCTCGCGGCAACGACCCACGCGCCCGCGCTCACGGCCCACGAAATGGTGAGCTCGGACCACGAGGGCCGCGACGCGGGCGCCGCTATGATCGCCGGAATCCAGACCAGAACGGTGAATGCGGTCAGCATCGCGGCCTCCATCGCTGCCGCGAGCCGTGCATAGATCTCGAGCAGCACGCCAAGTCCGGCCGCGATCTGCGCGGCGCCGGTCATGTACGCCCAGCCAGTGTGATAGGGAAGCCATGCCGGGACGAGCGGCGCGGTCATGTTGAGGTAGATGAAGTGCGCGAGCCCGAGCGGAATGAGTGCGGCACCGAACACCAGCTGCGCGATGCGCACCTGGCGACTGTCCGCGGCGAACAGCACCCATCCGCCCGTAAAGACCACGACGATCTCCGACATCGACTGCCAGGCTACTTCGACGAGCGGATGTTTGACCACCACCGGGATTTTCAGCAGGATCACCAGGAGCGCCAAATACCAAAAAAGCACGCGTGCCGCCAATGCCTCCGTGCGCTTCGACAGTAACCCGACGCCGCAGACGAGCATGAGCGTCGCCGAGGCGTACGCCATTACCTGTCGGCCGGGCACCGACGCTGGCACGAACCGCCATATCTCCGCGAAGTCGCCGTTGATGAGACCGAAAATACCGAGTCCGATCATGCCCGAGGCGAACGCTATCTGGGCAGCCTGTTTGTATCTCATGCGCCGTGGCCGCCGGCTAAAACTGACTCCACCAATGGCGACGCCTCTTCCGTATCTGCGCCGGCCCGCGCGCCGGCGTCGAGCAGCAGTCGCGCGACGGCAGCGTGATCGCGTGTGGTGTCGCCGTGCAGCGATCCGTGACAGCACCAGCCGAGTGGCGTCGCGCTGTAGCGCGAGTCCTTCGCCGCGACCAGCCCAGTCGCGTCGCGGTGACGAAGCAGGGCTGCGACCGTTCGAGGGAACCCTCCCCAGGCTGCGCAGTGAAGCGCCGTCCCGGAATCATGTCCAGGCGTTCGTGGATCGAAGCCGAGAGCGAGCATCAGTGTAACCGCACGATCGTCGCCATTCCACGCGGCATCGCTGACGGCCCGATGATCCTCTCGCGACATGGACTCGATGATCCTCGGGTGCTCTCGCACCAGCGCTCGCGCCGCATCTTCGTCGCCGCGGCCACACACGAGTCGAAGCCGCTGGAGCGGAGTGGCGAAGGCGAGCATTGCATTCAAAGTCTCCTGCTGCTCGAACTGTGTCGCGACTTCCAGTGGCGAGCGACCATCGCCAATGGTCCAGAAATAGATGTGATAGCTGCTCGGTGGCTGCGGCGCATAACTACCCTGTCCGGTTTTCAGATCGAGCAGCCCCGGATTGTTCGCGAGCATCGCGTGAACTCGATCGGTGCGTCCGAGCGCCGCCGCGAGAAATATGTCGGCATGTGCGCCGCGCTCGACGAGGTAGCGCGCCGACTCGTAGCGTCCGGCGCCGCGTGTGCGGTCGAGCATCCACTCCGCCGGCGTCGCACGATGATCGACGTCTTGCGCGTCGATGTCTGCGCCGGCAGAGAGAAGAAGATCGATCACGGCGTGCGACTGAGCGAAGTGAAGCGGTGTCTGTCCATCGCCACCGCGTTCGTGCACACGCGATGGCTCAGCAGCGATCATCCGAGCCAACAGCTCGGCGCGATCCAGATGGGCGGCCGCGCAGGCATCGGGGACGGCTCCCGCGGCGATCAGCCGTTCGGCAGCGTCGCCAGTGGCCGAGTGAAGGGCATGGAAGCCACCGGCCCACCAGCTGCTGCGGTGATTGGGATCGGCGCCGAAGTCGAGCAATACGTCAACGAGCGCGCGATCGTTGGCATAGCGCACGATCGCCGGCGAGTTGAAGTCGAACACAGGGTCGTTGATTCGCTCGCGAAGCTCCGAATTCATCTCGAATAGTCGCCGCAGCGCTTTCGCGTCGTGCCGTCGGAACGCGTCGTGCACGAGCTCGAGCGGCGTACGCGACGCTTCCGCTCTCTCGTCGATGTGCTGTTTGAGCGCCCCCCAGTTGGCGAAGCCATATTCACGCGCGAGCACGAATTGCGCGTCCGCAAGGGCGATGCGTTGTTTGTCCGGCAGCGCGGCACGGATGCGCGCAAGTGCCTCGATTTCGCCGGCAGAATACGCCCGAAGCAATTCCTTCGACTGCTTCCTCTGCTGGGCGAGGTCTGGATGTGCGGGGAGCGAACGGTTGAACGGTGTAGACATGGGACGCCTCCTTCGTTACGGCCGGCGTCCGCACAATCGGCCCGAAGAGGGCGCAGATCGTAGTGTTACCTCAGAGATGGGCGCTGCCCTTTCCGCGGACCGGAGGCGCTCCGTACGCCGAAAGGAAACGTACGGAGCGTTCCGTTGACGTCAACATCCAGCCACCAGCTACGGATCGAACGGATCCTCCCCGTCAGCATCCGCGACAGCTGCCCCGCCCGCGCTCGCGGTTTTCTCCACCCTCAGTACCTGCCGCTGCGTCGTCCCGCCCGCAGTCATCGTGACGAGATAGTCGCCGCTCTCCACGAGCCCCGCGCCATTCCGGCCGCCGCCAAACCCTCCACCCGGCAACGCCTTGCTCGCGCGCACCGCGCCGAGCACATCACTCAGCACCTCCTGGCTCACCGCCGGCTCGCCCTCCGCCTCGGCGCCCGCGGCCTTCGTGGTGTCCGCAGTCACTGACTTTTTCGTCGTATCGGCAGCGGGGTGCCGACCCCCGTGGTGCGGCAGCGGGCTCTCGCCCGGACGCTCCGCAAATCGCCCGCCTCCGCCACCGCCGCCTCCAGATGCGCGCTGGAACAGCTCACCCACACTCCCGTTCTCGAGGTGCTCGCGCACATTCGCGAGCACCAGCTTGGGCGCAGTGCCCGCGGTTGCCAGTGAATCGAACACATGGTCGAGCTTGCGCGCGGTCACCAGACTGTCTCGCCGTCCCGCGGGGGTTAGAGGCGCGGGCTTGGCGCGCTTCGCAGCCAGGTCCCACGTGACGTGATGCAGTCCCGCGCCGCCGCGACCAGTGAGCGTCTTCAGCGTGTCGCCCTTCATGTTAGTGATCACGAGCTTCACGGTGTCCTTCGACGATCCGCTCGTGAGGCGATACGCGATGTCCGCTCCGAACGGCGCGTTCCGCCCCTTGAACGTGCCCTGTCCCGACGAGATGTCCGCTCCCGGCGTCCCGCCGAATGCGTACGCCGTCTTTGGTGCGAACAGATAGTCTCTCTTCGCCATCACGCTGTCGTTCAGCTCCTCGAGCACGGACACGTCCGCGATCCAGATTCCGCGACCGTGCGTCGCCGCGATGATCTCGCGGTCGCGCGGCTGAATCTTGAGGTCGTGCACCGGCACCGTCGGCAGCCCGCTCATGAACTTCTGCCAGCTCTGCCCGCGATCACGCGAGATGTACGCGCCCACATCCGTTCCGACGTACAGCAAATCGCGATTCACCGGATCTTCGCGGATGACGTGCAGGAAATCGGGGCCACCCTTGGGCAGATCGGCCACGATCGATTTGAACGTCTTCCCGAAATCGTTGGTGACGTAAAGGTACGGAGTGAAGTCGTTGACGCGATGGTTTTCAAAAGCGACGTAGAACGTGGCGCTGTCGAAGTGCGATGGCTCGATGCGAACGACGTACGTCTTCGCCGGCACGCCCGGGAAGCGCCCCGTGAGATTGTCCCACGTCGCGCCGTCGTTGTGCGTCAGCCAGACGTTGCCGTCGTCGGTGCCCGCCATGAGAAGTCCCGGCTGCACGTACGATTCGGCCAGCGTCACGATCGTGCCGTATGTTTCTGCGCCCGTGGCGTCGTTCGTGATGCCCCCGGTAGAGTCCATGCTCCAGCGCACCTTTGCCATGTCCCGCGTCGACAAATCGGGCGAGATGGGCAAAAAGTCGTCGCCGCGATTCGTCGATCGCAGCACGCGGTTCCCGCCCACGTAGATGGTGGACGCCGAGTGGGGCGAGATAAAGTACGGCGTGTTCCAGTTGAATCGCAGATCGAGATCTGTCGAGTCCTTCACTTGCATCGCCCGCAACTCGGCCAGTCGCTTCTTCTGCGTCGAAGTTTCCGGCTTCGCCGTGTCGCCGCGCGCGACGAGGATCGAGTCCTCGACCTGGAGATAGCGCGGGCGCCACGTGGGCTTCACGATCGGCTTGCTCTCGCCCGTGGCGTAGTCGAGCCGTCGAATGTTGCCACCCTGCGACTCGGCGTAGATGATATTCGGGTTCGTCGGGTCCTGCGCCGTGTAGAATCCGTCGCCGCCGCCAACGGTGAACCAGTCGTCGTTCGTGATCGACCCGTTGCGCTTCCTGCTCGGACCGCACCAGCTACCGTTGTCCTGTAGTCCGCCGCACACGCGATACGGAATCGCCATGTCGTAGCTCACTTCGTAGAACTGTCCGATCGTAATCTTGTTCAGAAAGTCGAAGTTGCCGCCGCGGTCCCACGTCTGCGACACGCCGCCATCGTCACCCACGAGAAAGTGCTCACCGTCGTTCGGATCGATCCACATTGCGTGGTGGTCGACGTGGATGCCCACGGTTCCGTTCCGCACCGTCTTGCCACCGTCGTCGGAGAAGTTGAACGGAGTGGACGACCAGTACACGCGATTCGGCAGCTTCGGATCAACGCGCACCTGCGAGTAATAGAACGGTCGCACGTCGGCATCGTTCATCCACTGCCACGTCTTGCCCGCGTCCTCGGAGCGATAGAGTCCGCTCAACAGGCGCTGCTTCACCGCGGCCTTCACCTTCTCGCCCGCCGAGTCGCTTGCTGGTGCGCGCACTGCGTGAGACGCGCCGCGCATCGAGTCCGCCTCCACCAGTGCGTAGACCGTGCTCGGATTGCTGCGCGAGATCGCGACGCTGATCCGCCCCTTCATCGTCTCGGGAAATCCGCCGCCACCGATCTTCGCCCATGTCTTCCCGGCGTCAGTGCTCTTCCAGAGGTCACTACCCGGGCCGCCGCTCCTGAGGAAGTACGGGCCGCGCACGCGCTCGTAGCTCGAGGCGTAGAGCACGTCCGGGTTCGACGGATCCATCGCGACATCGACGAAGCCTGCTTTGTCGCTCACGAACTTGATGAGCTGCCAGCTCTTCCCGCCGTCCGTGGTCTTGTAGAGGCCGCGTTCCGGGTTAGCGTCCCATGCGTGGCCGAGCGCGGCGACGTAGACGATGTCCGGATTGGTGGGGTGTACGATGATGCGCCCGATCTGCTGCGTCTTCTCGAGCCCCATCAGCTTCCACGTCTTGCCGCCGTCGATGCTCTTGTAGATGCCGCCGCCGGGCGAGATCGAGTTGCGCGTGTTCTGTTCCCCGGTGCCGGCCCACACTTGCTGCGTGTCCGATGGCGCGATCGCGAGCGCGCCCATCGAGATGACGCGCTCGTTGTCGAACACCGGACGAAAAGTCGTCCCAGCGTTCGTCGTCTTCCAGATTCCTCCCGCGGCCGCGGCGACGTAGAACGTCTTCGACGGACCGGGAATGCCTGCGATGTCAGCGACGCGTCCGCCCATGTCCGCCGGCCCGATGTTGCGCCAGGCGAACGATGCGAGAGTCGCCGAGTCGAGCGGCGTGGCGCGCTGCTGAGCGCGGATGGAAGGCGCGGCGAGCAGGAACCCTGCTGCCAACGCCACTAGAGCGATTGGACGATGTGCAGTAATCATGAGACGCGCGGTCCTCAGTGAGACGTCGAGACTTCAAGAGCGAGCGCAGCCTCCTGCGGGCCGGAGACTGCCGAGATCGGATGTCGTAAATCGCGAACGTAATCTTTACGTGAGGACGAGACATTCCGTTGGAGTGCGAGAACCTTCGTTCCCTGCTAGGCCGCCGAGTTGGGCCGCGCATGATCCATGCAAAGTCCTTTCACTCGTCTGCTGCATAGCGCAACTGCCCATCTCGCAGCTCCATGGGGGCACGTCCATGACCTCGCTCGACACGCTCTCCGTCACTGTCGCGTCCGGCGGCTCGGTCGCGAACGACCCGCTTGTCCGTCCCACGCGCGCGATCCTTGACGACCTCTTCGGCCCGCTCCGCTCACGCGCCTTCGCCGTCCGCCTCTGGACCGGCGAGATCGACACCCCCGAGTCCCTCCCGGACCCGCCCTTCACCCTCATCCTCCACGACGCCGGCTCGCTCCGTCGAATGCTCCTTCCACCGTCCGAGCTCTCGATGGTGGAGGCGTATCTCCACGGTGATATCGACGTCGAGGGGGAGCTCGAATCGGCCTCCACTCTTGCGGACTCGGTAGCCGAGCGACTCGGCTCCGCGCGCGCACTAGCTCGCGTCACGCGGCGACTCCTCGCGCTACCCTCCGGCGGCTCCGGCTCCGTCACCGACGCGCGCCGCGGTCGCGCCCGCGCGCGAGGCAGACTGCACTCGCGGCACCGCGACTCCGAGTCGAATCGCTTTCACTACGACACCGGCAACGACTTCTACTCGCTCTGGCTCGATCGCAAGATGGTGTACTCGTGCGCGTACTTCGCGCCGGGCGTCACGTCGCTCGACGATGCGCAAACCGCGAAGCTCGATCTCATCTGCCGCAAGCTGCGTCTCAAGGCTGGCGAGCGGCTGCTCGACATCGGGTGCGGCTGGGGCGCGCTCGTCATGCACGCCGCGCAACACTACGGCGCAATTGCGCACGGCGTCACGCTCGCGCCGCAGCAGGCGGCGCGAGCGAACGAGCGAATCGCGGCAGCCGGGCTGCAGGATCGCTGCCGCGTCGAGGTTCTCGACTACCGCGATCTTCCGGCGACTGCCCGCTACGACAAGATCTCGAGCGTGGGCATGGCGGAGCATGTGGGCCGCTCGCAGATCGCGACGTACTTCGCAACCGCGTTCCGCCTGACGAAAGAGGGCGGGCTTTTTCTCAATCACTGCATCGTCGACAACGGGGCGTCGCCGCGCGCGCTATTCACCCGCCGGCCGCTCCGCTGGACTCTCGACCGGATGTGGCGCCGCAGCGAGTTCATTGACCGCTACGTTTTTCCCGACTTCAACCTCTTTCCTCTGAGCGAATTGATTGAAGCGGGCGAGCACGCCGGCTTCAATGCGCGCGACGCCGAGAATCTGCGCGACCACTACGCGCGCACCTGTCGCCACTGGGTGCACCGCCTCGAGGATCATCACGACGAGGTTGTGGCGCTCATTGGCGAATCCGGCTATCGAGTGTGGCGCCTCTACATGGCAGCGGGCGCACACCAGCACGCGAGCGGCGCCAACGGCATCGTACAGGTGCTGTTCGCAAAGCCGCGGCGCGACGGCAGCACCGGCGTGCCGCTCACGCGAGACGACATTTACGCAGCTTGACGTCCTGCCAGCGTTCGCTATAACGATGCGCGGAGGTTATCTCACCCTCCTGAGATGGCATTCATAACTCCTGCACGTGAGAAAATATGCGACTCATGTCCGCCCTCCTCATCCCGTTCGCGTGCGCCACGCTCGGCGCTCAGTCGCCATCACCCGCTCCCCCCGGCATCGATGCCTTCAATCGCGCCTTCGCCGACGCGACGAGGCACATGGACAACGCCGCCACCCTCGCCCTTTGGGACGACGATGGCGTGAGCCTCCTTCCATCCACGAAGCCGATCAACGGAAAGGCCGCGATCACGAAGTTCATGAACGACGTCATGTCCTCGCTCGCCGGCGCGCACATGAAATCGTTCGAGAGCTCCTGCTTCGACATCCACGCATCGGGCGAGTGGGCTTCCGAGTGGTGCACCGAGCACCAGATCGTCGAGCTCCCCAACGGAAAAGCGCCATTCGACGGCTACGGCAAGATGCTTCTCGTCCTCCATCGGAGCGCTGATGGCAAGTGGCGCCTCCACGACGAGATGTGGAATCAGGGGCTCGCACCCAACGCTAAGCCGTCGTAACGCCCTCGACCTCGAGCGCATCTTCACTAGAATCCCCCGCATGAGCACCCAATCCACCGTCTCACCGCCCGCCGGGCTTCGCATCCGAGCCGCCTCGCCCGTCGATGCGTCCACGATCGCCGCGCTCGGCGCCGAGACCTTCGAGGCAAGCTTCGGCGCGCAGAATACGCCGGAGAATATCGCGGCGCATCTCGCCAAGTCCTTCGGCCGCGACATTCAGCGGCGCGAGCTCACAGACCCCGCGATCACATATCTGGTGGCCGAGTTGGACGGCCGGCTTGCGGGCTACTCAATGGTGCGCGACGGAGACGCGCCGTCGTGCGTCACCGGTGAGCTGCCGGTTGAGGTGCGCCGATTCTACATCGTCCACGAATTCCACGGCTCCGGCATCGCGCAGGCCCTCATGGACGCGAGCGCGAACGATGCCAGGCGTCGCGGCGGCCGCACACTCTGGCTGAGCGTCTGGTCGCTCAACCCGCGAGCGATCCGGTTCTATCAAAAGTGCGGCTTCCATGACGTCGGCGCCCAAACCTTCCTGCTCGGCGACGACCGGCAACAGGATCTGGTGCTCGCGCGCCCGCTCTAGACCGCTAGGGCAGGAAGTCGTCCGCCAGGCGGCGCGCGTAGTACAGCGCCACGCCACTTCCCACGGCGCTGAGACTCACCGCCGTGTAGATCCCGACGAATGCGCCAGCCCACCAGCCGACCGCGCCTCCGATCGTCGTGGATACGAACCAGACCATCCCCTTCATACTCACCTCCGTTCGAGTAGCCCCTCCATCTCAAAGACTCCCCGCCACACCGCGCGGTTACGTCCCGGGCCGCGAAGGGGCACATGACAAACACCCCGCATCTTTCGATGCGGGGTGCCGTCGCGTTCATGCTGCAAGAACCTCATGCAGGCCGCAGGATCACGGATCGCAGGTGATGATACCGTCGAGGGTCGTCGCAGCCGCCTGACTGCCGAAGCCGGCGTAGCACTTCTTGGACGTCGCAATGTGGCTCGACGTCGCCTTCCAGCCCTTCGC
>JANWLO010000138.1 GCA_025450815.1 Gemmatimonadaceae bacterium
GAGTCGTGCGCTGTCGCCGCGAACGCTCTCCGCGAAGTCGGAGTCGACCACGAATCCGTGCTCCGCGAGTGCGATCGTCGGCGCGATGAGCTCCGCCCACGGACGCGAGCCGAAGCGGTTGCGCGCCTCCCCCAGCCCGGCGACTGATCCAGGCACGCCGGCAGCGAGTGCGCCCGTGATCGATCGGTCATCAACGTGTCCGTTTGCTCCGAGATACATGTTGCGCGTAGCCGCGCCAGGTGCAGTCTCACGGAAGTCGAGCGTCGCCTGGCGCCCGTCGCCCATCCGCACGACCATGAATCCTCCGCCACCGAGATTTCCCGCCGACGGCCACACCACCGATAGCGCGAACGCGGTGGCCACCGCGGCGTCGACAGCGTTCCCTCCCTTCCGCAGCACATCCGCGCCGACGTGAGTGGCGAGCGGTGCGTCCGTGGCCACCATCGCGTGCGCGGCGGTAACCGTACCGGCATCTGCCCGGTACGGCCACACGGCGGGAATCGCGCTCGCAGACGGCTGCGAGCGAGAGGAATCAGCAGAGCGATTCGCGGGCTTCGAGCACCCGGCGGCGATCGCGCAGAGCGAGAACGAGATCAAGACAGTTGATTGGCGCATGAAACCATGATGAAGAAAGGACGCGGCACTGTCCACCGCGAAAGGCGCGAGACCTCAGTCCGAGTCCTTGCTCTCCGGATGTTCGCCGCGCGAGAACGCGAGAAGCCCGGAATCGATCTCCACCGGTACCTTGTCGCGATTGCGCAGCGTGATCACGAGCACGAGCACCGCGATAATGGCCACGAGCACGACCGCTAGTCCGTCCTCGTGACGACGAATCCGTCCCATCACCAGCACGGCGGTGCTGCCGAACGCCCAGCCCACGGTAGTGAACACAAGACTCCACGTGCTGGCACTGATCGCGCTGCCAATCAGGAATACGGGCGACGAAACGTCCGCGGCGCCGCACGCGATCGGCAGAAAGAATCGTGCGCCGTACACGTAGCGCACCGCGAGTGCGGCGCGCCACGGATGCCGTCGCACGGCACCGAGCAGCTTCTCCACCTGAGCGAAAAGTCGAGGCCAGCGTTTCACCACGTGCAACGCACGCCATCGTCCGAGCGCGTAGAGCGCCACGCCCGCAGCCCAGCTTCCAACCGCGCACGCGAGCACCGCGCGCACGAAGCCGAGGTGGTGCTGGTGCGCGGCGAATCCGGCCACCACCGGCGCCAGCTCCTCGATGATGATGCTCGAAGCGCCGAGCGTGACGTACACCCAGATGCGCGAGAGCATGCTGAGGAACGACGGCGCAATGTGGGCCGCGAGCGCGATCTGCTGCTGCACCACCACTATACCTCCCGCAGAGCTGTCATCGGCGTCTCCGCGAAGACATCACGAGCCGCAACGAGTCCGATCACGACTGTGAGCACCATCGTCGCCACCGCGACCACCGCCAGCGGGAGCGGCGCGAGGGCAAACTGCGCCTGGAATATGAAGTGCATCGCCGCCCACGCGCCGCCCACGGCGAGCACGATTCCCGCCGCGCTCCCTATCGCACCGAGCAGCGCGTACTCGGTGAGGAGCATGCTCGCGATCTGGCCGCGAGTGGCGCCGAGAGTTTTCAGGAGCACGCCCTCGCGCACGCGCTGCCGCCGTGACGCAGCGAGTGCGCTCACCAGCACGAGCGCACCCGTCACGACGCTGAACAGCGCCATGAATCGCACCGCGACCGACACTCGATCGAGGATCTTCCCCACAGCGTTCTCGATGAGCGAGAGATCGATCGTCGAGATGTTGGGGAACCGTTGCACCGCATCGCGCTGCAATTTCGCTCTCTCGGCATCGTCGCGCACGCGAGTGAGCAAAACGAACGACTGCGGCGCCTCGCGCAGCGCCGCAGGTTGAAATACGACGAAGAAGTTCGGCTCGAACCGCGTCCATTGCACCTCGCGCAGGCTCGTGACGCGCGTGCGGATGCGTACGCCCTGAACGTCCCACGCAATCGTGTCTCCAAGCACCACTCCCAACTCCTCGGCGAGACTCTGTTCGAGCGAGATCTCGAAGACACCATCGCGATCGGGGCCATCCGTCTTCCACCAATGTCCAGCAACGAGACGCTCGCTCGGCGCTATCGAGTCGCGGTAGCTCGACCGATACTCGCGTCGAATCGCCCACGATGGGCGCTCGGATGCGCGAGGGGATGCGCCCTTCGTCTCGCGCCTTGTCTCGCTCTTTGCGCGGCGCGGCGACGCGAGTGCCGCGATTCGCATCGGCACGATCGGTACGCGCGCAAGTACGGGATAGTCGCGCTGCCTGAGCATCGTGTCGAGGAGGAACGCCTGATCGGTCTGCACATCGAAGAACGCAAGATTGGCGGCCGACGCATCCGCCGTGGATGCGAGCTCGCGCAACAGGCTCCCTTGCACGAGCGCCAGCGTGCCAAGCAAGAACACACCGAAGCCGAGTGCCAGCACCACCGGGCGCGTCTGATTGCCGGGGCGTTCGAGGTTCGCAACGCCGTGGCGCACGACGAACCGCGACGGCACGGTTGCGAGGCGCGAGGCGCCGCGCGCGCACGCCACTGCGGCGAGCCAGGTCGCGCCGATCGCGGCGCCAATCGCGACGCTCATCCATAGCCCGAAGATCGCGCTCTCCGCGCGCGCCATGCAAACTGCCACCACGCTCGCCATGAGCACCGCCCCAGCGGCGAGTCGCGCCGGGTCGCGCCACGGCGATCGCGCAGCGCGCTGCGCTGCATCGTCCGTATCGCGACGGAGAACCTGAAGTGGAGTCACGTTGCGCACGCCGAGCACGGGACCCAGCGCAAACAGCGCACCAACCCATGTCCCGAGAGCGAGCCCGCCCAGTACCGGGATCCACTCGAGCTGTGGCGTCACGTCCACGGGAATGAACGAGCCGAGCACGTGCGGCAGAGCCATCTGCGCCGCGACGCCGAGCACGACGCCCATTGCGGCGCCGGCGAGCCCGAGCCCCGCCGCCTCGATCAGGTAAATTGCGAATACCTGCGACCCGCTCGCGCCAAGGCATCGGAGAATCGCGATCGTGTCGATTTTCTCGGCCATGTACGCGCGCATCGCGCTCGCCACACCGATGCCGCCGAGCAGAAGCGCTATCAACCCGACAAGTCCCAGGAATCGCCCGAGCTGCTCGATCGATCGAGTGAGCGAACGCTCGGTGTCCGCAACCGATCGCGCGCGCACCTGGAGGCTGTCGAAGAGATCGCGATGCGCCTTCGCGAGTGCGTCGGGATTCACGGACGAGGGGAGCTTGACGAGCGCCTCGTACTGCGCGCGGCTCCCGAAGGTGAGCAAGCGCGTCGCGCCGAGATAGCGGTCGGGGATGTAGACGCGTGGTCCGAGCGAGGCGGCGATGCCAATGTCGCCGGGGACGTTGCGGAGCGTCGCGAGAATCGCGAAGCGCGCGTAGCCGAGTGAGAGCGTGTCTCCGATGTTCGCATTGAGTGCGACGAGGAGCGACGAGTCGACGATTGCGTATGGACCGCTCTGGAGATCCTGCCACTTGTCCGCGGGTGACGTCTCTATCACACCATAGTACGGCGCGCCTGCGCCCATCGCGCGCACCTGCACGAGTCGCGTTCCCTCGCTGCCGCTCACGAGCGCCATCGACGAGAACGTGGTGACGCGCGTGTCGGTGGCGCCGCGCGCGTGCAGCGAGTCGAGCAGAGCAGTGACCTGCGCGGGGAGCGGACGGCTCGCGCTCACCGAGAGGTCTGCGCCCAGAAGCGAGCGCGCCTGCACATGGATCGATCGCACGACATTCGCCGAGTACGAGTCCACCGCCACGAGCGCGGCGACGCCGATCGCGATGGACGACATCGAAAGCACGAGCCGCCGTCGCGTCGTACGCGTGTCGCGCCACGCGAGCGCCACGAGAGCGCGCCATCGCATCGTCATGCCGTGTGCTCGCGGTCCTCGACCACCAGCCCGTCGCTCAGCCTGATGATGCGCCGCGCGTGCGCTGCCAACTCGGTGTCGTGCGTGACGATCACCACCGTCGTGCCCGCGTCGCGATTGAGCTCCTCGAGCAACTCGACGATGCGGAGTCCCGTGCTCTGGTCGAGGTTGCCGGTTGGCTCGTCGGCGAAGAGCACGCTAGGCGAGTTGACGAACGCGCGCGCGATGGCGACGCGCTGCTGTTCGCCGCCGGAGAGGCGAACGGGATAGTGGTGCACCCGGTCGGCGAGCCCAACCCGCGCGAGTAGCTCCGTGGCGCGCGACTGCGCGCTCTCGTCGCCGCGCAGGTCGAGTGGAACGCGAACGTTTTCGAGAGCGGTGAGCGTCGGAATCAGTTGAAAGCTCTGAAACACGAACCCAACTTTCGCTCCGCGCAGTCGCGCGCGCGCGTCCTCGCTGAGCGTGGCGAGGTCGACGTCGTCGAGTCGCACGGATCCTGCGCTGGGGGCATCGAGTCCGGCGAGCAGCCCGAGCAGCGTCGTCTTGCCACTGCCGGAGGGACCGACGATCGCGACGAACTCGCCGTCGGCGATCGTGAAGGACACGTCGCGAAGGACGGTGATCGTTCGGTCACCGCTGGGAAATGATTTCGTCAACTCTCGAGCAACGAGCATGTCGGGCAGAGTAGTGTGGAGGTGGATCGCGCTCGCGCTGCTCGCTACGGCGTGCAGCCGCGGCTCGCGACAGGAGCAGGGAATGCCGGATACGGGCCAGAGCGTTCGCGACTCGAGTGCCTTGCAGCCGAGCGCGTCAGAGAAAGATGCGCGAAAGACCATCCTGTTTGTTGGAACGAGTCTCACCGCGGGCTACGGCATTGATCCGCAGCAGGCGTACCCCTCGCTCATCCAGCGGCGCATCGACTCGCTCGGCTTAAACTACGACGCGATCAATGCGGGCGTCAGCGGGGAGACGTCGTCGGGGGCGCTGCATCGCATGGATTGGCTGCTGCGCCAGCGGGTGGATGTCTTCGTGCTCGAGACGGGCGCGAACGATGGCCTGCGCGGGCTGCCAGTGGATTCGCTGCGCTCGAACATCCAGCACATACTCGACGATGTGAAGCGCACGCACCCTAATGCGAAAATCCTGTTGATCGGAATGGAGGCGCTGCCAAACATGGGCAGCCCGTACGGGAGCAGCTTCCGCGGAGTTTATCCTGAGCTGGCGAAGAAGAATCACGTCACGCTGCTTCCGTTTCTGCTCAAGGGCGTGGCGGGAGTGGACTCGCTGAATCAGCCAGACATGGTGCATCCGAATCCGCGCGGGGCGGCGGCGGTGGCGGAGACAGTGTGGGGAGCTCTCCGGCCGCTTCTGGAGGCGGGGGAAAAGACGCACGCTTGACGCACTCGCTACGGTTCCGTAAATTCAAAGGCTGAAACGTTTTGCGTCCATCCGCGATCAGTGGGGACCCCCTGCTGGTCGCATTCATTTCTCAGCTATTAATCTCAGCTATTAAGCCATGGCAATTCCGGCTACGCAAATACGACGTGGGATGGTCATCGTCTTCGAGGGCGATCCATGTCGTATCACCGAGTTCCGCCACCACACGCCGGGTAACCTCCGGGCGATGGTGCAGGCGAAGCTCAGGAACCTCCGTTCGGGATCGAACTTCGAGCATCGCTTCCGCGCCGCGGACACGATCGAGAAGGCATCGCTCGAAACCCAGAATCTGGAATTCCTGTATCAGGGTGGCGACACGTATCACTTCATGAACACCGAGAACTACGATCAGCTCGAAATGGATGCCGATACGCTTGGAGACGGCGCGCAGTGGATGCAGCAGGGGATGAAGATAGTCGCCGAGTATTATGACGGGAGGCCGATCGCGATTGATCTTCCGAACGCCATCGAGCTCACGATCGTCGACACGGCGCCCGTGATGCGATCGGCGACGAAGTCTGCGTCGACGAAGCCCGCAAAGCTGGAGAATGGCGTGTCTGTGAACGTGCCGGAGTTCATTAGTTCGGGAGAGCGCATCCGCGTGAATCCGAACACGGGCGAGTATCTCGATCGGGCGAAGTAATCGTCATCATTGCGCGGTCGCTCGCCGTTGATTCGTGATACAGCGCCGATTACAATTCCGGTCTCGCTGCGGGTTTTCATGCAGCGACTCTGGTGACCGTAGCTCAATTGGTTAGAGCACCGGACTGTGGCTCCGGGGGTTGTGGGTTCAATTCCCATCGGTCACCCTGGTGCGGTGGTTTAGGTCCGTAGCTCAATTGGTAGAGCACCGGTCTCCAAAACCGGGGGTTGGGGGTTCAATTCCCTCCGGGCCTGTGCGGTGGGGTGGGAAGGTCGAATTGTTTGGCGGTATCGTCTAGGGGACTAGGACGGAGCCCTCTCAAGGCTCAAACACGGGTTCGAATCCCGTTACCGCTATTGGGAATGACCTTCGGGAGCTACGGGGCCCCATCGTCTATCGGTTAGGACGGCACCCTTTCACGGTGC
>JANWLO010000139.1 GCA_025450815.1 Gemmatimonadaceae bacterium
AGCGAGTCCGTGAGTCGCCCGCGATCCTCTGCTCGGGCAACAAGACGGTCGACGATCACCGCGATGCTGTGATTGTGCTGCTTGCTCAGTTTGGGCGGCGACGCGAGCTCGATGGCCTTTCCGTCGACGATCGCGCGCACGAAGCCCTGCTTGCGCGCCATCTCGAAGAGATCCTTGAACTCCCCCTTGCGACCGCGCACGAGCGGCGCGAGCACCTCGATGCGCGTGCCCTCGGGCCACGCGAGCACCGTGTCGGCGATCTGCGTGGCGCTCTGCCGCTGCACCGGCTCGCCGCAGTCTGGGCAGTGCGGCGTGCCTGCGCGCGCGTAGAGCAAACGCAGGTAGTCGTATATTTCGGTGACCGTGCCGACGGTGGAGCGGGGGTTATGGCCGGCCGTCTTCTGCTCGATCGAGATGGCGGGCGACAACCCCTCGATGGCATCGACATCGGGCTTTTCCATGAGCCCGAGGAACTGCCGGGCGTACGCCGAGAGCGACTCGACGTAGCGGCGCTGCCCCTCGGCATAGATCGTGTCGAAGGCGAGTGACGACTTCCCGGATCCCGAGAGTCCGGTGATGACGGTGAGCTGGTCCCGCGGTATCGTAACGTCGACGTTTCGAAGATTGTGCTCGCGGGCGCCGCGCACAATCAGCTTTTCTTCGGGCATCCTGGAATCTTCACCAGCCGTGGAGAGCTTGACAAGACAGCACTTTCCGGCGGTCGCCCGGATGCTTGCCGAGAGCCCCCTGAATCGTCCTAAGACGTGGCCGCTGGCCACCTTCACCCTCCTATCACACGAATGTCCCACACTGATGCCATGGTCGTCATGACCACGGTCGCCAGCGCCGATGAGGCCGTTGCGCTCATCCGGACGCTGCTCGAACGACGCCTGATTGCCTGCGGACAAATCGTTCCCGGCGTGCGGTCGTTGTACCGCTGGAACGGAAAGATCGCGGATGAATCCGAGGTCATCGTCTACCTGAAGACACGCGCGGCCCGATTGGATTCGCTCGAGGTCGCGTTTGCGGAGCTGCATCCGTACAAGGTGCCGGAGCTACTCGCGCTTCCGGTAACGGCGGGGCTCTCGAAGTATCTCTCGTGGATCAACGCCGAGACGTCGCTGGCACTCGCGTGACGCGCAGGGAGCGAGTGGGCGCCGCGATCGTCTTCCTGTGGCTCGTGGGCATCGCGGCGCTGGTTCGCCGCGAGGCCTTCGTGACCGAGCCCGAGCAGCTTCGCGAGGCGGCGCTCCTGGTGGTGCCTGGCACGGCGTACTACGAGGTGATGCACGGCGACGAGCGCGTAGGGTGGGCGTCGTCGACCATCGACACGAGCTCGACCGGGATCAGCGTGCGCGACGTGCTGATAGTCGACGCAACCGACACGGTCGCTTCGAGTCGGCTCGCGGTGCGAGCGCGCGTGGCGCTCACGCCCGGGCTCAGGCTCAGAGGATTCGTGTTCGAGCTCGGCGCGGATCACGGGCCGTACAAGGTGACGGGAAAGTTGGACCCGGACTCGCTGCTCACGCTCATCACCGAGGCGGGCAAGGCGCATCCTGACACCGAAAGGGTGGCGGTGAGCAAGTCAGTGTTCTGGCCAACGACCGTCCCGCTCGCGCTTGCGCTGGCGGCGAAGCCGCGCATGGGCCGCACGTACAAGTACTCGATCTACGATCCGACTACGGGCACGCCCGAGGACATCACGCTCACGGTGGGCGCCGAGTCGCTGTTCGTGGTCTCTGACTCCGCGCGGCTAGACCAGGAGCACGGCATGTGGGTGAGCGCGCACGCGGATACAGTGCGCGGGTGGCGGCTCGACCCGCAGGGCTCGACGCTCGTGAGCGGCTGGATCGACGAGCGCGGACGCATCATCGAGAGCACACCGCTCGGTTCGTACACACTGCGGCGCACAGCGTACGAGATGGCATTCCGGAACTGGACGCTCGAAGCGAAACGGCACGCTGCCGCGACGAGAGCGCATCACACTACGACCACTCGCTGATCCCATGATCCAATTGAAGGCGTTGACGAAGAAGTACGGCACCTTCACTGCCGTCGACGCGATCAACCTCGAGGTACCGCATGGGCAGCTGTTCGGCTTCCTGGGCCCCAACGGCGCGGGCAAGACGACCACGCTCCGCATGATCGCCGGGATTCTGCGTCCGACGGCGGGAACGGTGCACATCAACGGCATCGACATGGCGAAGGACCCCGGCGCTGCGAAGGCGGTGCTCGGCTACATCCCCGATCGGCCGTTCATCTACGAGAAACTCACTGGCGCCGAGTTCCTGCGCTTCGTCGCGGGGCTGTACGGGCAGGATGGTCCGGTGATCGAACGGCGGATGACGGAGCTGTTGACGCTGTTCGATCTGATCGAGTGGCGGGACGAGCTAGTGGAGAGCTACAGCCACGGGATGCGCCAGAAGCTCATCATCTCGAGCGCGTTTCTACACAAGCCAAAGGTGATCGTGGTGGACGAGCCGATGGTGGGACTCGATCCGAAGGCGGCACGCATCCTCAAGGATCTCTTTCGCGAGTACACGAAGCGCGGTCACACGATCATGATGTCGACGCACACCCTCGAGGTTGCGGAGACTGTGTGCGATCGCGTGGCGATCATCCACGGCGGCCGCATCCGCGCGGCAGGCACCATGGACGAGCTGTACGCGAGCGTTGGCGCGGGAGCGAAGGGGCTGGAGGAGCTGTTCCTGAGACTCACGGGAGAGAACGCCGCGCGCGAGCTGGTAGAGGTGCTGGATGCCTGAGGGCACCACCGGACCGCGGCGCACGAGTGCCGAGGTGACGGGACCGCGGCGCGCGACCGGCCGCCAGGCGGTGTTAGCGCTGGTGGAGGGGAACACGGGGACCGGCGAGCGCTCAGTCACCCCCGATCCGTCGTACCGGCATCTGCTGCGTCCGAAGATTCTCACCGCCGTGAGCCGCGCCTCGCGCACGGGCGACCGGCGGCATGGGTGGCGGTGGACGATCGTCGCGGCTATCGGGCTGCTGTTCTGGAGCTTCGTGCTCTTCGTATTGACGCGTGTGCTCGCGGTATTTCGCAACACGCCCGAGATCGGCGCGCTGCTCGCGGGAAAAGTGCTCGGCCTCGTGTTCATCAGCTTCTTCATGATCCTGCTGCTGTCGAACATCATCACGGCGCTGTCGACGTTCTTTTTGGCGAAGGATCTCGAGCTCCTGGTCTCCGCGCCCGTAAACTGGCTCACGCTCTATTCCGCGAAGCTCACGGAGTCGATGCTGCATTCGAGCTGGATGGTGACGCTGATGGCAGTGCCGATTTTCGCTGCGTACGGGTGGGTGTACGGCGGCGGCTTGCTCTTCCCCCTGATCGCGGTGGCGACGTTCGTTCCGTTTCTGATCATCCCTGCGGTGTGCGGTGCAGCGATCGTGATCCTGCTCGTGAACGCGTTTCCAGCGCGACGCACGAAGGACATCCTGAGCGTGGTCGCGGTGCTCACCGCGGCGGGTGTCGTGTTGCTGTTCCGGCTGTTGCGCCCGGAAAAGTTCGCGCGGCCCGAGGGGCTGCAGTCGCTGGTCGATTTCATCACGCTGCTGCGAACGCCCACGGCACCGTATCTGCCCAGCGAGTGGGTGCAGAGGACGATCATGTCGTCGCTGAACGGAAAGACGGACTGGCTTCCGCTCTACCTGCTATGGACGACGGCGGCGGCGGCGCTCGTTATCGGCGCGTTGCTGCACCAGAAGCTCTACACGAGCGGTTTCACGAAGGCACAGGAGAGCACTCAGCGCTGGGTGCGCGGGCGCGTCGTGCGGAGTGCAGGACACTTTCTGCTCAAGCCCTTCGGCATAGTACGGCGCGAGCTCGTGATGAAGGAGCTGCGCGTCTTCTTCCGTGATACGACGCAGTGGTCGCAGCTGATCCTGCTCGCCGTGCTCGTGCTGGTGTACGTGTTCAACGTGAAGTTTCTGCCGCTCTCCGGATCCGGGATCACGTTCTTTCTCGTGAACACGATCCCGTTTCTGAATCTCGGTCTGGCGGGCTTCGTGCTGGCGTCGATCGCAGCGAGATTCATCTTCCCCGCGGTGAGCATGGAGGGGCGCACGCTTTGGTTGCTCAAGTCGAGCCCACTCCCGATGCGCGCGCTGCTCTGGTCCAAGTTCTGGATCGGGACACTGCCGCTGCTCGTACTCGCGGTGGGGATCGTCGGCGTGACCGACGCGCTGCTCGAGGTGACGCAGTTCATCTTCCTCGTGTCGATCTTCACCATCACGCTGCTCACCTTCGCGGTGGCAGGGCTCGCGCTCGGGCTCGGCGCGGTGTTCCCGCAGTACGACACGGAGAATGCGGCGCAAATTCCGACGTCGTTCGGCGGGCTCGTGTTCATGATGATCTCGGCCGGACTGGTTGGCGGGGTGGTATTGCTGGAGGCGCGCCCGGTGTACGGCTATCTCGCCGCGGAGACGTTTGGTGGCGCGGCGAATCCGATGGATATGTACGTCGGGTTCGGGCTTGCGGCGCTGCTTTGTCTGGTGTGCACGTTCATTCCGATCACGATCGCCTTGCGCCGCCTGGAGCGATTGGAGCTCTAGTCGCTCCGCAGAGAGGCAGCGTCGAGATCGCGAGGCGCGGCGGCATCGCGAATTCTCCGGCGAGCCCAAGCTGATAGGTGCGAGCTGGAAGCTGTGAGATGTGAGCAGTTACCGGTAGTCGACGAAGGGGTATCGATCCCGAATCATCCATCGGCGCCGGCTCAAGACTCAGAGCTAACAGCTCCCACCTTAGGTGCTTGGGCTCACCTTCCGCGTCGCGATGTGCGCGGGCATCGCAAGCTTCATGATTATGCTGCCAGCGACTCGCCGCAGCTCCTGCAAAAGCGTGCCCCAATCTCCGTGATCGCCGCGTGGCACTTCGCGCAACTGGCAGCGAGGTACCGCCCACAAGTGGAGCAGTACACCGCGTCCGCCTCGGGACGCGGCCCGCACTCGGAGCAGCCGAGCTGGCGCTTGCGGTAGCGAAGGATCACCGCCTCGGCGGCGTCGCCCGCGTCGCCCGAGATCTCGGACTCCTCTTCGCGAAAAGCGGCGACGGCCTCGCGAGTGTAGCGCGCCTTGAGCGTACCGTAATCGCTGTCGGAGAGCTTGCCGGTTTCGCGATCGAACTCGATCTCGCGCAACGCCTGCACGGCCTCCCCCGCCGGCGCTTCGACGTCGACTTTCTTCGGCGTGCGCGACGGACGCGCGGAGTCGTCGAACAGCGGGTGGAGCACGAACACCAGCGCGATGACGGCGAGCACCGCGCCGACGATGAGCGGTGTCACCTATCGTCGCGGTGCACTAGGGCGTCGAGCCGCGCCTGCTCGCCGGGTGTCGCATCGCCGGCGACCGGATGGATCGCAGCCAGCGCAACGGCCGGCGCGTGCCAGCGGCGCAGCAGGAGCACGACGAGCGCGATTCCCGCACCGAGTGCGCCGAATGGCGCGATCCACGCGGCGAGATCGAACCCCGACGATGGCGGCGCCATGAGGACTCGGTCGCCGTAGACCACGGTGAACGCGTTCATGATCTCCGGCGCGGAGTAGCCGCCGGACACGAGCGCCATCACATCCTTGTGCATCGCCGGCGATACCTCGCACGAGAAGTCCGTCGTGCGGCAGGTGTACACGTCTAGATTGCATCCGCACTGGCAGTGCAGATGATGCTCGAGCGCATCGCGCGCATTCGTGTCCATGATCGGAGGGCCCTTGGCCGCGAGCTGCACGGGCTTGTAGCGCTCGCTCTCCATTGGCGCGTTAGCAGCACCGGTGTTCACCTGCGGACCCTCTTCCTGCGCGCGCGCCCGGCGCGGAATCGCCAGGAGCGCGACGCTCGCACTCGCGGCGGCGAGAAACCGCCGCCGGTCCATCGGCACGTCGCTCACGTGTGAGTCGCCGGCTGGAGCACCGTGGAGTATCCCGCCTGTGCTCGTCGTCGTTCTGCCTGCGGCCACATCACGATCAGCCCGCCCGCGGCCATGATCATTCCTCCGTACCATACCCACCAGACGAGCGGATTGAAGGTGATCCTCATCTCCGCCGTGTCCTCGCCGACAACGCCAGCGAGCACGACGTACACGTCTTCACGCACGCCCTCCATAATGCCGACCTCCGTGGCCGGCTGGAACGTGGGGACGCCGCGGCTATCCGTGTACTGGCGCTTCTCCGTCTTGATCACGCCCACCTGTTTCCCGTTGCGATACGCATCGAGCAGCACCGCTGTCGTCTGGCGGTTGAGCTCCTCGTAGCGCGAAACACCCTGGCTCACGAATCGCCACTGGTTGCCGTAAGGATCCGTCGCCTCGTACGTGTCGCCGCCCTTGAGAGTGACGTCGAACTCCTCCTTGAACGCGAGTCCTGCGAACGCGGCGAACAGGATCACGATTCCAACGTGCACGATGTAGCCGCCGTAGCGACGGCGATTGCGTGCAACGAGGCGCAGCAGCGCCGTCACGGGATTTTCCTTGTACATCCGCCGCCGCGCGCCCACGCCCTTCCAGAACTCCTGGACGATCGTTCCCGTCACGAAGCCGCAAAGCGTGTACGCGATGAGCGCGGGGACGTCGCGCATTCCCACCGCGAGCAGCGCTGCGCCGGTGGTGACGCCCGCGAGCACCGGCGCCGTGAACTGGCGCTTTAGATTCTCCAGCGATGCGCGCCGCCACGCGATCAGCGGCCCGATTCCCGTGAGCGCCAGCAAGGCCAGTCCGAGCGGGATGTTCACCTTGTTGAAGAACGGTGGACCCACGGTGATCTTGTTGTTCGTCACCGCCTCGCTGAGAATCGGGAAGAGCGTTCCCCACAGCACGGCGAACGCGATGCCGACGAGCAGCAGGTTGTTGAACAGGAAGCTCGCCTCCCTGCTCACCAGGCTCTCGAGCTCGGCCTTCGATTCGAGATCGTGCAGCCGCGTGCTCACGAGGTACACCGTGACGGCGAACGCGATCACGAGGAATCCCAGGAACCAGTAGCCCACCGATGACTGCGCGAAGCTGTGCACGCTCGAGATCACGCCGCTGCGCGTGATGAAGGTGCCGAGAATAGCCAGCAGAAACGCCGACACGACGAGCGTGACGTTCCACTTGCGCAGCATCCCGCGCTTCTCCTGCACCATGATCGAGTGCAGGAATGCCGTGTTCACGAGCCAGGGGAGAAACGATGCGTTCTCGACGGGATCCCATGCCCAGTAGCCGCCCCAGCCGAGCTCCACGTACGCCCACCACATTCCGAGAATGATTCCAGTGGTATTGAAGAACCACGAGATCAGCGTCCAGCGCCGCACCGCCGATAGCCAGCCGGCATCGAGCTTGCGAGTGATGAGCGCGGCGATCGCGAACGCAAACGGAATCGCCGTGCCGATGTAGCCGAGATAGAGATTGGGCGGATGGATCGCCATCCCCGGATTCTGCAGCTGCGGGTTGAGCCCCGTGCCGTCCGGCGGAATCCAGTCGAGCCGCTCGTAGGGATTCGATCCGAAGCACAGCGTCATCACGAAGAACAGCGTAATCGCGGACAGCGTCGCGGTGACGTACGGCATCAGCTCGCGGTTGCGCGAGCGATTCGTGTACACCGCGATCGCGGAATATCCCGAGAGAATGAAGGCCCACAGGAGCAGCGATCCCGACTGCCCCGCCCAGAACGCCGTGAACTTGTAGATCGACGGGAGATTCGCGCTCGTGTACGACGCGACGTATCGGAATGAAAAATCGGAGCGCAAAAGTGCGGTCCAGAGTCCGACCGCGGCGAGCGCAACGAAACCGAACGTCGCGTACGACGCGCGCTCGGCGCTCGCGATGAGCTCCGCGCGGCGGGAGAATCCTCCCGCGAAGCCGACTGTGGTGCCCCAGGTCGCCATGAGAAGGGCGACCCAGAGCGACAGCTCACCGATGAGTATCATGAGTGCGAGGACGCAGCCGCCGCGGTGTATCCCGGCGTGCTGCGATACTTCTCAGGCGCGTTCTCGTAGCGCGATGCGCACTTCGCGAGCACGGTGGTCGCGCGGAAGGTTCCGTCGTGAGCCAGGCGTCCCTCTAGCACGACATCCACACCATCGGTAAACGTGTCCGGCGGCAATCCCCGATACGACACGGGATAGACGCGCGCGCCGTCGGTGACGGCGAACGTCATCGATCGGCCCGTCGCATCTCGCACGATGGAGCCCGGCACGACGCGCGCTCCGACCTTCACTCCCGTTTCGTAGAACGAGGGATCGGCTGCGATCTTTGTCGAGAGCTCGGTTGGCGTTAGGTAGTAGACGCCCGTTTGGCTAATCGACGTGACCATGAGGTACGCAGCCACACCGAGTATCACTGCCCCACCGATCAGGAATTTCGTACGCGGCTTCATGTGTCCTCCCGCCCTGCAGAGATCAGTCTTCTTTCCGCTCAGTAGTCGCCTCGCGGCGCACGTGCGCCATGATGGCCTCGAGCTCCGCTTCCGCCTGCGCCCGCTCGGCGGCACTCCATGCCGATGTTCTGCGGGTGACCTCGCGCACGCGCTCGAGCATCTCGCTCACCAGCGCACGGAGAACTTCGTTCGTCCGTCGATCATCGCTGTCGGGAGCATTCGTCTCTCCGTTGGCGGAGTCGGTCATGAAAGGTCCTGGCTGAAGGAACCGTTCCAGCGGTCCGCGAGCACGTCCAATATAGAGCGCGTCATGCACCTACAGTAGTACGAATTGATGAACCGATCGCCTCATTTGGTGTGCGCCAGCACCGTTGCGGCCGCCGCGTTGCCCGCGATGTCCCAGCTCAAATCCTTCACGCTGAAGTGCCCATATGAATGATGATCGTAAATCTCCTTGCCAACCCCGACACCGAGAGTGAGAGCGGAGGCACTCGCGAGCGCGGCATCGTGCCGCACGTTCACGGCACGAAGCGCACTATATGATACGCTTTCCACGAACGCCGACATAAAGAAATGTTTAATCTTGTCAGTCCCAAGCCACCGATCTCCGCCGTGCAGCGCGAACACGAGCACGAGTCCGCGCATCACGCGCTCCGCGCCATCGCGTTCGTTCCCCACAGCGCGCGCAGCTCCGCGCCAAGAAGCGCGAGCGCGCGCTCGAGCAACACGCGATGCGCGGGCGCGTTCACCCAGCTGCTCGCGCCCGACGGATGCGGCAGCGGGATCGCGAGCGATCGCCCGCCAACGTGCTCCACCTCGTGGGCGCGACCGATGAGCTGATCGAGCGGCGCGGTGGGAAGAAAGCGCTCGATCGCGAGCTTCCCCACCGGAACGATCAGTGCTGGCCGAATGATCTCGAGCTCCGCTGTGAGCCACGCGCCGCACTCCTCCTGCTCCGCGCGCGACGGCACGCGATCGCCCCGCCCCGATGGGCTCGGGCCCGGATAGCAGCGCGTCACCGCGGCGATGTACACTCGCGAGCGCAGTGTCGCCTCATCCACGCCGATCGTTGCGAGCCAGCGGAACATCGTCTTCCCCGCGCGGCCCGCGAACGCCTTTCGCTCGCCGGCGCTCGTCTCCACGCGCCCCGGCGCCTGCCCTACCAGCAGCACCCTGGGCGACCTCGCAAGCGAGAGAATCGGAACGACTCCGGGGTCATCGTGCCCACATCGCCGGCACGCGCCCAGCGAAGCGCAGTGCGCGTCGAGTCGACCAGCCGTCGCGGCGACGCGCGTCATGTGCGGTCGCGCGTCCACGAGAGCGTCGCACGCACCGCGCGCGCCCACCCCTGTCGCGCCCACTGCGCCGCGTCCGCGTTCCGCCCCGGCAAGAAAGTCTGAAAGTGTCGAGTGCCAAGAAATGCCTGCGCATCACGCCAGACGCCCGCGGCCATCCCCGCGAGCCCTGCGGCGCCCAGCGCCGTCACCTCAGCCATGTCGGGTCGCTCCACCGGCACCCCCAGCACATCCGCCTGATACTGCATCAGCCAGCTATTCTCCGTCGCTCCGCCATCCACCCTCAACCTGTCGAAAGAGCAGCTCGCGCGCTGTTGCATGAGCTCGAGCACATCCGCAGTCGCGTACGCCATCGACTCGAGCGTGGCGCGCACGATGTGCGCTCGCGTCGTTCCGCGCGTGAGCCCGACGATCATCCCGCGCGCGTCCGGCTCCCACTGCGGCGCGCCAAGTCCCGTGAGCGCCGGAACGAAATACACTCCATCATTCGATGCGATCCCGCTTGCGAGCGATTCCGTCTCGGCCGCCGTCGCGATGACTCCGAGCCCGTCGCGCAGCCACTGCACCGCCGCGCCAGCGATGAAAATGGCGCCCTCGAACGCGTACGCCGGTTTTCCCTCCGCGTCGCAGGCGACAGTCGTCAGCAGCCCGCCGCCTGGTTCGCCTCGAACCGTTCCCGTGTTGAGAAGCAGAAAGGCGCCCGTGCCATATGTGTTCTTACCTTGACCGGACTGCCAGCACCCCTGTCCAAATAGCGCGGCCTGTTGGTCCCCGGCGACGCCGTGGATCGGTACGTCGCGAGTGAGTCCGAGCAGCGCCGCGTGCGCCGTGCCGAAATCGCCCGCGGATGTTCGCACCTCGGGCAGAATCGCGCGCGGCACGCCGAACATCTCGAGCAGCTCGCTGCTCCACTCGTGCGTGCGAATGTCGTAGAGCATCGTGCGCGAGGCGTTCGTCGGATCCGTGGCGTGCAACGCCCCGCCGGTTAGCTGCCAGATCAACCAGCTGTCCACCGTCCCCGCCGCGAGCGACCCCTCCTCCGCCATGAGTCGCGTCTCCTCGCGCGCGAGCAGCCACTCGAGCTTCGTCGCGGAGAAATAAGGATCGGGGAGCAGCCCCGTGCGCTCGGCGATGTCCGCCGCCTGCGGCGCGAGCTGGGCGCATCGCGCCGACGTGCGGCGATCCTGCCACACGATCGCTCGGCCGAGCGGCACGCCGGTGCGGCGATCCCAGAGGACGATCGTCTCGCGCTGATTGGTGATTCCGATCGTGGTAGGCGCGAGGCCGGCGTGCGAGATGGCCTCCCGCGCGGCGGCGACGGTGCGCTCGAAGATCTCGGTGGGATCGTGCTCTACCCGGCCGGGCTCAGGATAGTGCTGCGTGATTTCCCGGTAGCCTCGCCCGAGCACGCGGCCGTCCGCGGCGATGACGAGGCACGTGGCGCCGGTGGTCCCCGAGTCGATGGCGAGTACGGACTGCATACGCCGAATACTACGACGCGTGAACTATGCCGCCACCTTGTCCTCCGCGCGGACTCGGCGCCGGCGCTCGGGAAAGTGCGTGTCGAGAAAGCGGATGAGCGCTCGCTCCTCCGGATAGTGGCCGCCGGCGGTCTTCTTCGTGTCCCGAGGAAGAATCGTCTCGCCATGATCGAGGTAGCGCGCGAGCACGATCGGATGCACGTACGACGCGCGGCAGATCGCGGGCGTGTTCCCGAGCTCCGCGG
Organism: Gemmatimonadaceae bacterium; assembly: GCA_025450815.1. Lineage (GTDB taxonomy): Bacteria > Gemmatimonadota > Gemmatimonadetes > Gemmatimonadales > Gemmatimonadaceae > FEN-1250. Next base: position 11,379 of record JANWLO010000139.1, read on the forward strand.
ACACGAGGCGAATCGCGAGTACGATATTTTTCTTCGCCTCACGGACGCTCGCAGGCGCGCCAAGATCGGAGAGAACGGTGGCGACGCGAACGGTGCCGCCCCATGTACGAAAGTCCTTTGCCGTGTAGCGCACCGTCGTGACGCTCCTCACGTACTCGTTCACGTCGCGCTCCGAGAGGTTGTGCCACTTGGAGCCATCGTGGTAGCGAAAGAGCCGCGCGCCGGGCGACACGAGCATCGCGCGGACGATCTTGGCGAGTACGCGGTCGACGACGACGTGGCGCTGCTCCTTGTTGGATTTGCCCCGAAACTCGAAGACGATGGCGTTCCCCTTCACGTGCACGTGGCGCTTGTACAGCGTCGAGATGCCGAAGGTGTGGTTCTCGCGCGCGTAGCGTTCGCTGCCCACGCGGAAGAATCCCTTGCTGATGAGCCGCACCACCGCGGCGGCGACGCGATTGCGCGTGAGCTCCTTGCCGGAGCCGATCTGCGAGTAGAGCGCTTCGCGGATTTTCGGCAGGTCCCGCGCGAGACGACGCACGCGGTAGTATTTCCGCTGCTCGCGCACGGCGACGGCGCGTTCGTGGTAGCGGTACTGCTTGCGACCCTTGGCATCGAAACCCCACGCCTGGATCGCGAGCCGCGAGCTCGTGGCGATGTGCACGTCGCGCCACGCAGGAGGAACGCGCAGCAGGTCGATGCGCTCGAGCTGCTTGCGGTCGCCCACCGTGCGTCCCCTGGGATCCTCGTACTTGAAGCCCGAGGATTTGCCGCCGCGCCGCGTGATCCACTGGGTGCTCATGGCCTTCCGATTGGAAGCAAGAAGCAGTCCGACCATGTAGATTTCGGCACTCGACCGCCAGCACTCCTGCGTCCGTTCCCACCCCGCCCATGCCCTACACAAAACTCGCGTTCGACGTTCGCGACCGTGTCGCGACAATCACCATCAACAGGCCCGAGAAGCTCAACGCGCTCGATGATGCGACGATCGCGGAGCTCGGCGCGGCGATCGATGAGGTCGTGAGCCGGAAGGACATAAACGGCGCGATCGTGACGGGCGCGGGGCCAAAGGCGTTCGTCGCCGGAGCGGACATCTCGCAGCTGGCGACGCAGGGCTCGCTGGACGGCCGCGCGCGCGCGATGGTGGGACAACGGATCTTCTCGCGCTTCGAGCAGTCACCAAAGCCCGTGATCGCGGCGGTGAACGGCTTCGCGCTCGGCGGCGGTCTCGAGCTCGCGCTCGCGTGTCACATTCGCATTGCCTCCGAGAACGCGAAGCTTGGCCTCCCCGAGGTGAAGCTCGGAATCGGACCCGGCTACGGCGGTACTCAGCGGCTGCCGCGACTCATCGGGCGAGGCCGCGCGCTGCAGCTGATTCTCACGGCCGAGATGACGGATGCGGCCGAGGCGTATCGCATCGGGCTCGTGAACAAGGTGGTGCCCGCGGCCGAGTTGATGGCGGCGGCGGACGCGATGATGCGACAGATCATCGTCAACGGACCCGTGGCGGTGGCGCTTTGCATCGAGGCGGTGAATCGCGGGCTCGACACGACGCTCGAGGAGGGGCTCGTGATCGAGGCGAATCACTTCGGGTTGCTCGCGACCACCTCCGACATGCGCGAGGGGATGCGCGCGTTTCTCGACAAGCGTCCCCCCGCGTTCACGGGCACGTGACGGCAGCGGCGGGCGCGATCGAGCGGAACCCGGTAGCGCACAGTGCGCTCCGGCGGCTCTCGATTCGTTCGTTCCGCAACCTCAAGCGCGCCGATATCGATCTCCCGGCGGCGGGGATCGCTCTCGTGGGCGAGAACGGCCAGGGTAAGACGAATTTTCTCGAGGCGATCTACTATCTGCGTCTGCTGCGATCGCTGCGCGGCGCGCAGGACGCGGAGCTAGTGACGTTCGGCGAGGCGGGCTTTCATCTCGCGGCAACGATCGAGGGTGCGCGGGCGCGCGAGGTCTCGGTGGGCTTCGACCGGCTGGGACGCCGCAAGAAGATCACGCTCGACGGCGCGGAGCCCGAGCGCATGGCCGACGCGCTCGGGGCCTTCCCCGCAGTGATCTTCTCGCCTCGCGACGCAGTGCTCGTGTCGGGCGCACCCGTGGAGCGCCGGCGATTTCTGGATGTGATGCTCGCGCTTAGCTCGCGGCCGTATCTGCTGGCGTTGCAGCGGTATCGCGGCGCGCTCGCCAGGCGCAACGCGGCGATGCGCGAAATGCGGCTCAATCACGCGGCGCGCGAGGCGTGTGCGGCGGTCTGGGAGCCGGCGCTTGCGGAGCAGGGCGCGATACTGTTCGTCGCGCGCACGGAGTGGGCGAAAGCGTACGCATCGCAGTACGCGCAACGGTGCGACGCGATCGGCGAGCGCGGAAGCTCCACGCTGCGCTACGCGAGCTCGCTCGACGCTTCGCGCGCCGATGCGGAGGAGGCGCTGCTCGAGGCGCTCGCGCGCAAGCGGCCGATCGACGTGAAGCGCGGCATCACGCACGCGGGGCCGCATCGCGATGATCTCGAGCTCTCGCTCGACGGACGCGAGTTGCGGACGTACGGTTCGGCGGGACAGCAGCGCACGGCGGCGATCGCGCTGCGGCTGCTCGAGGCATCGACGCTGCGCGAGGCGGCGCGGGCGGAGCCGCTGGTGCTGCTCGACGATCCGTTCGCGGAGCTCGACGCTCGGCGCGCAACGAGGATTCTGGAGCTACTCGCGGCTGAGGAGCGCGGACAGACGATCGTGGCGGTGCCTCGCGAGGATGATGTTCCGGAGGCGTTCACGCGACTGGAGCGATGGCGCGTGGACGATGGAATGCTCGCGCGCACCGAGCGGTGAGACGTCCGCCGCGGAAGCCGCAGAAGATGTCGGACGTGCTGTCGAGCTTTCTCGCGAGCACGAAGGACGGCAAGCGCGTTGATCAGGCGCGCGTGGTACCGGAGTGGCCGCAGCTGGTTGGCGAGCAGATTTCGGCGGTCACTGAGCCGATCATGATCACCCGCGACGGGACGCTCTTCGTGTCGGTGAAGACGAGCTCGTGGATGAGCGAACTGTCGCTGATGGAGCCGCAGCTTTTGGCGGCGATCAACGCCGGACGGGAGAGTGGAAAGGTCGCCAGAATCCATTGGCGATTGATGGGCTAACTGCTTGAATTGGAACGAATTTGGAGTAGATTAAAGAGGTTGGGCCCGGTAACGATATCGGCGTTTCTTCGGGCTCTGCGATCATCACGTTTACAGGGTGCTCATGGCCAAGACCGCGACGCAGCCGGCGCACTACGACGCCGAGCAAATTCAGGTGCTCAAGGGGCTCGACCCGGTTCGGAAGCGCCCCGGGATGTACATCGGATCGACGTCGGAGCGTGGGCTGCACCATCTCGTGTACGAAGTCGTGGACAACTCGATCGACGAAGCGCTCGCGGGCTACGCGACGCACATCGAGGTCACGATTCACCCTGACAACTCGATAACGGTCGCCGACAACGGTCGCGGCATACCCGTCGATCTGCACCCGGTTGAGAAGATTCCTGGCGTCGAGCTCGCGCTCACCGTGCTTCACGCCGGCGGAAAGTTCGACAAGAGCAGCTACAAGGTGTCGGGCGGACTGCACGGCGTCGGGGTGTCGGTGGTGAACGCGCTGTCCGAGCAGCTCAAGGTGTGGGTGCGCCGCGATGGGCAGGAGTACTACATGGATTTCGTGCGCGGCGGCACGACGACCAAGCTCAAGGTGTTGCGCAAGCTGTCGAAGAACGAGACCGGCACTACCGTGTGGTTCAAGCCCGACCCGCAGATCTTCACTGAGCTCGTCTACCAGTTCGACACTCTCGCCTCGAGGCTGCGTGAGCTCTCGTTCCTGAACAAGGGCGTGAGCATAACGATCACCGATGAGCGCGATGAGCCGAAGCGCGTCGAGCTCTTTCACGCGAAGGGCGGCCTGAAGGAGTTCGTCGCGTATCTCAATGCCAATCGCAAGCCGCTGCACAGCGACGTCGTCTACATCGAGACCGAGCGCGACGAGATCGCGATCGAGATCGCGCTCCAGTACAACGACAGCTACGGCGAGAACGTCTTCTCGTTCGTGAACAACATCAATACGCACGAGGGCGGCACGCATCTCACCGGCTTCAAGAGCGCCCTCACGCGCGTGATCAACGTGTACGCGCAAAAGGGAAACTTTCTCAAGAAGGCCGACTTCACGCTCACGGGCGACGACGTGCGCGAGGGGCTCACGGCGGTGCTCTCGATCAAGGTGCACGAGCCGCAGTTCGAGGGGCAGACCAAAACGAAGCTCGGCAACTCGGAGGCGGAGGGCGCGGTCAAGACGGTGATCAACGAGTTCCTCGCTGCGTATCTCGACGAGCATCCGCGGTCGGCGAACATCATCGTGGAGAAGGCGGTATCGGCGGCGCGCGCGCGCGAGGCAGCGCGAAAGGCGCGTGATCTCACGCGAAAGAAATCGGCGCTCGACGTCGGCAACCTTCCGGGCAAGCTCGCCGACTGCTCGCTAAGCGATCCCGCGCTGTGCGAGATCTATCTCGTCGAGGGCGACTCCGCCGGCGGCTCCGCGAAGCAGGGGCGCGACCGACAGTTCCAGGCGATCCTCCCGCTGCGCGGCAAGATCATCAACGTCGAGAAGGCGCGCATCGACAAGGTGCTCTCGAACGAGGAGATCCGGACGATCATCACCGCGATCGGCTCGGGGATCAAGGAAGACTTCACGATCGAGAACGCGCGCTACCACAAGATCATCATCATGACGGATGCCGATGTGGACGGCGCGCACATTCGCACGCTGCTGCTCACGTTCTTCTTTCGGCAGATGCCCGAGCTCATCGAGGCCGGCTTCATCTACATCGCGCAGCCGCCGCTCTATCGCGTCGCGAAGGGGAAGGAGGAGTTCTACGCGTACGATGAGGAGGAGCGCCTCTCCTACATCGACCGCTTTGGCGGCAACGAGGGGAAGAACATCAACATCCAGCGCTACAAGGGACTGGGCGAGATGAATCCCGAGCAGCTGTGGAAGACCACGATGGATCCCAGCGTGCGCACCCTGCTCAAGGTAGACATCGAGGACTCGGTCGAGGCGGATCGGATCTTCCAGATGCTCATGGGCGACGAGGTCGAGCCGCGGCGCGATTTCATCGAGCGGAACGCGAAGTTCGTGCGGAACCTGGATATTTAGCGTTTAGGGAACTGCTTCACCGCAGAGACACAGAGGAAACCAAGAGAGACACAGAGGACTGCGACACGAAACACCTTTGAAAAGCAACTGATAAAGTTGTCGTCTGTCTTCAATGTTTCTTGCGGTCCTCTGTGTCTCTCTTGTCGTCCTCTGTGTCTCTGCGGCAAAAGCAGTTAGCTCTTCCCTTCCGCCTGCAGCTGGTATAGCAGGTCGTCCTCCACCCGATACAACAGCGGCACCACCGTAATTCGCGGATAGATCTCGCGCAGCCGGTTCGCCTCGTGCATCACGAAGTCCACCTCGTCCCGAATGCCGAACTTGGGCGCGGACTCCGCGAAGTGCTTCGCCGCGCGCTCCTCATCCCACCCGGCGGCGTCCACCATGCCGTGCACGAACAGATCGCGCCGCTGGTCGAGGCGCGCCATCCCGCAGTCCGTGTGCGCGATGAGCACGATCGCCCGCACACCGCCCACCGCAATCGAGTAGGAGATGCGGAATTCGTTGTCGCGCATGTTCGCGCCCGCCGTGCGAAGCACGAACGCGAAGTCATTCGGGATGCGCAACGACTTGCGACTGTCCATGCACATCCCGATGAGCAGCTGCGGCTTCGTCGCCGCGCCAATCGCGCGGCCGAGATTGTGGTATTCGAGCAGCAAACCCACCGGCGTGTCGCGATACTCGGGTAGAATGTCGTCGCGAAAATTGACTGGGATGATCTCTGTCATGCTGCGAATTTACTCCGTGTCATACGACTCCGCGCCAAGTTCCGTCACGCGATGCGAAATGAGCGGGAGCGGCGGCTCCGCCTCGTCCGCGATGCAAATCGCTTCGCGCAGCGCGGCGGCGCCGGCTCTCAGCCCCGCCTCATCGCGCGCAAAGACCGTCGCGACCGCCTCGCCTGCTTCCACCCAGTCGCCCGGTTTCGCCGTGATCACGAAGCCGACCGCGGGATCCACGCTGTCCTCCATCCTCGTTCGGCCACCGCCGAGCGCAGTGATCCCGCGCCCCACGGCGCGCGGCTCGATCTGAGCCACCAGCCCGCGACGCGGCGCACGATACAACTCTATCGCCTCCGCCTGCGGCAGCAGCGCAGGATCATCCACTACCGCCGGATTCCCTCCCTGCGCCTCGATGATCTCCTGGAATTTCTCCGCCGCCTGACCCGATGCGATCGCGAGCTCCAGCTTCGCCTTGGCATCCCCGCGATCGTTCGCGAGCCCGCCCAGCATCAGCATCTCCGCCGCCAGGGCGTAGGTGACCTCCATCAGATCCGCCGGCCCTTCGCCGCGAAGAGCGTGGATGGCCTCCTCCATCTCGAGCGCGTTGCCGCACGCGCGTCCGAGCGGACGATCCATCGCCGTAATGAGCGCCACCACCGGGCAGCCGCGCGCCGCACCCAGCGAGATCATCACGTCCGCGAGCTCCAGTCCGCGCTCGAGCGTTTGGAGAAATGATCCCGACCCACGCTTCACATCGAGCACGAGTCCGGTAAGTCCCTCCGCGAGCTTCTTGCTCATGATGCTCGCGGCGATGAGCGGAATCGCCTCGACCGTCGCCGTCGCATCGCGCAGCGCGTAGAGCTTGCGGTCCACCGGCGCAATTTCGCCGCTCTGGCCCAGCAGCGCGCAGCCGATGCGCTCGAGCTGGTCACGCGCCGCCGCCAGACTCAGATCGCTTCGAAATCCGGGGATCGCGTCCAACTTGTCGAGCGTGCCACCCGTGTGGCCAAGCCCGCGACCGGACATCATAGGCACGACGATGCCCATCGATGCTACCAGCGGGGCCAGCACCAGCGATACCTTATCGCCCACGCCGCCAGTAGAGTGTTTATCGATGCGAGGAGCAGGAATTCCGTGGAGATCGAGCGTGCCGCCGCTGCGCAGCATCGCATCCGTGAGTGCGGAAGTTTCTTCCCGATCGAGTCCGCGGAAAAACACCGCCATCAGAAATGCCGCCATCTGGTAGTCGGGAACATGTCCCGCGATGTATGCGCCCAGCAGCGCGCGCCACTCGCCTGGATCGATTCGTCCACCATCTCGCTTACGTTCAATTAGTCGGATAGCGAGCATTGACCCGGTTGTGGGGTATCTCTAGCTTCTGCGATCACACGCGCAACCGCGTAGCTTCATGAAGCGTCTGCATCGCGTCCATGCGACCCCAATGTCGGATCTTCCATGTCGATTCGCTACCTAGCAGTAACCGTCGTGTCCATGATGTGCGCGACAGTCGCGTCGGCGCAGTCCGCAGCGGAGCACATCGCCGCCGGTGACAAGGCGACCACCGCACTCAATGCCACCGAGGCGCTGGCGGACTACAAGGCTGCGATCGCCGCAGACTCCAGCGACGAAGAGGCGTACTGGAAGGCCTCTCGAGAGCTCGTCGACCTTGGCGAGTACGAGCCGGACAAAGACAAACAAAAAGACTACTACGCGGATGCCGAGAAGCTCGCGAAGCATGCGGTGGAGCTCAAGCCCACCGATCCCGAAGCACACTTCAGCGTAGCGCGCGCCGTCGGACGCGTCGCCCTCTCGCTCGGCAAAAAGGAGCGTGTGCGCTACGCCAAGGAAGTACGCACCGAAGCGCTCGAGACTCTGCGACTCGACTCGGCCCACGCGGGCGCCAATCACGTCATGGGCAGATGGAACGCGGAGATCATGCGCCTGAGTGGCTTCTCGCGATTCATGGCGAAAAACTTCCTGGGCGGGGACGTCTTCGGAACCGCGAGCTGGGCCGAGGCCGTGCGCTACATGGAACGCTCGGTTGCACTCGACCCCAATCGCATCACGCACCATCTCGATCTCGCCGAGGTTTATCGCGACCGCAAGAAACCGGGAGACGTCGAGAAGGCCAGGGAACAGTTCCAGATGGTGATCGACGGCGCGATCACCGACTACAACGACGCGCACTACAAGCAGGAAGCGCAGGAAGAGCTGGCGAAGCTGAAGTAGCGCCCGCCGTTACCAGCCCTTTCTGAGGCGATCCGTCAGATCCTCGCCGGCCCACCGGCTGCGGGAGGCGCCGCGCCCGAGCTTGCGCCGTCCGCGGCGAAGATACCAGCCGAGATCGCCTCGCACGTCGTCGAGACGATCAGACACCCGACCGCCAAGGCGCTGCGCCCGATCCGCGATCAGCTCGCGGGTGTCCTCGCCGCTCTGCGGGGCAAAGAGTAGCGCTGCGCCTGCGCCGAGCAAGGCGCCAAGCGCGAGACCGGCTCCGAAAATCGAGGCGGAACGCACACCATCCGAGTCGTAACTCCGGCCGCGCGGCCTCTCGGAGGTTGAGCCGAGCGAGTCGAGTGGGTCGGCGTCGGTCTTTCCGCCGGATGCGCGATTGTACTCCGTTGTTCGTGCCATTGGCAAACTCCTGTTCAAGGGCCTGTTACGCCCTGCATTGGTAGGAATCTTGCGGACCACGCCGCTTAGCTCCGTTCTACCCGCAGCGGCAAGCGAAATTCGCCTCTTGACGTTCGGGCAGGATAAACGTGTGCACGCTTCGGGCCTTTGCAACCGGACGGAGCGCCAATTCTGGTTTTCCCGACTCTGGCCCTCCCGGCCGGATCCCGCATGGGGTGAGGAGACGCATGAGCATCGGTGGCAAGACCGTACTGCTGGTCGAGGACAACGAGGACAATCGCATTGTCTATTCGACCATCCTGCAGCACTTCGGGTACGTGGTGATGGAGGCGCTCAACGGGGAGGAAGGAATCGCCAAGGCGCGCGCCGAGCATCCCGATCTCATCCTGATGGACATCTCGATTCCGGTGATCGATGGGTGGGAAGCCACGCAAGTGCTCAAGCGTGATCCTGAGACCCGAAGCATTCCGATCATCGCGCTCACCGCCCATGCGCTCGCATCGGATCGCGAGAAGGCGATGGAGGTCGGATGCGACAGCTATCTCGCGAAGCCCTGCGAGCCGAAAGCCGTCGTGAGTGAGGTCGAGAAGTTCATCGGGAAGGGTAATGCTCGTTGAGCCAACGGACAGCGCGCGCCAATCGACTCCGCGCGAGCACAAGTACCGCATTCTGATCGTGGACGATCACCCCGACAACGTCGAGGTGATCCGTGTTCGGCTGGAAGCCAAGGGCTACCGCACCTCGTGCGCCTCCGACGGCGAGGAGGCGCTGCGCCTCGTCGCAGAGTCGCCGCCTGATCTCATTCTGCTCGACGTCATGATGCCGCGCATGGACGGCAACGAAGTCGCACGCCGCATCAAGTCGGATGTCTCGCTGCCGTTCATCCCGATCATCATGCAAACCGCGCTCGACTCCACACAGAGCAAGGTACAGGGACTCGGCGCCGGCGCAGACGGCTACATCACGAAGCCCATCGACTTCGTCGAGCTCGAAGCCCGAGTCGAGGCAATGCTGCGCATCAAGATGCTCGAGAAGAAGCTCACCGAGCTGTCCATCACCGACGAGCTCACCGGGGTATTCAATCGCCGCCGGCTCGACGCGCTACTAGGCGAGATGTTCGAGCACTCAACGCGGCTGCACGAACCGCTGGCTGTGGCCATGTTCGACGTCGATCACTTCAAGCAGGTGAACGACACACACGGGCATCCTGCCGGTGACCGGGTGCTCTCCCAGGTCGCCCAGCTCCTCAAGGGTGCCGTGCGCGACATCGACCGGCTCGGCCGTTACGGCGGAGAGGAATTCATGGTCCTTCTACCAGGCACCGTGCTCGATGCCGCGGTGACGTTCGCCGAGCGCGCGCGTCAGGAGGTAGAGACGCACCAGTTCAAATTCGATGGCGGGGTCCTCTCGCGCACGCTCAGCGTGGGCGTGGCCGGGTGGCCCCACCCTCGCATCCATACGCACGAGCAGCTGGTGAAGGCGGCGGACCAGGCGCTCTACCTCGCCAAGTCGCTCGGACGAAACCGCGTCGTCCGATTCGACAGCGCCGAATTCAACGTGAACGTGAAGGACGTCGATGATCAGCATGAGAACGGAACCAGTTCTGGAGGAGCCGCGCGGGCCGACTGACGAGACGAGCGTGCTGCGGGCGCGCGTCGCGGAGCTCGAGCGCGAACGCGACCATCTGGTCGCGGTGGTGGACATTCTTACGGAAATATCCGCCTCCCTCCACTTCACCGACATCCTCCGCACCATTGCCCGCAAGCTCGGCGAAACGTTCGGACTCGATCGCTGTTCGATCTACCTGGCCGGCGATGCGCAGAGCGTTCGCCTCGTGGCGACGTACGAAGATCCGTCCATCGGCAACCTGATCGTCGACCTCGACCGCTATCCCGAGCTCAAGCGCGCGTTTCAGAGCGGCGAGACGGTGTTCATCCCCGACGCGAGCACACACCCGATGTATCAGGGAGCGGAGCTCATCAACGCGCTCCGCAACGTGCGCTCGATCGTCGTCGTGCCAATCCGTTGGCGCGGCACGGTAATCGGCGCGATTTTCCTGCGCACGGAGCGCGAGTCAGCGCCCTTCGCGGACCGCGACGTGCGCTTCTGCCAGGTGATCGCGTCCCTCACCGCGAACGCGCTCCGCAACGCGCACCGCTTCGAGACGCTGCTCTCCGGACAGAAGTCGCAGGAGCAGGAGAAGCGCCGAAGCGAGCTGCAGCGCATCACGCTCGTCGCGTTCGTGCGCCGGCTCCTCGACCGCTACACCAACGCCGAAGACCACATGTGGGCCGAAACACTGCTTCCGGCGCATGCGGATGAGGAGCTCGAGCGCCTCGTGTCCGTAGCGATGGAAGTGATGTCGGAGGAAGCTAAGGGATAGCTCGACGCGGCCCTCCCATCGGCCGCCGTTTCTCCGCAACTTTCATTGATGTCCGCGAGCCTCGATAAACTCGCCGCGCGCGCCGCCGAGCTTCGACGCACGCTCGAGCGCGCGTCGTACGAGTACTACGTGCTCGACCGCCCGGAGATCTCCGATCTCCAGTACGATCGCATGTATCGCGAGCTGTGCGACCTCGAGGAGCAGCACGCCGAGCTCCGCACGCTCGACTCGCCCACGCAGCGAGTTGGCGCTCCTCCGCAGGGGCAGCTCGCCAAGCACGCTCACCTCCTCCCCATGATCTCGCTGGGGAACGCGTTCGACGACGACGAGCTGCGCGAGTGGGAGACGCGCCTCACCCGGCTCGTCGGAGAGGATCCGCAGCGCACCTACACGGCGGAGCTCAAGATCGATGGCACCGCGGTGAGCCTCACCTACGAGAACGGCGTGCTGGTGACGGGCGCCACGCGCGGCAACGGCGTCATCGGCGAGATCGTAACCGCGAATCTGCGCACCGTTCGCGATATTCCGCTCCGCCTCGACGATCCGAACCCGCCGCGGCTGCTCGAGATTCGCGGCGAGTGCTATCTCCCGTTCGACAAGTTCGAGGAGCTCAACCGCGAGCGCACGAAAGCGGGTGAGCCCATCTTCGCGAACCCGCGCAACTCCGCTGCGGGGTCTCTGCGCCAGCTCGATCCGGGCGAGACGGCGCGCCGTCCGCTGCGTTTCTTCGGCTTCGCCGCTGCTGCGCCCCCGGGCGTGACGCTTCCCTTCTCTACCCAGCCGGAGCTGCTCGACACGCTGCAGCGATGGGGATTCCCGGTGGAGCCGCACCGTCAGCGCTGCGCCACGCTCTCTGACGTCACGGCGTTCGTGCACCACGTCGAGCACACGCTCCGCGCGCAGCTCAACTTCGGGATCGATGGCGTGGTCGTGAAGGTTGACTCGCTCGCGCTGCAGGAGGAGCTCGGCATCATCGGCGGACGCGAGCCGCGCTGGGCGATCGCGCGAAAGTTCGCTCCCGACATTGCCATCACGAAATTGCTCGCGATCGAGGTGAACGTCGGCCGCACCGGAGCGCTCAACCCGTACGCGGTGCTCGAGCCGGTGGAGATCGGAGGCACGACGGTAAAGCTCTCTACGCTCCACAACGAGCAGCTCGTGCACGAGAAGGATCTTCGCGTCGGCGACTACGTGCAGGTAAAGCGCGCCGGCGAGGTGATCCCGCAGATCATCGCGTCGCTTCCCGAACGGCGCGACGGCACGGAGAAGATCTGGAAGATGCCGAAGCGCTGCCCGAGCTGCGGCACTCCCGTACTCCGCGACGAGGAGGAGGTGGCCGTCTATTGCCCCAACGTGGCTTGTCCCGGGCGCCAGCTCGAGGGGCTCGTGCACTTCGCGTCGCGCGGCGCGATGGACATCCGCGGGCTGCAGTACAAACGCATCGCGCAGCTCATCGCGGCGGGCCTCGTGAACGACATCGCGGATCTCTACGCGCTGACTGTCGACCAGCTTGTGTCGCTCGAGCGCTTCGCCGAGAAAAGCGCGGAGCAGCTCGTCGCCGCAATCGACGACTCCCGCTCACGGCCCCTCTCGCGCCTCCTCAACGGCCTCGGAGTGCGCCACGTGGGCGAAGGCGCGGCGCAGCTGCTCGCGCGCCGATTCGGGAGTCTCGACGCGCTCATGCAGGCGTCGCTCGAAGAGGTCGCGAAGGTCCGCGGAATTGGCGATATCATAGCGCACTCGGTGGCCGAGTACTTTTCGGAGACGAACACCCGTAAGCTCATGGATCGCCTGCGCAGGGCCGGGCTGACGCTCACCGAGCCCCAGGCTAGAAGCGCCGGACGTTCCCTGGCGGGCTGCACGGTCGTCATCACTGGCACGCTGCCCACCTTGTCACGGGCAGCGGCCACCGAGCTCGTGGAGTCGAATGGCGGGAATGTGACGAGCTCAGTATCCAGGGCCACCACCTTCGTCGTCGCGGGCGAAGCGGCCGGGAGCAAGCTGGAGAAGGCAAGAACGCTCGGCATCGAGGTCGTCGATGAAGCGGGACTCTTGCGGCGCGTAGAGGGAGACTCCTAGATACCGACATGATCCATACCATCGATCTCGCCCACCACCGCCTGGTCGCCCTGAGCCGCTCGACGCTCGTGGCGCTCCGCGCGATCCTCTTCCGCGACGCCGGCCCCGCCGCCGCTGGCGCGCTCCAGGAAGCCGGCTACGCGGGCGGCGAAGCGGTCTACCAGTCGTTCCGCGAATGGCTCCGGCTGCAGGGCAAGGCGGCGCCCGAGGAGCTCGAGGTGGGCGAATTTCAGCGCAAGGCGTCCACGTACTTTCGCGAGGCCGGCTGGGGCTCCATCACCGTCGGCTCGATGGGAGAGGCACTCGCCACTGTCGACTCCGCCGACTGGGGCGAATCCGACCCGGACAGCAAGCTCGATTCGCCCGGCTGCCACATCACCACGGGGCTGTTCGCGGACTTTTTCGGCCGCCTCTCCGAGGTGCCTCTGGCCGTGCTCGAAGTCGAATGCCGCTCCGCCGGCGCGCCGCGGTGCCGCTTTCTGCTCGGCAACGCCGACGTGATGCGCTTCGTGTACGACGAGATGGAGAAGGGACACAGCTACACCGAGGCCGTCGCGACTGTCGTGTAGCGCGCACCGCCGCTTTCCAACTCGCTACGCTCCTCCCGTAAAGGGCCGATCAGAATTTCCTGGTCGGCCCTTCTTGACGGCTGTCGAGCGCCATCATATATACCGATGGTCTATAAACACTTCGTTTATACCATCGGAGCCATGCCAGACAACTCTGCACCGAGCGACGTCTTTCGTTTCCGGCAGGATGCCTTCTACATCCTGCTCGTGCTCCTGCACGGAGAGCGACACGGCTACGCGATCATGCGCGAGGCCAGCGAGAATTCCGGGGGCACGGTGGTACTCCAGGCCGGCGCGCTATACAGGCTTCTGCGCCGCATGCTGGACGACGGCCTGGTGGTCGAGTCGCAGCGACGCCCCGCCGCCGATGCCGACGACGAGCGCCGACGGTACTACCGCGTGACCGCGCTTGGCCGCCGTGCAATGGCTGCCGAGGCCGATCGCATGGCGGCTCTCGCGGCCGCGGCCCGAGCGGCGCTGCGCGCTGGTCCGGCACTCGCCTGATGGCGGACTTTCGCGTCCCCCCGCTCAACGGCGGGGAGCGGCTCTATCGCGTCCTGCTGCATCTCTACCCGTCGCGATTTCGGCGAGCGTTCGCTCAGGATCTCATCGAGGCGTTTCGCGATCAGAGACGCGACGCATCCGAACATAGCGTCCCGCGCGCCGCGTTCTCCTTCATGATCGTACACGATCTGCTCACGCAGGCGCTCGCCGAGCGCGCGTCGAGCGTCTTGTCTGTGTTTCGTCATCCCGAAAGCCGCGATCGAGAGGAGCCACTGATGCCTGGACCACTACGCGCGGTGAAACTCACCGAGCTGCGCCACGCCGTACGCCGGTTGCGGCGTGTCCCGAGCTTCACCATCACCACCGTGTTCGTGCTGGCCCTCGGAATCGGCACGACCACCGCCATGTTCAGTGTCGTGAACGGGGTGCTTCTGCGGCCCCTGCCATACGCGGACCCGAGCCGGCTGGTGGCGCTCACGCACACGATCGAAGTCGCTGGCACCTCGAATGTCGACCAGTCGGAGGCGAGCGTGTTGCTATATCAGGAGCACGCGCGCGCACTCAGCGGAATTGGCGCCTGGCGCGATCGCGACATCAGCCTCGACATGGTCAGCGGTGAGAGCGTAACCGCCGAGCGCGTCTCTGCCGCGCTGGTCACCGCGAACCTGTTTCAGGTGCTGGGCGTAGCGCCGGCGCTGGGGAGGGACTTCCGCAGCGGCGAAGATCGCTCCGATGCCGCGCCCGTGGCGATGCTGTCGTACCGATTCTGGCAGCGACACTTCAACGGTTCGTCATCGGCCATCGGAAAGCGCATTATTGCGGACGGCGTGTCGCGCGAGGTTGTAGGCGTAATGCCGAAAACGTTCGTCTTTCCGCGATCGGCTCCGGAGCTCTGGTTTCCCATTCCGATCAACCCCGCGACGGCGACGGCCGCCAGCTTCAACTATCGCGGAGTGGCTCGGCTCCAAGGCGACGCCACGGTCGCGAGTGCGCGTGCCGATCTCGAGCATGTGCTACCCAGATTGCTCGACGAATTTCCGAGCGGCATTCCGCCGGATATGTGGGCCAAGGCGCACGTGCGCCCCGTGGTGACTCCGCTGCTGGATTCGATCGTGGGCGATGTTTCTCGCCTCCTGTGGATCCTGCTCGGCAGCGTCGCATTGGTGCTCCTCATCGCGTGCGCCAACGTGGCCAACCTCTTTCTTGTTCGCGGCGAGGCACGCCAGCTCGAGCTTGCGGTGCGGGGCGCGCTGGGCTCTGGCGTCGCCGGAATCGTGGCGCAATGTCTGAGCGAGTCCCTTGTCCTCGCCGCCGCGGGTGGCGCCGTGGGCGTGCTGTTGGCGATGGCGGGTGTGCGATGGGCAGCCGGTTTGGCGAGCGATTTCAACGTGCCGCGCCTCGATCAGGTCTCCATCGATGGCCGAGTGCTGGCGTTCGCGCTGGCAC